>NZ_JBEZYG010000008.1:0-319107 GCF_040638385.1 Streptomyces sp. NPDC026589
AGTACACCCGCCGACGTCACCGCGTTCCTCACCAACAACAGCAACCCCACAGAGATCAAGTCAGCATGTTGATTCTCTGCGAGCCCTAACGAGCTGGTGCGTGATTGTGGGTGATGTGTTTCTGCTGGTGGGTGTCATGATCCACATGTGGTGATCATGGTCACTCGGAGAGTTCTCGCGCATCAGGTGTTCACGGGAGTCTCGCGGAGCCATCTCGCGCCCCTGGTTGAGGAGTTGGCCGGCCCGTGGCAGGCCGTGGTCGAGGGGCGTCGTCATGAAGCTCGCGGCGGGGCCAGGAAGCGCGAGGTAGGAGCCGGTGTCCCTGATCGGCTGGTGTTCGTCGACCGGCTCGTGGCCACGCTGATTGACTTGCGGCACGATCTGCCGCACGCGGCGTTGGGGCTGCTGTTCGGCGTCGACCGCTCCACCATCACCCGGGCGATCGGCGAGATACGAGGGCTGCCGGCCGAGCGGGGATGCGGTCCCGGACCGGACCGGCCTGCGGCTGCGGCTGCGGCTGCGGCTGCGGCTGCGGCTGCGGCTGCGGACCCTGGCGGATGTGTTCGCATACGCCCAGGCCGAAGGCATTGAGCCGCGGCTGGACGCCACCGAGGTCCAGGTCCGCCGGCCCCCGGCCAGCCGCGGCGGACGCCGTGCTTTCGTCTCGGGGAAGAAGAAGCAGAACACGGTGAGGGCCAGCGTCGTCGCCGACCATCAGGGCCGCACGCTCTGGACCGACACCCTGCTACCAGGACGGATACATGACGCGACCGCCGCTCGCAACGAAGGCATCGGTACCTGCTTCCGGCACTTCTCCGACGTGGGAGCCCTTCTGGACGACGGCTACCTCGGACTCCGCCGCGACCATCCCGGCCAGGCGGTGACCCGCCCGGGAAGGGAAACAAGATCAGCCCGCCCGAGGTCCTCGAAGCCCACCTACGAGCCCGGCACCGGCACCCCTCCAAGCGCATCACCGTCGAACACGCCCTCGCCGACCACAAACGCTGGAAGCAACCCGGCAGCTGGATCCACCGCCGAGAGAACCTGCCCGCCACCTGCCGGGCCATCGCCGGCCTCGTCTCCGACCGCAACTTCACCGGCTGACACATACCACCAGTTCAGGCAGCCATGTCTCCAACGCAATCACGCACCAGCTCGTCAGGCAGCTGCTGCAATCACGACAGGACCTGATCTCATACCTTCAAATCAATTTGGTAACACCGGCTTTGGGTGAAGAAAGCGTCCGATAATACGGAAGGAGGACAGCAGAAGGGGAATCTTGTGGCAACTGCGATCATCGCCGTGCTGGGCACCCTGCTCGGTGCCCTCGTGGCGGGCGCTATGCAGCACCTCATCACTCTCTCCACCCGCCGTGATCGTGATCGGCAAGCGCTGACTGCTGCAGTAGCCAGCCTGCTCGGTGCCGCGACAGACTATCGCCGCCACCAGTACCTGAAACATGTCGTCCGCGGGACGGGCGAGGCGGACAGTCTGGAGCTACAGACGGGCCGGTTCGAGGCACAGTGCGGAGTGACCAAGGCCGTGACCGCGCTCACCCTCGCGACGGACAACGCAACGCTCCTACGCTTGGCGACTACTCTGGTTGACGCGTCTAGTGAGATCAAGAACCACGCACACGACGATCGTCCAGCCATCGACAGCTCGGAAGACCGAGCCCGCCGGGCTCACGACGCCTTCCAATCAGCAGCCGCCCAGCACTTGAGGCAGTACCGGCGTTGAGTCCTCCTCCCTGGAAGAAGCCAGCCCCGCCCGAACGTCTCACCCCAGCCCGCGTCCGGCGGGGTTCCGGAACATCCGTACAAGGGCTGCCATCCCAGCCGGTGCACCGAAAACCCTCACACCCCGGTCTCGGTCGGCCACCGGGGGCCAAGAGCCGGCGCCAGCCACCCGCCACGGCGTGGGACGGAAAAGGGGCGCCTGACCAGGGGATTTCCCTGACAGGCGCCCTTTTGTTGTGCCCATGGGAGACGTGGGCCGAATGACGAGGTTGCTCCGATGCATCCGCCGCTGCTCCACCTCTGACCAGCTGTTGCGGGGCATTTACGGGCCAAGGTCCGACTCGGGCACCCTACGCACCGCTCTCCGGTTCGTCCCCGTCATGTTCCTCGCGGCCCTGCAATGGGACCGCTGGCCGACGCGGGCTGTGCGGTCGGCCTACCTTCCCCGACTCGCGATGCGGCGGATCGCCGATCTCTATCCGGGGAGGCGAAAACCAATGCGAAGGACGCCGCAGTCACCGCTGACGCGGCCCGCACCAAGCCTCACACCGGGTGGCCTCGGCCGCGAGGTCCTGGTCGAAGCCGGTCAGGACCGTGAGCTCGGCGGCGATCTCGTCGGTCAGCTCCAGAGGCGGCAGGATTTTGGGCTCCGGGTGGGCCGGAGGCTCCACGGGCCACCGCGAGTTCCGTGCGCAAGCCCACACCTCCTCGACCCGCCCGGCGATCGTCTCGTCGTCCCGCTCGATCCTGCGTCGGGCCGGGACGTCAGGACCAGCCCTCTCGCGGGCCAGCAGCTTCCACGCCCTGGATCCAACGAAACCGCCTGGCCCTCGTACTCGGCGTCGTCCTCCGGTTCAACTGAACATGTCGAGGTAGTGCTGCTCGTGGGCCGGGTGGTAGGAGCCGAAGTCAACGGATGCCGGGTCGCCGCCGGTCTCGGCGACGACGAGCCGGTCGAGGTAGTAGTCCCAGCCGGGGCCGACTCCGCCCGCCATCGCTGGGTCGTCGCCGACGGACTGGGTGAAGGTGAGCGTGGTGGTGCCCTCGTGTTCGACGAGCGTGAGAGTCATGTGCCAGATGAGTTCCTGGCCGGGCACCTGCGACTTGAGGGCCAGACGGTGAGGGGCCCGGCACTCCTGGATGGTGAGGAGTTCGGGCTCATGCCCGTCGCCTTCGTAGAGCATCCGGAAGTCGACCGAGCCGGTCGACGGGTCGCCGGTCCATTCGCCGATCCATCGGGCCAGACGGTCCGGCTCGGTGACCGCCGCCCAGACGTCCCTGATGCCGGCCCGGAAGGTGCGGTCGAAGGCGATGCTGTCCAGGCCGTCGATGCTCACGCGACGCCCGGTGGGGGTGCTGGTCATGCTGATTCCTCCTGAGAGCTTGCGGTGCCGGGAGCGGCGTCGGCGCCCGTGCCGGTCCGACGGTCATGGACGGTTCTGCGGACCTCCAGGTCGAGGGCGTCGAAGGCCTTCTCGGGGATCGGTGGGCGGCGCCCGACGAGCTCGTCGAGCAGAGCGCGTACCGGGGCGAGGCCCGGGCAGGCGAGCGCGTAGTGGCGCTCGCGACCGCGGTCCTCGACGGTGACCAGCCCCGCCTCGGTGAGCACGCGCAGATGTTTACTCACCGCGGGTCGGCTGATCGGATGCCGCGCCGCGAGGTCGACCACTCGCGCCGGACCGGAGGCAAGTGTGCGCAGCAGGTCACGGCGTATGGGGTCAGCCAGGGCGTTGAACGGGTCCACCCCCTATTGGTAATCTATAGGTTACCAATTGACAAGCCCCGGGCCGCCCTGAATGACGCAGCCGGCGCCGATGATCGCAGTCCACGGATCCGCGCCGTCGAAAGTCACGGGCACGGTGGATCTGTCGATCGCGCCTCTACGATGGGTACCCGCGCCGATCCTGGGAGCACTCGTGCTGGATCACACACCGGACTACCCGCCGAAGAGCCCGCCGCCACCGAAGCGACCTGTACAGCCGCCGCGTCCTGAAACGCGCTTGGAAGGAACGGCGCGGACTCGGATGCTCGTACGGAACCGGCGGTCGGCGAACTGGTCGCTCGAGGCAGCTGCCTGGTCGCCGAAAAAGGCCTGCGGCAACGTCGTGCGCCAGCTGCACGATTGGGGATACCGAGAGGCCGACCAAGCTGCGGGGGACCTGACGGAGGCGTTGGTGCGGGCCGCGGTCGCCGATGGCGGTCGGCGGGTATCCCTACACCTCGCGGACCAGAACCGGCAGGCACTGATCGTCGCCCTGTCCCACCGGCCCGGACTCACGGTCGCGGACACAGCCGTCCTGGCGGAACTGACCGGCCTGGGCGCGGTCTCGTGCGGCACGGACACCGCGGAAGACGGCCGCAGGATGTGGGCAGTACTCGACCTGTAGAACGCGAGAATCCATCGGGCTCCCGCTCCCTGGTGCGGGGCGGATGCCGTGAGCGGGCCTGCGGCAACGCAGGCGAGGGCACGCGGGGGCAGGGCAGGTTTCGTACTCGCGTTCGGCCGGGTGGGGCCATCCCCACGTGCGGGGAGCAGTTGCAGCAGGCCAGCGAAGACGAGGGTCGGCGGCAACCACCCCCGCATGTGCGGGGAGCACACTGCCTGACCCGCGGCTTGACAAGGGTGGGTGCGGTTCTGGAGCACTTTCGCTGATTCCGGTGAATCGACCATTTTCCAACTGGCTTCGTTCACGTTCAGCAGCAGTGTTTGTTCACTGGTTGGGGCAGCATTTGGTGATCAGCAGGCTCGTAGGTGTTCACGAGAAATGGGTTCTGGCACAGATCTTGGGGAGCGGTCGCGGAGCGTCACCTTGGTGTTCGATTGTGACGGGCTGGGCCGCGTGAGACCGCGTACGCCTGGCAACCCGGCAGTCGAAAGTGACGCTCCATCAACTCTCTGATGGTCAAAGGACCTTCCGCTCGCTGAACAGGGCTTCGTGATCCGGTCGACGGTCCGGCGTTTCATCTGCGGAGTGGCGGACTGTCCCCGCCGGACGTTCGCCGAGCCCTTCTCCTGGCTCGCCGCCCCGCACGCACGGTTCACCACCCGGCTCGACCACACCCTGGAGCAAATGGGGCTCGCGCTGGCCGGGCGGGCCGGCGCTCGGCTGGCCGCCCAGCTGGACTTCGGGGCGGGACGGATGACCTTGTTACGCAGGGTCATGGCATTGCCCGATCCAAGGTTCAGCACGCCACGGGTGCTGGGAGTCGACGACTTCGCGATCCGTCGCGGCCAGACCTAATCCACCGTCTTGACCAGCGTCGAAGACCATCGCGTGGTCGATGTGCTCCCGACCCGCGAAGCCGGGCCACTGGCCGCCTGGCTGATCCAGCACCCAGGCGTGGAGATCATCTGCCGGGACCGAGCCGGCGCGTACGCCGAGGGCGCCCGCCGCGGTGCCCCCGACGCTCTGCAGGTCGCCGACCGGTCCATCTGTGGCAGGACCTCGGCCGGGCCGTTGAAGCCTGCGTCGCCGCCCACCGCGAGTGCCTGCGCAATCCGTCGCCCACTGGCACGCCGCCAGGGCGCGACCCGTCCTGACCCCGGTCGGCCGCAAGACCACCGGCGCCCGTCGGCCGGCGGGCCGAACGGAAGAAGGCAGCACACACCCTGCTCCACGAGCTCCTCGCCCAAGGCCACTCACGCCGCACGATTGCCCGGCACCCGGGCTGGGGTCTCAACACCGTGCTCCGGTAACGCGAACGCCGCACGCCGGCAGGACACCATCCGCGAGAACCGGCCCCGGCCCAGCAGACTGGACCCTTACAAGCCCTACCTGGAGCGGCGATTGGCCGAGGGATGCACCAGCGTCACCCGACTGCACGGCTAGCTCGTTGCCGACAATGCGCCCGGCACCTATCAAATGGTCCGCGCCCACATCGCCACCCTCCGCAGGGCTCCAGCCGACGCGGCCCCGCGGCCGCCGTCGGTACGGCAGGTGACCGGCTGGCTGACCCGGCACCCCATGACCTTGACAGAGGAAGACCGGGCCGACCTGAAGGAGGTTCTGGCCCGCTGTCCCGAACTAGCCAAAGCCGCCGGACATATCCGCGGCTTCGGCGAGATACTCACCGACCGCCTCGGCTCGACACTCCCCACCTGGATCGACGCAGTCGACACCAGCCAGCTACCGGGCCTCACCGGCTCCGCACTGCACCTGCTCCGAGACCTCGACGCCGTGACAGCCGGGCTCACTGTCGACTGGAGCTCCGGCAGCATCGAGGGCGCCGTCACCCGCATCAAGAAGATCAAGAGGCAGCTCTACGGCCGCGCCGGATTCGAACTCCTCCGCAAGATGATCCTGCTCCAGCAACACCTCAATGTTCCCCAAGAGCTGCGCGAGAACCGGATGGCAGGAGCCCCTGCTTCGACCGGTATATAGCCAGTGCATGCAGGTGCCCATCCGTGGCAACATGGCCTCATGTTGATCCGAAAGGGCGATGCCGCGTAGGCGCCCCAAGGCCGTCCGTGCAGAGCGGTGGCGGCCACGATGGCAGTATCCGGTCATGAGAGTCCCCGGTGTCTCCGCGCGGACTCGTGCAGCGATCCGCGGGGTCGAAGACCAGGGGACGCGGCCCAACACGGTCGCCATGGCACTCTCGTGTTTCGCGTGGGCCTTTAACGAGCCCGGACGTTACCTGGACGCCTCCGCGTTTGATTCGCCCGGGGTGGGAGATGCCCGTGATGACCTGGAGTGGGCGATGCTCCACCTTCCGCCCGGAGCCAAACGGGACCTGGGCCGATTGATTACGCGTATCGATGAGGAATTCGAGCGCCGCACCTTGCCGGAGCCCAACTACAACAAGTGGGCGACGACGCACTGGTGGTGGACCAGAATGCGTGAACGCTGACGCTCCCCGAGGTCGCCGCCCTCCCTGCAATCGAACAAACCTGTCACCCTCCGCGACCGCTCCCCAAGATCTGTGCCAGAACCCCAAACCCATGAACAACTAGCGGCACTACTCGCGAGTAAAGCCATCCAACCTTCCGCCTTCGCCAGTTCTGACGCGTCGCCGGCCGCGGGTCAGGTGATTCCTGCGCACGCGACGGTGAGGACGGTGAAGGTCCTCGTGTCGTGGCCGGGGAGGTGCGCGGCGGTTGCTTCCGGTCATCCGCCGAAGCGCCGACGTCACCGGCGTCCCCGCAGCCGGCCGAACAGGCTGCGAACCTGGGCGCGCTTGCGCGGGTCGGCCGCGGCGCGCCGGGCCGAAGCGATGGTCCGCCGCCCTTGGGGGCTGCGGGTGAACTGCGTGAGACGGGCGATCAGTCCGGCCATGATTCCTCCTGAGGGCGTATGCCATCCGCGTACCCCGCAATGCGGCGAGAATGTCCGGCTGTCGCACGCAGCCCGTCGCCGCACGGAGCAGAGGCCGCCGCTCCCGGGGCCGCGACTCGGGACCATCCCCATGTGCGCGAGGACCACCGTCGGAGGGCCTCGTCCGGGTCGGCGGGAGGAGGGACCACCCACCGCGTGCGCGGGGATGGCCCCGCCCTTCGACCCCTGGTTGGCTTTGCCATAGCGGGCGGCGCCGGGGACGCTGCCGCCTGCTCGGCCAATAATCGAGCGCAGCAGCCCTACAAGAGCCTCGCGCTCGCTCCGCTCCCTTGCAGGTCCCACGCGCTCGATTATTGACCGAGCAGTCCAGATAAGACTAGGGTCTTCGACGTGGCCAGGACCAAGGAATTCGATCCGGACGCCGCGCTGCAGTCGGCCCTTGAGCTGTTCTGGCGGCGCGGTTACGAAGCGACGTCGGTGACAGATCTCGTCGAGCACCTCGGCATCGGCCGCGCCAGCATCTACGCGACCTTCGGCAGCAAGCACGAGCTGTACCTGAAGGCCATGGACCGGTACGCCGAGATGCGCGACCCGCTCCTCATGTCCGAGCTGTCCCAGCCAGGCCCCGCACTGCCTGCGGTTCGGAGGCTGGTGCGCCGCTTCGCCGCGGAAGCCGCCTCTCCGGATGGGCGGCTGAACGGCTGCTTCGTCACCAACACCGCAGCCGAGCTGGCCCCGCACGACCCCGCGGCGGCCCGCCGTGTCGAGATCAGCTGGGAGCACATCGAGACCCTGCTGCACTCCGCGCTCGTGCGGGCCCAGGCCCAGGAAGAGCTCCCCGAGGGCCGGGAACCGCGAGCGCTGGCCCACCTGCTGCTCGTCCTGCTGCAGGGCGTACGCATCGTCGGCAAGGCATCGAACGATCCCGCCCGGGTGCGGGACGCGGCCGAACAGGCACTGTCCCTGCTGGACTGAGTCACACCGCACCACACCCGACATCACACCCGGCGGAGCCGTCAGGCCGCTTCCGTGCGTCCAAATAATGGACCGATCGGTCAAATATCAGGGGGAAGTATGACCGCCACCGCCACGGGCACGGAACGCGCCACCGTCTCACAGCACAGACGCGCCTTCGTCCTTCTCGGCGGCATCCAGGCCACGCTGATCTTCACGCTCGCCGCGATCGCCATACCGCTGCCCCGCGTTGCTCGCGAACTCGTCCTCGAGCGCGCCGACGTGATCCTGCTCAGCACCGCCTACGGACTGACCTTCGCGGGGCTGTTGCTCTTAGGCGGGCGCCTCGCCGACCGTTACGGCGGGCGGCGCGCCCTCATCGCGGGCCTTGTCCTCTTCGCCATCGCGTCGGCCGCCGCCCCGCTCGCCCCCGGTATCGAGGCACTGCTCGCGGCGCGCTTCACCCAGGGCGCGGGCGCGGCCCTCGTCGCGCCGGCCGCCATGGCCGTGCTGCGCGCCGTCTTCCCCTCCCCCGCCGCGTACGGCAGGGCGATGGCCACCTGGGGCGGACTCTCGGTGCTCGGCGCGACGGCGGGCCATCTGCTCTCCGGCGTCATCTCGGCGCTGCTCTCCTGGCGTTGGACCTTCGCGGTACCCGTCGTGGTGGCGATCGCAGCCCTCGTCCTCACGCCCAGGCTGCTGCCGGACACCGCACCGAACCGGGGCAGGCGTCTCGACCTGCCCGGTGCTCTGCTCGCCACCGCCGGTATCACCCTCGCCAGTTACGGGCTCGTCGTCACCGACACCCGCCCCGGATCGTCGGCCGACGTGCTCGTGCCGCTGCTCGGCGGGACCGCGCTGCTGGTCGCGTTCTGGTACGCCGAGCGCCGGGCCCGCGATCCCCTGCTGCCCCCCGGCTTCCTGTCCGACCGGCGGCGGGGCCTGGCCCTTGCGGCCGTCGCGCTGAGCTCCTGCGCGACCGCGATGACCTTCGTGGTCCTCTCACTCCACCTCCAGCAGGAGCGCGACTGGTCACCGTTGCAGACCTCGGCCGCCTTCGTGCCGTTCGCCGTCGCACTGCTCGCCTCGGGCCGGGCGGCGGGACCGCTCATCGGCCGGTACGGAGCCCGGACCGTCACGGCCGCCGGGCTGGGCACAGGCGCGGCCGGGCTCGTCCTCCTCGCCTTCACCGGGTTCGCTACGCACACCTCGTACGCGTACGGGCTGCTGCCGGGCCTTGTGCTGCTGCCGGCGGGCACCGCGGCCTCCTTCGCGGGAGCCGCCGTGCTCGCCACCGAAGGGGTGCCGCGGCGGCAGACCGGTCTCGCAGGCGGCGTGCTGAACACCGCGATGGAATGCGGCCCGACCGTCCTCTTCGCCGTCCTGCTCACACTCGAGAGCGACCCCTGGACCCTGGCCGCGACGGGGGCCGCCCTCGCCGTCGCGGCCCTCCTGAACCACCGCACCAAGTAATGCGTCACTCACAGAGGAGTCAACGTAATGAACCGCTTCACCGGCAAGACCGTCCTCGTCACCGGCGCGGGTTCCGGCCTCGGCCGCGCTATCGCGCTCGCCTTCGCCGCCGAAGGCGCGTCCGTGGTCGCCGCGGGACGCACCGCGGCCTCCCTGGACCAGACGGTCGCCCTCGTCGAGGCAGCCGGCGGCACAGCCGCCGCCGTCACCGCCGATGTCACCGACTCCGGACGGCTCCAGGATCTCGTTCGGGAGAGCGTCGCCCGCTTCGGCGGACTGGACGTCGCGGTCAACAACGCCGGGATATTCCGGGGCGCGGTCCCCATCGGCGAGGTGAGCGAGGAGGACTGGGACGCGGTGCTGCGGACCAATGTCACCGGCGTCTGGCTGGCCATGAAGCACGAGATCGCCCACATGAAGGAGAACGGCGGCGGCACCATCGTCAACATCTCCTCCAATCTGGGCGCACACCTGCGGATCCCGAACGCCGCCGCGTACATCGCCTCCAAGGCAGCGGTCTCCGCGCTGACCCGCGCCGCCGCTCTCGACCACATCCACCAGGGCATCCGCATCAACGCCGTCAGCCCCGGTGCCTCCGCCGCTCCCATGTCGCTGCGACCCGGCGAGTCCGAGGCCGACCGTGCCGAGCGGGTGAAGACGGAGAACCCGCTCGGCCGGGTCGCGGAGGCCGAGGAAGTGGCGGCCGCGGTGCTCTACCTCGCCTCGTCCGCTGCCGGCTCGGTCGTCGGCACCGACCTGGTCATCGACAGTGGATCGTCGGCCTGACGCCCCCTACCGGAGACTGAGCAGGCCGCTGCGGGACGGCCGGAATCCGCGGAGTCCGGCACCCGGCCCGCGCTCCTCTCCCCCACGCATCGGCCGGCCCGGGTCTCCCCGACGGTGTCGGCGTGGGGGCTCGGACGACGCAGCTTCCATGGACGGGACGTGACGGGCTTCGCGGCCACGTGCCGCAGCGGCAGCTCAGAGGTGACCGTCCAGGAACTGCCGTACCTCGGCGACGGTCATGGGCCCCGTGCCGTGCGCCACCGCCTCTCCCTCCTTCAGCAGGACGTAGGCCGGGGCTCCGGTGACCCCGTATCTCTCGGTTGCCGCCGGACAACGCGTGATGTCGGCGCGGACGACCGCCAGGCGCCCTGCACAGTCGTCGGCGATGCCTTCCACGACGAGGTCCATCGCCCGGCAGGACTCGATCGCCTTGGGCCATGTCCCGGTGAAGTACGCGAGGACCGGAACCCCGCTCATCCCGAGGATGAAATCGAACTCCGCGTCCTCACGGGGCCGGTGAATGCGATGTGCCATGGAACCTCCTGCCCTCACGTTCCGTCCCATCATCCCTCGCGCGGTGCGCCGGTCAGCACCGTCCGAAGACCGACCGCCAGCGTCAGTTCGAGGACCCGGTGTGGCGTTGCGAGATCCGGGAAAAGCTCCCGCAGCTGCGACATCCGGTACCGGACCGTCTGGGGGTGGACGAACAGTTCCGCCGCGACCTCGTCCCGTCGGCCCTGGTGGAGCAGCCACGCCCGCAACGTCTCCTCCAGCCGCCGTGCGGTCGCGTCGGGCAAGGTCCGCAAGGGTGCGAGGGCTCGGGCACGCAGGTCCCCGAACGCGTCCACGTCGGCGCTCAGCACCAGCTCGGGCAAGTGGTCCTCGGTGTCGCGGATATCAGGGGAAAGGGAGCGTGCGCGAACGGCGCGTGCGTACGAAGCGGACGCACGCGTCCACGGCCGGGCCGGGCCGGCCACGGCCGTGCGATCGGTCAGCTGCCGCAAGAGATGTGGTCGGTCGGCATCGGGGACGAGCAGCACACCGGTGGCATCCGGCAGATCGTCGAGGACCAGGGTGTTCGGGTCGAGCGTGCGGTAGGCGGGTCGTGCCTGGGCGGCGGGCAACAGGACCGCGGTGAGCGAAACCGGAGGCTGCCACCCGGCCCGTTGACCGGAGGCCAGCAGCACGTCCAGGCTCGCACCTGCGAGAAGGTCGCGGGCCAGGTGTTCCAGGTGGCGCTCGTGGGCCCTGCCCCGGGCGGCGAGTTCATCGGCGTGTCCCGCGGCGCTCGCGGCGGAGAGCTCGTCGATGTAGGCGAAGGTCAGCTCGGCGAACTTGGCGACCTCGGCGGCGGGCAGACCTGCGGGTACGGCACCCGCTGCGAGGCAGCGCCAGGCGACGCGGGCGCCGACGCGGTAGGCGCTGAGCAGGGCGTCCATCGAACGGCCGTCGCGCACCTCGCCGCGGCCCAGCTCGTAGGCCGCGTCACCGCCGTCGCCGCCTGTGGCGTTGCCGCTCGCGAGGTCCAGGTAGTGCCCCAGGGCGGTGCGGACGGCCCGGCGGATGGTGCCGCCCATGCGGCCCGAAAGGGCGTTGGCGTAGGAAGGGACCTCGTCGATGATCGCCTGGACGACCTCGTCGGCGGTGGTTCTCAGAGCGGCCCGAAGGACGGTGACCGTCGTCTCGTCCAGGGCCAGCTCGCTGGCCCTCCGGATTGCATGGCTCACGATTTTGTTCCCTGCGAACAATTCAACTGATCAGATTCACGTCCTGTGGTCAGGACTTTACGCCATGGGGCGCAGCAAGCTGGGGTCATGACGAGTGCAGCCCTCCGCAGTAGGGCCTGGAAACTGCTGGAGATGGTCACGACGCCGCTGCTGCCGTCGGACTACCTCGATCTGGTCAGCCCGCTGCGTGCGGGCGCCGACCTGTGCGGGCGCATCGAGGCCGTGCACCCGGAGACGGGTGACGCCGCGACGGTCGTGATCAGGCCGGGCCGGGGCTGGCACGGCCACACAGCCGGTCAGTACGTGCGGATCGGGGTCGACGTCGACGGGGTGCGCCTGTGGCGTGCCTACTCCCTCACCTCGCCGACACATCGCGGGGACGGCCGGATCACGATCACCGTGAAGGCGATCCCGGGCGGCAAGGTCAGCAACCACCTGGTCCGCAGGGCGAAACCGGGCACGCTGGTCCGGCTCGACCAGTCGACCGGCGACTTCGTGCTGTCGCAGGCCAAGCCCGCCAAGGTGTTCTACCTGACGGCGGGCAGCGGCATCACCCCCGTGATGGGCATGCTGCGCGACGTCGAGCTCGACGACGTCGTCATGGTCCACTGCGCGCCACGGCCGCAAGACGTGATTTTCCGCAACGAACTGCACGATCTGGTCGCGGACAAGAAGCTTCGTCTCATCGAGGTGCACACCGAGACGGACGGCATGCTCGACATCGCCCGTCTCGACGGACTCGTACCCGACTGGGCCGAGCGCGAGACCTGGGCTTGCGGGCCCGCGGGCCTGCTCGACGCCGCGGAAGAGCACTGGACCGAGCACGGCGTCCAGGAGCGCCTGCACACCGAACGCTTCCGCCCCGGCATCGTCGTCGCGGGCGACGGCGGCGAGGTCACGTTCAGCGCCTCCGGCAAGACCGTCGCCGCGGACGGCGCCACGCCGTTGCTGGACATCGGTGAGGAGGCCGGCGTGCTCATGCCGTCCGGGTGCCGCATGGGTATCTGCTTCGGCTGCGTCACGCCGCTCAAGGCGGGCGCCGTCCGCGACCTGCGCACCGGCGGAATCACCGAGGCCGAGCCGGGCGTCCTCATCCAGACCTGCGTGTCCGCCGCCGCGGGCCCGTGCGACATCGAACGGTAGGAGCACCTTGACCGCCATCGACCCCACCGCCCACCTGACCGCGGAGCAGATCGAGGAGCTGGGCCGCGAGCTGGACGCGATCCGCGACGAAGTGATCGCCGGCCGCGGCGAGAAGGACGCCGCCTACATCCGTAAGGTGATCGCGGCGCAGCGCAAGCTCGAACTGGTCAGCAGGGGTGTACTGCTGTTCTCCATCTTCCCGCCCGCGTGGCTGATCGGCACCGCCGGGCTGTCCGTGGCGAAGATCATGGACAACATGGAGATCGGCCACAACATCCTGCACGGCCAGTGGGACTGGATGCGGGACCCGAAGATCCACTCCACCACCTGGGAGTGGGATCACGTCTCGCCGTCCGAGCAGTGGAAGCACTCGCACAACGAGCTGCACCACACGTACACCAACGTGATCGGCAAGGACAACGACCTCGGCTACGGCATCATGCGCGTCGACGAGGACCAGAAGTGGCACCCCTTCCACCTCGGCCAGCCGCTGTGGAACTTCCTCAACGCCTGCTTCTTCGAGTACGGCATCGCGGCGTACGACCTGGAGCTCGGCAAGAACCTCTCCAAGCGCCGCCGCAAGAACCCGGAGTTCCGCGCGCGCGCCAGGGCCGTGGGACGCAAGATCCGCAAGCAGGTGCTCAAGGACTACGTGATCCACCCGCTGCTGTCGGGCCCGTCCTTCCTCCCCACACTCGCCGCCACGTTCACCGCGAACCTGGTCCGCAACGTCTGGACGCACTCGGTGATCATGTGCGGGCACTTCCCCGAGGGCGTACAGGTCTTCGAGCGCCGGTCGATCGAGGGCGAGACGCGCGGCCAGTGGTACCTGCGCCAGATGATGGGCTCGGCGAACATCAGCGGCAGCAAGGCCATGCACTTCATGACCGGCAACCTGTCGCACCAGATCGAGCACCACCTGTTCCCGGACCTGCCGAGCAACCGGTACGCCGAGGTCGCGGTGAAGGTGCGCGCGCTGTTCGCGAAGTACGAGCTGGAGTACGTCACCGGCCCGCTGCCCCAGCAGGTCTTCTCCGCGTGGCACAAGGTCTTCCGGCTCGCACTGCCGAACAAGGAGACCAAGGTCCGGGCGCCGGACCGCGAGCGGGAGCTCGTCGCCGTCTGATTCCCGGTACGGGTTCGGATCTCTCGGCCGTACCGGCGGCACCGCCGAGTCCGGTGAGGTCCGCTGCGCGGGCACGGCAGGCGGCAGGCGTGGGCCCTCGCCACCGCGGCGTCAGCCTTGGCGGCGAGGGCACGGGCGCGGCCGGTGTGGTCAGTGTCCGGCGACGACGCCCGACAGCTCGTTGGTGCTCTTCGGCAGGGTGACGGAGGTGAGCTTCTTCCCCGTCCCCACGTCGATGGCGTGCAGCGCCTTCTTGCCGGGCTCGGAGACGTAGGCGACGTGTCCGCGCACGAACAGGGTGGGCCGGGCCTGCTGCCAGTCCAGCGGCTCCTGCCAGTCGCCCACGACGGGGATCTTCTTCTCGATCTTGCCGGTGTCCGGGTCGATGACGTGGATGGCGCCGTCGGTGCCGAGGACCAGGGCCTCGCCGTGCGGGCCGCGGGCCAGTGAGCGGAAGGAGTAGCTGGTGCCGAGTTCGACCAGGCGCAGCTTCTTCTTCTCGGTGTCGATGAGGGAGACGCGGGAAGGCCGCTCCAGCTCGGCCTCGGGGTCGGTCTTGTAGTCGCCCAGCAGAACGGGCGAGGCATCGCTGCCGGCCTGGTTGCCGATGCGGCCGTAGGCGTCGGGAGAGTCGATCTTGGTGAACGCGCCGTCCTTGTAGATCAGGATGCCGTCCTCGCAGCCGACGCCGACGGCTTCGTTCTTGGCGGCGGCCTCACCGTGGACACCGGGGCAGTTCTCGTTGCGTGCGATTTCCTTGCCGTTCCGGTCCAGCACCAGCGCGCCGGTGCGCTTCTCCTCGGTGCCCAGCGTGCTCACGAGTCTGCCGTCGGCCAACTCGATGGCGACGCCGTGGTGGGGCTCGGCGGAGGTGTAGGTACGCCCTGCCGGCTTCTTGCCGCTGCTCAGTGTGGTGGGGTCGAAGACGTTGACCTCTCCGGTGCCGTCGGTGAAGAGCACGGTCTTCGCGGCGTGGCGGACTACGTGGCCCGGCTTGGCGCCCTCGTACTCGATGTCGGTGAGGGCCTGGCCGGTGGCGTCCAGGACGCGGAATCCACTGTCGGTGGAGACGACGACGTGGTCCTTGTCGCCTGCGGGGTTGACCCGGTTGAAGCCGGGCAGGTCAATGGTCTCGGTGAGCTCGAGGCTCTCACCGTCGAGGATGTAGAGGCCGCCGTCGAAGGTGGCGACCAACGGCTCCTTGACCGCCACCGCGGGCGTGGCGTTGGCGGTCTTGTCGGACGTGGTGTCGGTGGAGGAGGAGCTCTCTCCGCCGCAGGCGGTCAGGACCGTGGCGGTGGCCAGCGCCAGCGCCGTGCCCGTGAGGGCTCTGCCGCGTATCGACTTGTTCATCGGTCTGTTCCTTTCTGCACCGCGCGGTGGCGGTATGGGGGTACGACGAGCCGGCACCCGATGGCGGGTGCTCCGGAAGGCTGGGAGGGTCAGTCGCGGGCCAGGCTGGTGACCATGGCGTTGGTGTTGGCGCGCATCATCCGCAGGTAGGTGTCCGCGCCCGCGCCCCTGGCGGTCAGGGACTCCGAGTGGAGTTCGACGACACGGACCCCGCCGCCCATTTCCGCTCGCAGTACCTCGGCGAGCCGTTTGGGCTGGGAGGAGTCGGCGAAGACGGTGCGCACGCCTGCGCCGTTCATCGCCTCGGTGAGGGAGCGCAGGTCCGAGGAGCTGGGTGAGGCCAGGGTGGTGCCGCTGGGGATGACGGCGCCGATCACCTCGAAGCCGAAACGGTCGGCGAGATAGCCGAAGACGTGGTGGTTGGTGACCAGGGCTCGTCGGTCCGCGGGGACTCGGCCGAGGGACTCTTCCATCCAGGTGGTGAGGCCGGCGAGTTGCTTCGCGTAGCGGTCGGCGTTGTTCTGTATCGTGCCGGGGTCCACGCCGGTGACGTGCTCGATGACCTGGTCGGCTATCTGGCCGGTGACCTTGTGCATCCGGTCGGGGTCGGTCCAGAAGTGCGGGTCGGGCTGCCCTTCCTCGCCCTCGGGGCCGCCGCCGCCGTCGGCGGTGTGGAAGGTGAGCGGGTCGGCCGCCTCGCCGGCCGCGAAGGTGGCGACACCGGATTCGCGGGCGGCGTCCACGTGCCGCAGTACGTTCTCCTCCAGGCCCAGGCCGTTGTGGACGACCAGATCGGCCTGTTCCAGTTCGGCTGCCTGTACCGCCGACAGGCCGAAGGAGTGCGGGTCGGCGTTGGGCTTCATCAGGACGGTGACGTCGGCCTCGTCGCCGACTATCTCGCGAGTGACGTCGCCGAGGATGTTGGTCGTGACGACGATGCTGGGCCGGTCCTCGTCGGTGGTGCAGGCGGTGACGGTCATGGCTGTCGCGAGGGCGAGCAGCCCCGCGATCAGGTGTCGCGGGCGAGCGGTGCCCGCCCTCGGGCGGTGGTTCACCTCGGTTCGGCTCATCGTCCGGTCTCCCCCATGAGGACCGGCTTGACGTCCAGGTCGAAGGAGCGCGCGACGCGCAGGCCGTCGTTGTAGTCGATCTCGAACACCTGCTTGCCCTCGGGGTCGTTGACGTAGGCGCGGCTGCGGTCGACCTCGATGACAGGGGCGCTGCCGTCGGAGTCGTCCTTCTTCCCTGCTGTCAGCAGTGACTTGGTACGTGCGGTCTGCTCTCCGGTGGCGATGTCGTAGCCGTGCACCGATCCGTCGGTCTCCAGAACGAGCAACGGGGATCCCTCGCCGGCCGTGTTGACCGCGACGACGGGCCCGGTGTTGACCTGCTTCCAGGTCCGCTCGGTGACGTCGAGGACCCAGACGGCGCCGTCTCCGGCCGGGGCGGTGAGGGTGTCGCTGCCGGGGCGGTGGCGGAAGGCGGTGGCTCGGTCCTGCGCCGGAATCTGCTTTCCGTACGGGATCTCCTCGGCGGTGAACGCGCCGCCCTGCGCACGCACGAGCAGGGCGCCGTCCGCGCAGCCGAGAATCACGCCGCGCCGGGTGACGGCGTCTCCCCGGGGCGCTTCGCACGTCACGTCCGGGGAAGCCATGCGTTCGCCTTCGCGGTCGAGGACGACGAGTTCCGTGGTGCCGCCCTTGTTCGCGAAGGCGAGCAGGTGTTCCTCGTACGGCACGACGACGCCGGTGTAAGTGCCGCGCAGTGTCCGGGGAGTTGCGATCTGTCCCTTCTCCAGCTTGCTGCGGTCGTAGAGGACGGCGAGGCCGTTCTCGTCGCTCACCGCGGTCACGGCGGCATCACTGCGTATCCGTGCTCGGCTGCCCGCAGGAATCTCACCCACGTCCCGCGTCGCCGCGCTGTAGTAGTGGACGTGGTCGCCGTGGTCGACCATCCAGGCGCCGCTGTCGATCACATGGGTGCTGTCGGGGGCGCGGAGGTAGCCGAACCTGCCGTCCGTGCCCAGCCGTACGGCGTTCTTCACGTCGGCCGTCCTGTGCACCTTGCCGGTGACGAGGTCGAGAACCCTGGTTCTCCCGCTGCCGGGGTCGTTCAGGAGAAGTCGGGACTGCTGCTCGGCGGCCTCCTGGGCTCCCTCGACGTACCCATGGGCAGTGGGAGACGGGGAACTCGCGTCGGGCCGTGCGGTGACGCGCTCCTCACCGGCGCAACTCGTGGCGAGCAGCGCGGTGAGCACCAGGGCTGTCGATGCCCACGGAGAGATGTTTCTGCGGACGGTCATGGTGATCGCCTCTGGCTTCTTTCAGTTGGCTTCGATCAGGGGGGCCGCCGGGGAGTGAACCTGGCGCGTACAGCGGTCACGCAGGCCGGACAGCACGTGGGAGAGGAAGAACAGGCTCACCGCGAGGGCCGCGACAGTCGCGCCGGCCGCGGTACTCAGATGCCAGGACAGCAGCAGGCCGCCGAACGTGGCCGAGGTGCCGACCAGGGCGGCGAGCACCATGACCCCACGCACGGAGCGAGCCCAGGGCAGAGCGGCCGCCGGCGGTGCGATGAGCAGTCCGAGGACGAGCAGCGTTCCCACGATGTGGAACGAGGCGACGATCGCCAGGCCGAGCAGGCCGAGGAGCACAGCGTGGGCCAGGCGCGGCCGCAGCCCCAGGGTGTGGGCCTTGCGCGCGTCGAACGCCAGGGCCAGGAAGGCACGGTGACCGAGGACCGACACCGCCAGCGCCGCGAGCAACGCCGCCGCGAGCACGAGGAGATCCTGCTGCCTGACCGCGAGGACGTCCCCGAAGAGAAATCCGGTCAGGTCGACCGCGAAGGACTGCGAGCGGGACACGATGATCACGCCGAGCGAGAGCATGCCCACGAACAGCAGCCCGATGCCGGTGTCCTGCGAAAGCCTCGGCGTACGGCCCAGCGCGGTGACGCCTGCCGTCATGACGACAGCGCTGACCACCGCGCCCACCATGAGGTTTCCCCCGAGAAGCGCGGCGACCGCGACGCCCGGCAGCAACCCGTGGGACATGGCGTCACCGAGGAAGGCCATCCCCCTCAGTACCACCCAGGTGCCCGCCAGGGCACAGATGGCGGATACCAGCATCCCGCCCCAGAGGGCTCGCTGCACGAAAGTCACCTCGAACGGGACCGTCAACCATTCCATGGCCCGGACACTACAATGAAAATCATGTTCAATACACCGCCCCCCTCATCCGCCCCGACCCTCGATCGGACCACCCCCCTCCGCTTCTCGGGGTTGTGCGCCGGCTATCCAGGTCGCCCCGTACTTCATCAAGTCAGCGGAGCAATAACCGAGTTGACCACCACGGTGCTCGTCGGCCCGAACGGCAGTGGCAAGTCGACCCTGCTCGCCGTGCTCGCCGGTGTGATCAAGCCGACATCCGGAGATCTCTTCCGCACCGGTGGCCGGCCGTCGGCCTTCGTGCCGCAGCGCGGAGCGGTCGGCGACACTCTTCCCCTCACCGTTCGGCAGACCGTGGAAATGGGCCGCTGGGGCGAGCGCGGTCCGTGGCGCCGGCTGACCGCACGGGACCACGCGACCGTGGACGCGGCGCTCGACCGGCTCGGCATCGGCGACCTCGCCCCACGCCAACTGGGCGAGCTGTCGGGCGGACAGCGTCAACGCGCGCTCATCGCGCAGGGCCTGGCGCAGGATTCCGACCTCCTGCTCCTCGACGAGCCGACCACCGGCCTGGATCCGGGGGCGAGGGAGCGGATCGGCGCGCTGCTGAAGGCGCTCGTAGCCGACGGGGTGACGATCGTCCAGGCCACGCACGATCTTGAGGTGGCGCGCACCGCGGACGCCTGCCTCCTCCTCCAGGACGGCCGCCTCGTCGGGCAGGGGCGTCCGGACCACGTCCTCACCACGGCATCGCTGACCCAGGTCTGGCCAACGCTCTGAGAAGCGTTGATCTTCGGCACACGGGGGTCAGGAGCTCATGACGGCATCACATCAGGGAACAAGCTGCTACCAGCAGGTGCATACCCTTCGACGGTCGTCGGGCACCGCTGAACCGTTCGTGTCGAGCGACGCACGAGTCAGCGTCACATGGTGTGCTACCGAGGCGTCCACCACGGCCGTGCCGGCGCACAGCAGCGGCCATGAAGTGGCGTTGCGGGGCGCATCGGAATCCGGATACGCCCCGCAACGCTCAGGGCCTTGGGGTGGCTCCGAGCCGCCCCGCACCGCCCAGGTCGTGCACGTCTGCGGAGAGCGGCTCAGCGGGAGGAACGGGCGGCACCGTCCAGGGGCCGGGCGGGAAGGAGCAGCGAGGAGACGGTGAAGGGCAGCGACGCCGGCGGCAGCCCGGCGGACCAGCGGTTGAACTGGCTGTTCACCACCAGCACCCGACCGGCTGCGGCCGCGCCGTCGGCCGCCCTGCCGGTGAGGGCGACCGCGCTCGGGTGCAGCAGCCCTTCCGGCGGCGCGAGCCCGTCCACCACGCGTCCCCGTGCCAGGTCCTGGCTCAGCTCGACGACAGCGACGCGGGACTGTGCCCCGGGCCCCTCGAAAAGGCCGCCCTGCGACACGTACAGGTGGCCGTCGCGCCATGCGAGGCCGTCGCCGCCCGGGAGGCTCCCGCCGCCGAGATCCACCTCGGCGATCTCCCGGGTCGCCGGATCGATCCGCCAGAGCTGCCCGGTGTTGCTCTGGACGGCGAGCAGCCGGCCACCCGCGGAGACGATGCCGTTGAGGTTGTGCTGCCCATGGATCCAGTCGACGCCCGCCGCCTCGACGTCGAGCCACGGGCGCATTGTCCAGCGCCCGCCCGGTGCTTGCGTCACGCGGTAGATCTGGGGCTTGAACGAGTCAGTGACGTACGCCGTGCCGTGCCCGTCGAGGGCGATGTCGTTGACGAATCCGCCCGTCCTGCCCTTCAGCCGGGCGAGTAGGGCCTTGCTCTTCGTGTCGTAGATCCGCAGGGTGGCGGTCTCGCCGCCCCCGGCGAAGAGACGGCCCGCGGAGTCGACGTTCATTCCCGAGGTGAAGGTGCGTCCGTCCTGTCCCGCGGGCGACCAGACCTGGACCGCCGGCTCCGACAGGTGGCCGCGGTAGAGCGTGCCGTCCTCGGCGCTGCCGACGTAGAAGTGGCCGGACGCCGAGTCCATGGCGAGACCGGTGGGGAAGGCCCGGTCGCCCGGCACCACGTACCGGTCGGGCGGAGCGGCCTCGCCGGGGGCGAGGGCGAGCGATGTGGCTGCGAGCGCCGCGACGGCGGCGGATACGAGCAGGCGCATGAGGTGCGGAACCCCTCTCGATGGCGTCGGAGCACCGACGGCCGTCGGTGCTCCGCTGTTCCCGTGCTGCGCTGCCATCGTCAGCCGGGGTGTCCGGTCCTCCCTCCGCTGTGCCGTCCCTCAGATCGCGCTGTCCCCCGGTCGCGCTGTTCCCCGGTCGCGCCGTTCCCCGGTCGCGCCGTACCTGGGTACGCCGCACCTACCGTCGCTCGGCACGCCGAAGCACCCGGCCGGATCCGTCGCGGTCACCGCGCGGCAAGCGCGTGCAGTGCCTTCGCCTCCGGAGTGTCCGGCGGTGCGGTGTAGACCAGCAGGCTGAGCTCCGGGTCCTGGGGAAACGTGGTGATCTCGTACCCGAGCGCGAGCGGGCCGAGCTCCGGGTGATCGATGCGCTTGACGCCGTACGCCTTCGTCCGGACCGTGTGCGCCGCCCAATGGCGCCGGAACTCCGGACTCGCCGCGTTCAGTTCGTCGATCAGTTCCGCGAGGAGGGGATCCTCGGGGAAGCGGCCCGCTGCGATCCGTAGCGTGCCGACGGCTTCCCGGGCGATCGTGTCCCGCTCCGGGTAGCGGCTGCCGATGCTTTCGTCGACGAGGTGGAGGCGGCACATGTTCCGGGACCGCGGCGGGAGCCGGGCGAAGTCGGTGATGAGGGCGCAGGCGGGACGGTTCCAGGCGACGACGTCCATCCGGTGCCCCATGGCGAGGGCGGGTGCGGCGATCCAGTCCAGCAGGTCTTGCACCCCGGCTCGTGCGGCCTCACCGCCGTCCGACGCGAGCGCCGGGGAGGGCCGAGCCGTACGGTCCGCTCGTGACCCGGCACGAGCGGCTCCGTTCCGCTGCCGACGCGCCAGCCGTACGAGGTGGTCGTGCTCGTCCCGGTCCAGCCTGAGCGCGACGGCGACGGCTCCGAGGACGGCGTCGGACGCCCCGTGGTTGCGGCCCTGTTCGAGCCGGACGTAGTAGTCGACGCTCACGCCTGCCAGATGCGCCAGCTCCTCCCGCCGCAGGCCCGGAACGCGGCGTCTGCCGGAACCCGAGGCGAAACCGACGTCCTCGGGACGTATCCGAGCCCGCCGCGAGCGTAAGAAGTCGCCCAACTCTCCCTGTGTACCCATACGTTCATTGTCCCCGTGTCCCCGGACCGGCGCGGGAGAACTGCGCGCGAACCGGTCCCCGGGCCCGGGGCCGCCGGAAAGGGGTGCGCGGAACGGCGGCTCGGTGCCCTGACGGCCCGCGGCCTTCCGCGCTTGCCACTCCGGCCGCCGGACCGGGCAACCGCGCACGAGGTCCTTGGACGCGACGCGTTCAGGCCGTCTACGCGGTCCGCTGCGGCGGGATCCCTCCCAGACCGGGCCGCCCGCCGCGTCGAGGACCTCCGTGACCAACGAGGTGAGGCCCGCCGGTGCGCCGCGCAGCGCGGCTCGCGCCGTCTCGTCCAGGCGCGCGGCCAGGTCCGGCGCGACGGGTTCGAGCCGCCGAGCCGGCCACGTGCCGCCACCGGCCCACGTGCCGTGGGTCAGCAGCGCCAGTTCGCCGCTCCGCCGGACGAGTTCGGCCACGACGAACAGCCGCTCCCCCGCGTCCGTACAGGCGGCGAACTCGTCGAGCAGGTCCGTCAGCGCGTGCCGGGCGTCCTCGAGGGCCGTATCGGTGACTGGGGGCGGGCCTGTGGCCGCGAGGCGTTTCGCCGTATCCGCGATCCGTTCTCCCGTCCCGTCGGCGTCGAGCAGCAGTGCCCCCTCGGCGCACATCGACCGTCGCGTCAGCCGATCATGGGAGAATGACCGATCAGCCGACGACAGGTTCCGGGACATCTGACCGGCGCGGTGTCGTGCCCTGTGAAGCCACGGGCGATACTTGGTTGGATCCTGACACCATGAATGACGCCTCCGACGACGGACGGTCTGCTTCCGACCCCTCCAACCCCTGCCCCGGGCACGCGGGCTCGCGGTCCGCATACCCGGTGCGGGCTGTGGCCTCCGGGTCCCGCGGACGTGACAGCTACCTGGTCACCGGATACGCGGAAGCCCGGCGCGCGCTGTGCGACGTGCGGCTTTCCAAGGACACCGCCGCCTTCTTCGCCGGCAAGGACCCGAAGCGCCGCCTGCATCCAGCCGTCGCGCACAGCATGCTCGCCAGCGACCCGCCCCAGCACACAAGGCTCCGCAAGCTGATCACCGGCGCTTTCACGAGCGGCTCGGTCGCCGGCCTCCGCCCCTCCATCATCCGGTTGACCGACGAACTCCTGGACCGCCGGCCGGCCCGCGGGGCGGTCGACCTCGTGGCCGCGCTGGCCGTCCCCCTTCCGGTCATGGTGATCTGCGAACTGCTCGGCGTGCCGGAGACCGACCGGCCGCAGGTTCAGCGCTGGTCCGCCGACCTGTTCGCTGCCGGGGAGCCCGGCCGCACCGACGCCGCCTCGTACGCCGTCGCCGCCTATATGACCGGCCTCATCACGTCGAAGCGTCTTCACCCGGGCAACTCGCTCCTCGATCGACTCATCGCCGCTCGCGACGGCGGGGACCGTCTGAACGAGGAGGAGTTGGTCTCCCTGGCCGTGCTCCTGCTCGTCGCCGGCCATGAGACGACCACGAACTTCCTCGGCAACGCGGTCCTGGCTCTGCTACAGCACCCGGCCGAGCTGGAACGTCTGCGCGGGAACCCGGAAACCATCCCGCAGGCGCTGGACGAGTTGCTCCGCTTCGACCCGCCGGTCAGCACCTCCACCTTCCGGTTCACCACGGAAGCCATGTCCCTCGGCGGGACCGAGATCCCCGCAGGTGTCCCCGTACTCGTCGCCCTCGGCGCGGCCAACCGCGATCCGGAGCGCTTCACCGCACCGGACCAGCTCGACCTGGACCGGGAGGCGACCGGGCATCTCAGCTTCGGCCACGGCATCCACCGCTGCGTCGGCGCACCACTCGCGAAAGCCGAAGCGCACATCGCCCTCCACGCGATCCTGACCCGCTTCCCCGACATCCGGCTCGCCGTACCGGCAGACCAGTTGAATTGGCGGCAGACCAGGCTCGTTCGCGGGCTGAGTTCTCTACCCGTTCTGCTCTGAAGCCGGTACTGCCGCGGGATGACCGCCGGAATTGAGTACGCCGCCGGCTCCGCAGCCGGAATCTCGTCGCACGGGTCGCCCGCCCCGGTATCGAGTCGGCCAAGACGGAGACGCCTCGGCAGGGGCGGCCCGTTGAGGACATGACCTCTCTCGGCTCGTGCGGTCCCTCGCCTGGTCCTCAGTGTTCTTCGCGCTCAGCGGTCTTCCGTGGGTCGTCCGCCAGAATGCGGGCCGCGAGCTGCCGCGCTTGCTCCTCCACGGGCTGCTCGTGGGTGGTGAACAAGTCGTGCCAGTGAAAACGTGCACGCGTCCCCGATGCGTGAACCTCGTCAAAGCTGACATCGACACCCTCGGGGCTGGTGAGCTCCTCGGGCATGTCGGGCTCCTCCCGTCGTGGCGACACATCCGTGAGAACGCAGCCCCACCGCTCGAACCAGCCGCTGTCCGCAAGGGTCTGATGAAGCAGCCGGGCGATGGTGTCCACCGGCTCTTCCCAGCTACGGTCGGCTGCTGCCCGGGCGAGTTCGGCTTCGTACTGGGCCGCGTCGAACCAGCAGTCCGCGGGCACGGCAGTGACGTTGCTGGTGTTCTCCCAGGCGTCCCAGATCACCCGGTCTCCCTCGCGGCGCATGGTGACGTACAGGGCGCCGCAGCAGCCGGCGGTGCAGGGCGGCTCGCCGATGTTGACCCTGCGCGGCTCCTCCGTGACCGCCAGCGGCCGGCTCTCGGCAGGACCTGTCCAGTGCCGGCGGCTGAGTGCCATCGCTTCCGGGTGGACTGCCCTCAGAACGTCCACGCCGTCGATCAACGGGCGCACCTCGGCCCAGGGGTCCGCCGCCCAGTCGTCCGGGATCCTGTGCTGCAAGGTCAAGGTACTCATCGTCAGCTGGTCGGTCATACGCACATGATCGGCCATGGCCACACGTTGGCCCCATCATTTATTGGGCGTGATCGGCCCCGGACAGGCGCGCCAGGGCAGCCACCACCGCTCGGGGCCGAGAAATTTGTCGAACCCACCACGTGAGACCGGTGCCGCAGCTTCCTGTACGTGGCCGGATACCTCGACGTACCCCTGCCTCAGCTGATGCGGCTGAAGCAGCCCGTCGGCGCATGCCCGTCGGCGCATGCCCGTCGAGGCATGTACGTCGAGGCATGTACGTCGAGGCATGTACGTCGAGACCTTCCGTAAGCCTGAG
This sequence comes from Streptomyces sp. NPDC026589, assembly GCF_040638385.1. Lineage (NCBI taxonomy): Bacteria > Bacillati > Actinomycetota > Actinomycetes > Kitasatosporales > Streptomycetaceae > Streptomyces > Streptomyces sp. NPDC026589. Next base: position 25,124 of record NZ_JBEZYG010000008.1, read on the forward strand.
AAGTGGAGAGTTGCCCCATCATGGACATCATGGAGACGCACCGCGACCTCGTGAGCCGCCTGCTGCCCGATGACAAGCAGGAAGAACTCACCACCCACCACGGGCAGTTCCACCACGTCGTCGTCGGCTCGGAGCACGTGGTGTGCTTCGCCCGCACCGAAGCCGCCGCAGGGCGGCTGCCCGCGCGGGCAGCCGCCCTGCGCGCCCTCGCCGGGCTCGACCTCGACTTCCGCACCCCGCGCCCGCTCGCCCAGGGCGGCGGCCCGGGAACGGGCGAACCCCCCTACCTCGTGCTGAGCCGGATCCCCGGGGCCCCCTTGGACGATGCCGCGCTCGAAGGCGCCGAAGTCGCCGAGGCGGTGGCCGAGCAGTACGCCGGACTCCTCTCCGGGCTCATCGCCGCGGGCAGGGACGAGAGGGCGCGCGCCGCGCTTTCGGCGGCCCCCGAGCGTCAGTGGCAGGAGTTCGCTGCGGGAGTGCGCGCCGAACTGTTCCCGTTGATGTCCGACGGCGGCCGGGAGCGTGCCGCGCGCGAACTCGCCGCGCTCGACGGCCTTCCCCCGCTCACTTCCGCAGTGGTCCACGGCGACCTCGGCGGTGAGAACGTCCTGTGGGAGCTCTCGGACGGTGTGCCACGCCTCAGAGGGGTCATCGACTGGGACGAGGTCACCTTGGGCGACCCCGCCGAGGACCTGGCAGCCGTCGGAGCCGGCTACGGGAAGGAGCTGCTGGACCGGGTGCTGGCGCTCGGCGGCTGGAACGACGCCTCGACGGCCGGGCGGATCACCGCGATCCGTGGCACCTTCGCCCTCCAACAGGCCCTCTACGCACATCGCGACGGTGACGAGGAGGAGCTGGCGGACGGCCTCACCGGCTATCGCTAGGTCAGGCCCCCAGGGGCTTGCCATGCCAGAGCGTGCCGGCGATTCGGTATTCGGTCGTCCGGTCAGTGGTCCACCCGTTCCGGCGGCCACAAGCGTCCGCGGCGCTGACATCCAGCGCTGCCGTTCTGCTTCCACAACCATTGGTTGTGTCTATCGGGCACCGAGTTGTTTGATCATGTGTTGTGCACGGTGGTGGGATCAGCACATGTCTACCCGCACAGAGCAGGTCATGTACGTCCGGACGCCTGATTTCGCGCGTCACGCGGAGCGGATCGTGGAGGTGACCGATGCGACCTCCCGACTGAACGTCCTTCCGTTCAGCGACAGCGCAGGTCGCACGGAACTACTTTCGGTTGTGTTCGGCGGCCCACTGCCGGAGTCGGTGGCGATCTACCCGCCGTTCTTTACCGAATGCGGGCTGAACACGACGTTCGGGGAGAACGTCTTCGTCAACCAGGGATGCACCTTCATGGACAAGGGAGGCATTCGTATCGGGAACGGTGTCATGATCGCCCCGAAGGTCAGCCTCATCACCGGAGGCCATCCCCTGCCCCTGGCCGAGCGCCGCGAGTACCTCTCCTTCGCCCCGATCGTCATCGAGGACGACGTCTGGATCGGGACAGCTGCCGTGATCACGCAAGGGGTGACCATCGGTACCGGTGCGGTGGTCGCCGCGGGCGCGGTGGTCACGCGGGATGTTCCGGCCGGCACCGTGGTCGCGGGAGTGCCCGCCCGGGTGATCAAGAAGATCGACTGAGCCCGGCCGGGCTGACGGGGATGCTCGTCGTCGGTCGAAGGCCGAGGCCGCGCCGCGGATCGCGAGGTCGGTCGGAGGTGACGGGCTCCGGCCGTGGCCACCGCGGGACTCCGCCGTGGCCCGGTGCACGGGGTGGCGGCCAGAGGGGCTAGTTTGCTCGGATGAGCCTTCTCCATGATGTGGCCGAGCGTGACGGCTGGCTGTGCTGGGTGTGCGACGAACCGGTCGACCCCGACAAGTCGGTCAACGACCAGCAGGGCCCCAGTGTCGACAGCCGGACCGCCGATCGGAAGGCCAAGGTCGCCGAGCGACTCGCGCACCGCGGGTGCAACTCCCGCAAGGGCGCGGTCAAGGTGTCCATCGCCTGGCCGGACCGTCTGTACGTGGTCGAACCAGCGCCGCTGATCGCTGTGGCCTCCCGCCTGGAGCGCAAGGGGGGCCGCGAGATGGTGGGTCGCTGTCCGACCAGGCAGGACGCCCAAGAAGCGGCGGATTGGCTGGTGGACCGGTTTTCCCGACTGGTACCGGGGCTGCCGGTGACCGCCGGCATCGAGGCGGGCGGCGGCCAGTTCCTCGTCGTCCTTACCGCCGGCCGCCGCTGACCGAGGATCACCACATGGAGCCGGCGTCTGGCTGAACCATCGGACTGGCCGCCTTCACCGCCCACGGGGGACCCCGAGCTCCGGGCCCGGGCCTCACGCCCCCCCGAAGCCGAGCCGGCCGTCCCGGAGCGGTTCAGCCAGGACCCGGAACATGCGGTGAGGGCTGCCGCGCGTCACTCCGCCGGCGTTCCGACCGCTGAGTGCGGCGCCCGGCCACCGCGAACCGGGACCGCGCCCGCGGTGTCGCTCCGGGAGCCCGCCTTGACGACCAGCCAGACAACCAGCGCGCAGGCCGCGAATCCGGATCCCAGGAGGCTGGAGCCCGTCCAGCCGTAGGTGGCGAAGGTCGCCGTGGTCGCCGCCGCGCCGAGGGCGGAGCCGAGTGAGTAGAAGACCATGTAGCCGCCGATGACGCTGCTCAAGCGCTCCGGATACGTCGCGGTGAGCACGTGCTGGTTGCTCACATGCACGGCCTGGACCGCGAAGTCGAGGGCGACGATTCCGATGATCAGGAGCCACAGGGACCACGGGAGCTGGGCAGTCGCCGCCCACGAAAGGATCAGGAGGACGAGCGCGAGGCCGCTGACCGGGGTCGCGCGCCCGGCGTCCGCCCACCGTCCGGCGCGCGCCGCGCCGAGCGCGCCGGCCAGCCCCGCGATGCCGAACAGCCCGATGTGCGTCTCGCTCAGCTGCCAGGGTCCGCCCGCCAGCGGCGTGGACAGCCCGCTCCACAGGGTTCCGAACGAGGCGAACAGGAAGAACGCGATGAGGCCGCGCGTCAGGAAGGTGCGCTGACCCAGCAGCCGGCCGAGCGTGCGGACGGCCTCGCGGTACTTCGCGGGGGACGTCACACGCGGGTCCGGAGGCAGTACGGCCGACACCAGTGCGGCGAGGCCGAGGGAGAGCACCGCGAGCACGGCGTAGACGCTGCGCCAGCCCCACATGTCGGCGAGCGCGCCGGTAGCGACCCGCGCACCCAGAATGCCGACCACTACGCCCGAGGTCACCACCCCGATGTTCCGTCCACGTTCGGCGGGAGGGGAGGCCGACGCCGCGTGAGCCACCGCGATCTGCACCACGACCGCGAACACCCCGGCCGTCGCGAGCCCCGCCAGCGCCTGCCACGCGGCCGACGACAAGGCCGTGAGCGTCATGCCCACCGAGGTGACCGCCAACTGCACGGCGATGAGGCGGCGTCTGTCGACCACATCGCCGAGCGGCACCAGCAGCAACAGGCCCGCCAGATAGCCGAACTGACCGGTGGCCACGAACCAGCCGGTGAGCTCGGTCGGCACGCCGAGGTCGCGTCCCATCGGCTCCAGAACCGGCTGCGCGGCGTAGACGCTCGCCACAGCGACGCCGCACACCACCGCCAGCAGCACTCGATGCCCTGCGTTCATCACAGCCCCCTTCAATCAGTAGCATTCTGCAACCGTTTGGACGGTACGGCATGATGGTTTCAATCCGCAACCGATTGAGAGGTGCCATGGCAGACGCACCCCCGCACGCCCCGGACGCGCAATGGACGGACCCCGACTGCCCCGTCGCCCGCACCCTCGACCTCGTCGGCGACCGATGGAGCCTTCTCGTCATCCGTGACGCGATGGACGGCGCGGCCTCGTTCACCGAGTTCCAGCGGCGGACCGGCATCGCGCGCAACATCCTCACCGACCGCCTCCGCAAGCTCCTCGCCCACGGGGTCCTCGACCGGCGCACCGCACCGTCGGGCCGGCGCCAGGAGTACGCCCTCACCGACGCCGGCCGCGCACTGTTCCCGGTCATCCTCACACTGCGCCAATGGGGCGAGCGGCACGCTTTCGCGCCGGGCGAGCCCCACTCCGTCCTGGTCGACCGGAACGGCGATCCCGTACCGGACCTCACGCCGGCCGGCGCGGACGGCGCCCCCCTGGACAGCGACACCACTCGCGTACAGAAGACCCCGTAGGCGTCAACGGGCTCGCGCACGGCGGAGGTTCACCCCACGCCGGATTGCTTTTGTCATGCCCCTTGCAAGAAGAGGAGTGGCGCGCTCCAATGGACGCGACTCAATGGAAAGGAAACTTTCCTAATAGAGCTGGCCCTCCCAGCTGAGCTGTGTCCGTGCGCCCCTCCACGATGCCCTTGTGCGTTCGGCGTCCGGCATGTCGCAAGAGATCGGAGAACCACGTGCGCATGCGCATGCCCCACCGCGTTTCCCGGCGCATCTCCCGTTCGGAACGACCACCCCGCCCCGCGCACCGCCGGCGTCGCACCGGCGTGCGGATCGCCCTGGCCATGGCGCTGACCGCGATCCCCGCCGTGGTCGCCCTCAACACCGGACAGGCGGCCGCGGCCTCCGGCCTCGACGATCCGGTGAAGAAGGAGATCGCCATGCAGATCGTCTCGACGGCCGAGAACTCCTCGCTCCAGTGGCGCGAGCAGTTCGACTACATCGAGGACATCGGCGACGGGCGCGGCTATACGGCCGGCATCATCGGCTTCTGTTCCGGTACGCACGACATGCTGGAACTCGTCGAGTACTACACGGACGAGGTGCCGGACAATCCGCTGGCCGAGTACCTCCCGGCGCTCCGCGCGGTCGACGGGAGCGACTCCCACGAGGGCCTGGACCCCGGCTTCACGGCCGCGTGGGAGCAGGCCGCGGCGACCCCCGAGTTCCGGGCGGCGCAGGAACACGAGCGCGACCGCGTCTACTTCGGCCCCTCCGTGTCCCGGGCGAAGAGCGACGGGCTGCGGGTGCTCGGGCAGTTCGCCTACTACGACGCCATCGTCATGCACGGGCAGTCGGGCTTCGACAGCATCCGCGCCGAGGCCAGGGCCGACGCCCGTACGCCCGCCGAGGGGGGCGACGAAATCCGGTACCTCGACGCCTTCCTCGACGCCCGTGTCGTGGAGATGAAGAAGGAGGCGGCGCACGAGGACACCAGCCGGGTCGACACCGCCCAGCGCGTGTTCCTGAGGAACGGCAACCTCGACCTCGACACCCCGCTGGCCTGGGCCGTCTACGGCGAGGACTTCCGTATCGACAGCGACCCCCGGCCAGGCCCGGAACCGACGGGCCCACCCGGCGCCGAGACACTGCTATCGCGCGGCAAGCCCGCCACCGCCTCGTCGTCCGAGACCTCCGCCCTGGCGCCCGGCAAGGCCGTCGACGGCGTCGCGACCACCCGCTGGGCCAGCGCCGAAGGGGCGGACCCGCAGTGGCTCCGCATCGACCTCGGCGAAGAGGCGTCCGTCTCCCGCGTCGGGCTGATGTGGGAGGCCGCGTACGCGAAGCAGTACCGGCTGGAGATCTCGGCGGACGGCACGAACTGGACCCGGCTCGCCGCGGAGACGGCGGGCGACGGCGGGACCGACACCTGGACCGGTCTGACCGGCAAGGGCCGCTATCTGCGCGTGTACGGCACCGCACGCGGCACCACGTACGGCTACTCCCTGTGGGAGGCCGACGTGTACGGCAGCGTGGGGGGAACCACCCCCACCGACCCGCCCCCGAAGGGCGCGTTCACCGTGGTCGGGGCCGGCGACATAGCCGACCGGTGCAACAAGAGCGATCCGGGATGCCAGCACTTCAAGACCGCCGCACGCGCCATGGCGATCGACCCGGCCTTCTACATCACCATGGGCGACAACCAGTACGACGACGCCCACATCGAGGACTTCCGCAACTACTACGACAAGTCCTGGGGCCAGTTCAAGGACAAGACCCACCCCGTGCCCGGCAACCACGAGGCCTACGACGACTGGGACAACCAGGACGAGGTCGCCTACCGGCAGTACTTCGGTGACCGAGCCACTCCCCAGGGCAAGATGTGGTACAGCTACGACTACGGCAACTGGCACTTCGTCGCCCTCAACTCCAACCGGTTCGACGAGCGCGAACAGCTCGACTGGCTGAAGGCCGACCTCGCCAAGAACAGCAAGAAGTGCGTCGCCGCGTACTTCCACCACCCGCTGTTCAGTTCCGGAAGCCACGGCAACGACCCCGTGAGCAAGCCGATCTGGTCCATGCTGCAGGCAGCCGGCACCGAGCTGGTGCTGAGCGGCCACGACCACCACTACGAGCGTTTCGCCCCCCAGAGCCCGGACGGCCGGGCAGACCCGAACGGCATCGTCGAGATCCTCGGCGGCATGGGAGGCAAGGACCTGTACGGCCAGGGTGACACCGTGCAGAAGAACAGCCAGAAGCGCATCTGGGACAAGTTCGGCGTGATGCAGCTCGACTTCACCGACACGACCTTCACCTCGAAGTTCGTCGGTACCGACGGAACGGTCCTGGACACCGGCCCGACGTACAGCTGCCACTGATCTCCGCGCCTGTCACCGACCCCCACCCCGACCGTCGTGGTCCGGCCGCCGTGCTCCGGCGGCCGGCCACGCCCGTCCGGCGAACCCGCCCGGAGCACCGGTTGTGCGCCGGAGCTCCGGGCGCCGCGTACCAGGAGCGTCTGTATGTACCTTGCCGTCGGCAGGAACCGTCCACCGGACAGAACCGCCCCCGACCGGACCCCCTCAGCCGTACGGCCCGCCGGCCGAAGGCGCCTCACCGGCACCGTCGTCGCGCTCGGCGCGGTCAGCCTCGTCACCGACATCTCGTCCGAGATGGTCACCGCCGTACTGCCCCTCTACCTCGTCCTGGGCCTGGGACTCAGCCCCCTCCAATTCGGCTTCCTCGACGGCCTCTACAACGGTGTCACCGCCTTCGTCAGGCTCGCCGGCGGCCACGCCGCCGACCGCTGGCAGCGGCACAAGCTCGTCGCCGGAAGCGGCTACGCGCTGTCCACCGTCTGCAAACTCGGCCTGCTCCTCGCGGGCAGCTCCACCCCCGCCCTCTCCGCCGCGCTCGCGGCCGACCGGGTCGGAAAAGGCGTGCGGACAGCACCGCGCGATGCCCTGATCTCGCTGAGCTGCGACGAACGGGACCTCGGCCGCGCCTTCGGTGTGCACCGGGCCATGGACACCACGGGCGCCATGCTCGGTCCGCTCGTCGCCTTCGCCGTCCTGTGGGCGACCGTCGACGCCTACGACGCGGTCTTCGTCGTCAGCTTCTGCTTCGGACTGCTCGGTGTACTGATCCTTTTCGCGTTCGTCCCCGGCCGCGAGGCCCGGCCGGCACGCCCGCCGGGCAGGGCCGCGGCCACCCTGCGGGAGACCCTGCGGCTCTTCCACGACCCCGCCTTCCGCCGGATCCTCCTCGCGGCCACGCTGCTGGGTCTCGCCGGCGTGGGCGACGGGTTCCTCTACCTGGTCCTGCAGAAGCGGCTCGCCCTCGACGTGGAGTACTTCCCGCTGCTGCCGCTCGGCAGCGCGGCGGTCTACCTCCTGCTCGCCGTTCCCCTCGGCCGGGCCGCCGACCGGATCGGCCGCCGTACTCCGTACGTGCTGGGGCATGTCGCCCTGCTCGGGGTGTACGTCGCGCTGTTCTCCCCGGTGGCGGGCTGGCCCCTCACGATCCTGGTGCTCGTTCTCCACGGCACGTTCTACGCGGCGACCGACGGGGTCCTCATGGCGCTCGGCGGCCCGGTGGTGCCCGCGGACCGGCGCGCGGGCGGGATGGCGCTGCTGCAGACCGGCCAGAGTCTGGGCCGCCTGTTCGCGTCCGTCGGGTTCGGAGCCGTCTGGACACTGTGGGGCATGGACAACGCCCTCGTCCTGGCCGCCGCGGCACTCGGCGTCGTACTCGTCCTCGCCTGCGTCCTCCTACGGGCCGCACCCACGCCCGCCGCCCCCGTACCCGTCACCGCCCCGGAGCCCTCATGACCCTGCCTCCTCTCTCCCTGCGCGCCCGGATCATCGCGCTCACGGCGGCCACGGCCGTACTGGCGACCGTCGCCGTCGGTTACACGGTCGCGGCAGCGGACGGCGACGGCCGGTCGCCGGAGTCCGTCGCCGCTCCGGGCCTCACACTCGACAACGCGCCCGGCCTCTACCACGCGGCGCGGAAGGGCGACGTGTTCTCGACGCCGTACAGCTCCTCCGGTGCGGGAGCGGCCGACGGGGCGCGCGGCAGGAACACCGGGCTGTCGTGCGACCGCTTCCACGCGAGCGGGCGGACGGCCGTCTGTATCGCGAGCCACCCCGGCATCTCGCAGAAGACGAAGGTGAGCGTCCTCGACCGCGAGCTGGACATCCGTGAGACCGTCGTGGTCGGCGGCATCCCCAATCGGGCGCGGGTCTCTCCTTCGGGCCGGATGGTCGCGTGGACGCTGTTCGTCAGCGGCGACTCGTACGCCTCGTCCTCCTTCTCGACGCGGACCGGCATCCTCGACACCCGGACCGGCTATCTGGTCAAGAACGTGGAGACCCTCCAGCTCTACCTGGAGGGCCGGCGCTACCACGCGCCGGACGTGAACTACTGGGGCATCACCTTCGCGGACGACGACAACCGCTTCTACGCGACGGTGGCCACCAAGGGGAAGACGTACCTCGTCGAGGGCGACATCAGGACGTGGAAGGCCCGCACACTCCGCCGGAACGTCGAATGCCCGTCGCTCTCGCCCGACGGCACCCGGATCGCCTTCAAGAAGAGGGTCCGCGAGGGCACCCAGAACCCGTGGCGACTGCACGTACTGGACCTCAGGACCCTGCGTGAGACGCCCGTCGCCGAGACCCGCAGCGTCGACGACCAGGCGGCATGGCTGGACGACTCGACCCTCGCGTACGCCCTTCCGGGCCGGGCGAAGGGCGCCTCGGACATCTGGACCGTCCCCGCCGGCGCCCCGGCCACCGGGCCGAGCCTCCTCCTGCGCGACGCCTCGTCACCTTCCATGGTCGTGGCGGGCGGCTGATCGGTGGCGGCCCCGGGCCGGGGGCGTCGCGCGCCGGGGCGGATCAGCTCCGCAGCGGCAGCAGCCGGGGCACGGCCCTCACGTAGACGACCATGCCGATCACCTCGACCAGGGTCTGGGCGACCACGACCACGGCGGCGACGGCGAGCGTGTCCGGCAGCGCGAGGGCGAGGGGCAGGACGACCAGGGAGTTACGGGTCGCGCCCGTGAACACGATCGCCCGACCGGCCGGGGCATCCAGGCGGAACAGGCGGGCGACACCGAGCCCGGCGAACGCCATCACGACGAGGAAGAGCACGTAGAACGGCACGACACGGCCCACGTCCCCGAGGCTGTCGGCGTCGCCGAGCTTCGGTACCTGGGAGGCCACCACGGTGAGCAGGACGGCGGCCATCAGCGGAACCATGGTCGCGCCCATCGCGTCGGCGGTCCTCCGCCCGGCCGGCCGGCGTGCGGCCCACGCCTGGGTGAGCCAGGCCAGCGTGAGCGGAATGACGATCAGCACGGCGAACGCCTTGATGAACGGTCCGGCCTCCACCACTTCCGCCAGGTCCGGGCCCATGAACAGGAACAGATAGACCGGCAGCAGCACCATCTGGGCCAGCAGCAGCAACGGGGTGGCGGCGAGCAGACGTTCGCTGCTGCCGCCGGCGAGCCCGCTGAAGACGATCACGTAGTCGACGCACGGTGCCAGGAGGACCAGCAGCACGCCGAGGCGGACCGCCCGGTCGTCCGGAAGGAAAGTGAACATCGCGGCGACCACCAGCGGCACCACGACGAAGTTCACCACCAGCGTCGCGGCCAGGAAGCGGCCCGCCCGCACCGAGCGGACCAGCTCGGCGGCGGGCACTTGCAGGAACGTCACGTACAGCAGGGCGGCCAGCACCGGGTTGATCGCGTGCTCCAGGCCCGGGCCGGCACCGGGCGCGGCCCGGCCGACCAGCCCCCCGGCGGCCAGGGCTCCCACATAGACGGCGACCTGGTGGCGTTCCATGGCGGCGACCGGGCCGGACGGCGACGACAACGTACGTACTCCTTGGACAGAGGGAAGAAGGACGGGGGCGAGGACAGGGGGCAGAGAGAGGGGCGGTGGCCCGGTGGCCTCCACCCGATGAGTTCTCCCACCGGACGCAGTCTGTACCTGTGTCCATCGACCGGACTCACCAGGAGAGCATCATGACCGCTACCTACACCTTCGACGTGTTTTCCAGCCTCGACGGTTTCGGCTCCTACAACGGCGACGGCGACTGGGGCGGATACTGGGGCAAGCAGGGGCCCGAACTGCTCGAACACCGGCTGTCGCTGTACGGCGAGGAGCAGCGGATGGTCTTCGGAGCCCACACCTATCGGGAGTTCGTGCGGCTGCTGGGCCCGGGCACGAAGGAGTCAGGCGTCGGTGACGCATGGGTCACGCGGATGAGGAGCCTGCCGGCGACGGTGGTGTCGACCACCCTCGGCGAGCCCCTCGACTGGCCGGACGCGACCGTCGCGAACGGCGACGCCGTCGACGTCGTGGCCCGTCTCAAGGAAGAGTCCGATGTGCCGTTGCGCTCGCACGGCAGCCTGTCGATGAACCGGGCGCTGATGGCCGCCGGCCTGGTCGACCGCGTCCAGGTGACGCTCTTCCCCGTCATCACCGGTCGGACCGGTATGGAACCGGTCCTGCGGGGTGCTACCGACTTCGACCTCGAACTGATCGGGAGCCGGACGCTCGACGGCCGTACCCAGGAGCTCACCTACCGGCCCACTCCGCACTGATCCCCGGACGCCGCCCTCCCCCGGTCATCCCGGGGGAGGGCGGCGTCGGCCGGGCCTGGCGGGAAAGTCTGAACGGTGGTTCACTTCATTCATGGCCTACCGCAAGACACCGGCCGAGCTCCGCCGTCTCGAAGCCGCCCGGGAGCGTCTCGTGGCCCGCGCCACCGAGGTCGTGGCGGAGGTCGGCTGGGCGCAGGCGTCCGTGACCGCTGTCGCCGACGCGGCCGGGATCGCCGCCGGCTCGGTCTACCAGCACTTCTCGTCCAAGTCCGCGCTGGCCGTGGAGGTCTTCCGGCGCGCCGCACAGCGCGAGGTGGACGTGCTGGGTGAGGTGCTGAAGGGCGACGGCGACCCCGCCGAGCGGTTGCGCCGGGGGGTGGAGGTGTTCGCCCGTCGTGCCCTGGAGAACCAGGGTCTGGCGTACGCGCTGCTCGCGGCGCCGGCCGAACCCGCGGTCGGCGCGGAGCGTCTCGACTTCCGGCGCCGCTACCGGGCGCTGTTCGCCGCGGTGATCGGCGAGGGGGTCGCCGCGGGCCTGCTGCCGGACCAGGACGCGGAGATCACCGCCGCGGCGCTGACCGGCGCCATCGGCGAGGTCCTCGTGTACCCGCTGAGCACCTCGGCCGCGTACGACACGGACCGGCTCGTCACCCGCCTCACCGCCGTGGCCCTGCGCTGCGCCGGTGCGGCCCCTGACCGTTCCACGCCTCCCTGACCCGCGCCGCACCCCCTCGTCCCCGTACCCCGTGTGCCGCAACCCGCCGTCCCGTCTCCCGGAGGAGAACCGATGCCCACGCCCACCGCACCGCGCAGCAACCCGACCGCGGTGACGCACGAGGTGACGAACCAGCCGCCTCCGCTCACCGGTCACGACGCCGCCGACGACGCGGTGCTGCTCGAAGGGGTACGCCGCGAGGGCGCCGCATGGCACCTGGACGAGCTGCACCGCTTCGGCCGTTACGTCGGCAGCGAGGAGGCGCAGCACTGGGCCGACCAGGCCAACCGCCACGAGCCGGAGCTGCGTACCCACGACCGCTTCGGCCACCGCATCGACGAGGTCGAGTTCCACCCCGCCTACCACTCGCTGATGGACGCCTCGGTGCGGGCGGGGCTGGCCGGCGCCGCCTGGGCCGAGGTGCGCCCCGGGGCCCATGTCGCCCGCGCCGGCGGCTTCATGCTGGCCACGATGCTGGAGCAGGGCCACCTGTGCCCGGTCTCGATGACGTACGCCGTCGTCCCGGCGCTGCGCCGCTCCCCCGACCTCGCCAAGACGTACGAACCGCTCCTGACCAGCCGTGTGTACGAGCCCGGGCTGAGCGCCCCCGCAGGCAAACGCGGCCTGCTCGCCGGCATGGGGATGACGGAGAAGCAGGGCGGCACCGATGTGCGCGCCAACACCACGGCCGCCGCCGAGCAGGCCGACGGCACCTGGCGGCTGTGCGGGCACAAGTGGTTCACCAGCGCGCCGATGAACGATCTCTTCCTGGTGCTCGCCCAGTCGCCCGGCGGTCTGTCGTGCTTCCTGGTGCCGCGCGTGCTGCCGGACGGCAGCCGGAACACCTTCCGCATCCAGCGGCTCAAGGACAAGCTCGGCAACCGTTCCAACGCTTCCAGCGAGCCGGAGTTCGACGACACCGTGGCCTGGCTCGTCGGCGACGAGGGCAAGGGCGTGCGCACCATCATCGACATGGTGACGATGACCCGGCTCGACTGCGTCCTCGGTTCCGCCGCCGGCATCCGTGCCGCGCTCGCGCAGGCTGCCCACCACGCGCGCCACCGCTCGGTGTTCGGCGCCCGGCTGTTCGACCAGCCCCTGATGCGCAATGTCCTGGCGGACCTGTCCCTGGAGTCCGAGGCCGCCACGACCCTGGCCCTGCGCCTGGCGGGGGCCGCCGACCGCGCCCACCGGGGCCACGGCGGGGAACGCGCCTTCCTGCGCCTGGCCACGGCCATCGGCAAGTACTGGGTGTGCAAGCGGCAGCCCGTGGCGGTGGCCGAGGCGCTGGAGTGCCTCGGTGGCAACGGGTACGACGAGGCGTCCGGCATGCCGCGGCTGTACCGCGAGGCCCCGCTCAACGGCATCTGGGAGGGCTCCGGCAATGTCAACGCCCTCGACATGCTGCGGGCGTTGACGCGGGAACCCGCCTCGCTGGAGGCCTTCCACGCCGAGATCGAGGCGGCGGCCGGGGCGGACGCGCGCCTCGACACGGCCTGGCGGGAGCTGCGGGCCGAGCTGGCGCGCACTCAGGACGCGCAGCTCCGGGCCCGCCGGGTGGTCGAACGGGCCGCCCTCGTGCTCCAGGGCTCACTGCTGGTGCGCCACGCACCGGCGGCGGTGGCCGACGCGTTCTGCGCGTCCCGTCTCGCGGGGGACCAGGGCCTCGCCTTCGGCACGCTTCCCGCGGGCACGGACTTCGCGGCACTGCTGGGGCGGCTGCCCGCCTGACGGGGCCGGGGAGAGGCGGCTGCCCGCCTGATGGAAGCGGGCGGGGCAGCGGGCGCCTTGCCCCCGCCCGGCGTACGGGCCCGTGCCGGCGGCCCGCTGTCGTCCCGTCAGGGGACGTCGTGTGCGTGGCGGAGGTAGGCGTCCAGCTCGGCGGCCCCGGCCAGCATCGCCCTCCCCCGCGCGGCCAGCCGGGCGTGCCAGTCGCGCAGGGCGGCCGCCAGCGGCTCCAGACCGCCGGCCGCCCGGACCTGGGCGATCAACGGCGCGATCTGCTCAAGACGGTAGCCGCCCCGCCTGAGCTGGTGGGCCAGTTGGGCGTCCCGTACGTCGGCCTCGGCGTACACCCGGTAGCCGGTCTGCGGGTCGCGGCGCGGGGTCACGAGTCCGGCGCGCTCCCACTTCCGCAGCGTGGCGGGCCTGATTCCCAGCTTCCTGGCCAGCGGTCCGACGAACATCCCGTCGGCGCTCGCCGCGCCGTCGGGTGCGGGGGCGACGCCGGGCCCCAGATCACCGAGGGCCCGCTCGACCGCTCGCAGTGTGCGCCGGTCCTCCAGCAGCTGGGCGTGGCTCTCGTCGACGATGCGGAATGCCTCCTCCTGATCGTCGCGGTTCACCGCCCGCATGATCGACGCGGCGGTCCCGTGCCCATGCCCGGGAACCAGCGCGAGGAACGCCGCGAGGGCGTACGCGTGCATCGGCGCGTAGGTGCGGTAGCCGTGGGGGGTGCGCCCGGCGGCCGGGAGGATTCCCGCCGCCTCGTAGTTCCTGACGGCCTGCGTCGACAATCCGTGGCGGCGGGCCAGATCGACGGGCCGGAGTCGTCCTGCTGTTTGAGGGTTCTGCCTCATGTATCCCAAGGTATCGCGCAGAAGCTTCAACCGAGGGTTCAGCGATACGGTTGAAGCCATGGCCAACGACATCAAGGACATCGCCCACGCCGTCGACGCGGCTTCCGTCATGAGGCTGTTCGCCTCCCCGCCCCGGATGCTGACTCTGGGCGAGCCCACCCACGGGGTGGACGCCCCTCTCCTTCTGCGCAACGCGCTCTTCCGGCGGCTCGTCGAACGGGAGGGCTACCGCACCATCACCATCGAGAGCGACTGTGTGGCGGGGCTGCTGGTGGACGACTACGTGACGACGGGCGCGGGCACGCTCGACGAGGCGATGGAGCGGGGGTTCGGCCACGGACTCGGCAAGTCGGCGGCCAATCGTGAACTGGTGATCTGGATGCGCGCGTTCAACGACGGCCGGCCCGCGCCCGACCGGGTCCGCTTCGCCGGCTTCGACGGGCCGCTGGAGATGGCGTACGCGGCGAGCCCGCGCGAGGCCCTCACCTCGCTCCACCGCGTTCTCGCCGCCCATGTGGACCCGGGCCTGCTGCCCTGCACCGCCGCAACGCTCGACCGCCTCCTCGGCCCGGACGACCGGTGGACCGACCCGGCGGCGATGCTGGATCCGTCCGCGTCCTTCGGGCGGTCGGCCGAGGCCGGACGACTGCGCCTGCTCGCCGATGACCTGGGCGCGCTGCTCGACGCGTGGACGCCGCACCTGATCGGGGCGGCCTCACGGGACGCGTTCGACCGGGCGCTGCTGTACGCACGGGCCGCCTCGGGGCTGCTGCGGTACCACTTCTGGATGGCGGACACGTCACCGAGCCGGCTATCACGGCTGACGGGCCTGCGGGACCAGATGATGGCCGGCAATCTCCTCGCGCTCGCCGAGCGGGGGCCGGTTCTGGCGCACGCCCACAACAGCCATCTTCAGCGGGACATGAGCTCGATGCGGATGGGCGGCCGACGGCTGGAGTGGTGGAGCGCGGGCGCCGTCGTCGACGCCCGCCTGGGCGAGGAGTACGGCTTCCTGGCCACCGCCTTCGGCACGATGAGGCACCAGGGGGTCGACGTTCCGCCGCCGGACACCCTCGAAGGAACCCTGTACGCGCTCCCGGAGGAGTCCTGCCTGGTGGACGCCTCCGAACTGGCCGCCGTCCTCGGTGCCACGGACCTCGTCCGGCGCACCTCCCCGTACTTCGGGTACGCCCCGCTCGACCCGGCGCACCTGGCCCGTATTGACGGAGTCGTGTTCATGAAGGACGTTCAGGAGGACGTTCGGGGAGAGTGAAGACGCTCGTGACATGCGCCGGAGAGGTCGTCCGCCCACTCGGCTAGTCCGGACGAGTGAATCACCCTCAGGTCAGGAATACGTGGGCCCGGCCACGGTTGACCACACCATGACTTCTGATATTTCCGGAACGAACAGGGCATTTCGACGCGTGGGGATCTGGAGCGGCGCCCTGCACGCTTCACTGGTGGACGACGCGGGCGGGAAGGCGATCGCGGAGGCGCTCGCCGAGCTCGAAGCACTGGGGTACGGCACCGTCTGGATCGGGGGCAGCCCGACGCCCGAGGACGCGGCGGCCGTCGTGGCCGCCACCCGGTCCATCACGGTGGCCACCGGCATCCTGTCCATCTGGAACCACACGGCCGAGGAGGTGACGGCCGCGATCGCGGCGATCGATCCGGCGGCGCGCCGCCGCTTCGTCCTCGGTCTGGGCGTCAGCCACGGTCCGATGGTGCCGCAGTACGCGAAACCGTACAGCGCGATGGTTTCCTACCTCGACGCGCTCGACGCCGCCGAACCGTCGGTGGGCTCCGGTCATCGGGTCCTGGCGGCCCTCGGTCCGAAGATGCTGAAGCTCGCGGCCGGCCGGTCGCTGGGGGCACACCCCTATCTCGTCACCACCGAGCACACCGCGGAGGCCCGTGAGGCGCTCGGCCCCGACGCGCTGCTCGCCCCGGAGCTGACGGTGGTGCTGGACACCGACCTCGACCGGGCGCGCACCACCGCGCGGACGATGCTGGCGATGTACCTGCGGCTGCCCAACTACACCGACAATCTGCTGCGTCTGGGATTCACGGAAGGCGACTTCGACGGCGGTGGCAGCGTCCGCCTGCTCGACGCCCTCTTCGCGATGGGCGACACCGGGCAGGTGAGGCGCCGGACCCGGGAGTACTTCGACGCCGGCGCCGACCACGTCGCGTTGCAGGTGCTCACCGCCGAGGAGGGCGGCGGCGGCCTGCCGCTTGCCGCATGGCGTGAGCTGGCCGAGGCTTTCGGCGACGAGCTCTGACGGGCGCGGAGCCGGCCCGTCAACACGTCGCACCCAATGCCCCGTTCGGGTGCGGTGCGGCGTGTCGGGAGGATTGCGGGGCGGCTCTGGGCAGCCTCCGTGCGAACCGACCGTGGAGGGGGAGTCGTGGGAGTGGCACGTGAGTACGGGCGCACCATCAGTGAGGGTCCGACACCGGCCGATGCGGCGGGAGCGCCCACCCTGCCCTATCCGAGCGGGTGGTCCGCCCTGGCCTTCTCGCACGAGCTGCGGCCGGGCACCGTGCTCACCCGGCCACTCGCGGGGCGCGACGTCGTCCTGTACCGCACCGGCACGGGGGCGCTCCGCGCCGTCCGTCCGTACTGCCCGCACCTGGGGGCCCATCTCGGTCTGGCGAAGGTCGAGGGGGAGGATCTCACGTGCCCCTTCCACTTCTTCTCGTTCGGACCCGACGGCACCTGTGTGCGCACGGGGTACGGCACGCCGCCGCCGCGGTCCCCGCTGACGCAGCTGCCCGTCCAGGAGGTGAACGGGGGCGTATTCGTCTGGCGGCACCACGACGGCCGGGATCCGGACTGGTCCGTCCCGCAGTGGCACGAGATCGGGCGCCGGCCCGCGCGTACCGCCGCCTGGGAGCTGGCCGGCAACGTCCAGGAGGTCATCGAGAACTCGGTCGACCTCGGACACTTCGCCACCCTGCACGGCTGGGCGAAGGCCGAGATCGACGGCCCTGTGGCGTACGACGACGCGACGTTCCATGTCGCCATGCGGGCCCATGAGTCGGCGCCGCTCATGGGCGACTTCACCGTCGACGTGAAGGTGGACGGATATGGACTCGGCTGTCTGCACGCCGACGTCCACACGCCCCGCTTCGGGCTGCGGATGTGCACGATGGTGATGCCGACGGCCATCGGGCCCAACCGGATGCAGTTCCGCCAGCTGAACCGCATCGCCTTCGACGAGCCGGGCCGACTGCCGCCCGGGCTCGCCCGGATCGTCAGCCGTACCGCGGCGCGGCTCCTGGACCGCCCCGTCTTCCGGGCCAGTTGCGAGTTCACCGCCGCCGATTTCCCGATCTGGCACCACAAGCAGTATCAGCAGCCACCCCGGCTGGCTTCCGGTGACGGACCGATCGGCCCGTTCCGGCGCTGGGCCAAGCGGTTCTACCCGGAGGCGCCGGGCAGGTCCTCGGTGACCCGCCCGCACCGCAGCGAGGGCGAGGACAGCACTGTCCTCTCCTGACATGACCTGAGCGTGACCTGCGTGCCGGCCTGAGCCCGCCCGGGCGCAGCACCCCGTCCTTCCTGTTCCCTCGCCCCAGCGTTCCCTCGCCCCAGCCCAAGCGCTGCCTCCCCTCGCCCCGGCCTGCGCGTGCCCCTTCCCGGGCACCGCGGACGCCGGGGCTCCGCACTTCGGGCGCCATTCGGGCGCGGATCGCGGGAGAGCGGGCAGCCCCAGTGACCGGATCCGCGACCGTCCTGGGCATGACCAGCACCGTCACCCGCGGGAAACGGGCACGATCGGGCTGAGGGGATCTGGTGAAGCGGCTGGTAGTCGCCCCGGCACTGCTTGTACAAACGACACATGAGCCCGAACGGACAGACGGGCTCCGCCCGCAACGGGCCCAGCAGCGACCAGGGAAGTGCGCCGTGGACACCGAGGAACGCCGTCGGGGAATTCTGGACACGGCCCGGCGAGAGGGGTCGGTCGGAGTGAACGCCCTCGCGGACCTGTTCCAGGTGGCCAAGGAGACCGTCCGCCGCGATCTGCATGTACTGGAGGAGCACGGACTCGTCCGCCGGACCCACGGCGGCGCTTACCCGGTGGAGTCGGCCGGCTTCGAGACCACGCTCGCCGTCCGCACCACACGCAACGTTCCGCAGAAGTCGAGGATCGCGACCGCCGCCGCCGATCTGCTCGGCGACGCCGAGACGGTCTTCGTCGACGAGGGCTTCACCCCGCAGCTCATCGCCGAGGCACTCCCTCAGGACCGGCCCCTGACCGTGGTCACCGCGTCCCTGACCGTCGCCACCTCCCTCGCCGGGGCCGAGAAGACCTCGGTGCTTCTGCTGGGCGGCCGGGTACGCGGCTCGACGATGGCGACGGTGGACCACTGGGCCTCCCGGATGCTCGCGGACTTCGTCATCGACCTCGCGTATCTCGGAGCCAACGGCATCTCCCGCGAGTACGGCCTCACCACCCCGGACCCCGCCGTCGCCGAGGTGAAGGCGCAGGCACTGCGCAGCTCGCGGCGCAGGATCTTCGCGGGGATCCACAGCAAGTTCGGGGCGGTGAGCTTCTGCCGGTTCGCCGGGGTCGGCGACTTTGAAGCGATCGTCACCGACGCGGGGCTCTCCTCGGCCGAGGCTCAGCGCTACTCCCTCCTGGGCCCCCAGGTCATCCGCGTCTGACCGGCCCCGTCAGCCCGGCCGACCGCCCCTGCCCGACTGGCCCGCCCCCACCGGCCCGCCCGCCGCACCGCCGACCGCACGGCCCCCCGCACCCACACCCCGCATCACCGCTCCCCCGCACCGCCGGAGCCTGCTTCGCCATGCCCGCGACGACCCGATCACCGAGCCGCTACGACTGATCAGGAGCTCCCATGCCCCATCCAGGACGCCGCAGCCGACCACGTGTACGCGGTCGGGCCCGCGCCGTGACCGCCGCACTGGCCCTGCTCGCCACCGGCTGCGCCGGAGCGGGCGGGACCTCCTTCGGGGGCGGCGACGCGCTCAACGTACTGATGGTGAACAACCCGCAGATGGTCGAACTGCAGAAGCTGACCGCGAGGCACTTCACGGAGGAGACCGGCATCCAGGTCCACTTCACGGTCCTGCCCGAGAACGACGTACGCGACAAGATCAGCCAGGACTTCTCCAACCAGGCCGGTCAGTACGACGTCGCCACCATCAGCAACTTCGAGCTGCCGTTCTTCGCGAAGAACGGCTGGCTGCACCCCCTCGACGACTACGCGAAGGCCGACACCGCCTTCGACCAGGGGGACATCCTCCCACCACTGCGGGAATCGCTGACCGCCGAGGACGGCAAGCTCTACGCCCAGCCCTTCTACGGCGAGTCGTCCTTCCTCATGTACCGCGAGGACGTGTTCGAGGAGCAGGGCCTCAGCATGCCCGAGAAGCCGACCTGGGCGCAGGTGGCGAAGCTCGCCGAGCGGGCGGACGGGGCGGAGCCCGGGATGAAGGGCATCTGCCTGCGCGGGCTCCCGGGCTGGGGCGAGGTCATCGCCCCGCTCACCACGGTCGTCAACACGATGGGCGGCACCTGGTTCACCGAGGACTGGGAACCGCGCCTGACCGCGCCGGGGTTCAAGAAGGCGACGAAGTTCTACGTCGAGCTGGTGCGGAAGCACGGACAGCTCGGCGCCCCGCAGTCCGGATACGCCGAGTGCCTGAACAACATGACCCAGGGCAAGACCGCCATGTGGTACGACGCGACGGCGGGCGCCGGGTCCCTGGAGGCGGAGGGCTCCCCGGTGAAGGGGAAGATCGGGTATGTCGCCGCCCCGGTGGAGCAGACCAAGAGCTCGGGCTGGCTCTACACCTGGGCCTGGGGGCTGCAGAAGGCGTCCAAGAAGGCGGACGACGCCTGGAAGTTCGTGTCCTGGGCTTCCAGCAAGGAGTACGAGGAACTCGTCGGGGCCACCAGCGGCTGGTCCAACGTACCCGCCGGCAAACGGGCTTCCACCTACGCCAACCCCGACTACCGGGCGGAGGCGGGCGCGTTCGCGGACGTCACCGAGCGGGCCATCTCCGAGGCCGATCCGAAGAATCCGGGCACGCAGCCCCGCCCGACGGCGGGCATCCAGTTCGTCGGCGTACCGGAGTTCACCGATCTGGGCACCCGCGTGGCGCAGGAGATCAGCGCCGCCATCGCGGGCCGCCAGTCGGTGGACGCCGCGCTCGCCGCCTCCCAGAAGCTGGCCGAGAAGGTCGCGGAGGAGTACCGATGACCGTCACCGCAACCAGAGAGACCACGTCCCCGCCCTCCCCTGCGAAGAGGCAGGGCGGTGGCCGGCGGCGTACCTGGGCGACCCGCGCTCCCCTGCTGCCGGCGCTGGTCTTCCTCATCGCCGTCACCCAACTGCCCTTCGTGGCGACCCTGGTGATCTCGCTCTTCGACTGGAACTCCCTCAAGCCGGAGAAGCGCCACTTCACCGGGTTCTCCAACTACGCCTCCGTCTTCACCGACGAGGCGTTGCGCGAATCGGTCGTGACGACCGTCGTCCTCACCGTGTCCGTCGTGATCGTCAGCGTGGTGCTGGGGCTCCTCTTCGCCCTGCTGCTGGACCGCGCCTTCTTCGGCCGGGGGTTCGTGCGCACCCTGCTGATCACCCCGTTCCTGCTGGTGCCGGTCTCCGCCGCGCTGCTGTGGAAGCACGCGCTCTACAACCCCGAGTACGGGCTGTTCAACGGGGCGCTCACCTGGTTCGGCGAGCTGTTCGGCATCGAGTCGGTCGCGCAGCCCGAGTGGACGTCCCAGATGCCGCTGATCGCCATCGAGGCGTCGCTCGTGTGGCAGTGGACACCGTTCATGATGCTGATCCTGCTGGCCGGGCTGCAGAGCAGGCCGGCCGAGATCATGGAGGCCGCCCGGCTGGACGGGGCCGGGCCCTGGCAGATGTTCCGCTATCTGACCCTGCCGCATCTGCGCCGCTACCTCGAACTCGGCGTCCTGCTCGGGTCGGTGTACATCGTGCAGAACTTCGACGCGGTGTTCACGATCACCTCCGGCGGTCTGGGCACCGCCAACCTCCCTTACACCGTCTACGAGACCTTCTACCGGGCCCATGAGTACGGGCTGGCGTCGGCGGCGGGCGTGGTCGTGGTGATCGGCACGATCGTCATCGCCACCTTCGCGCTCCGGACGGTCTCCTCCCTCTTCCGTGAGGAGGCGAGCCGCGCATGAGCGCCTCGACCGCGACATCCGTATCCGCATCCGTCAACGCCGCTACGCGCAAGGCCCGTCGGCGCTCCGCCGCCCTGGGCGTGGCCGCCTGGGTCGTGGGGATCGGCTTCTGTCTGCCCGCCCTGTGGATGGTGCTGACGTCCTTCCACGCGGAGGCCGACGCCGCGACCAACCCGCCGTCGGTCGCCGCCGCGCTGACGCTGGACGGCTACCGCACCTTCTTCGGCGGTGGGGGCGGTCCGACGCCGTGGCCGCCGCTGGTCAACTCGCTCGCGGCCTCGTTCTTCTCGACCGTGCTGGTGCTGCTGCTCGCTCTTCCGGCCGCGTACGCGCTGTCCATCCGGCGGGTGCGCAAGTGGACGGACGTGATGTTCTTCTTCCTGTCCACCAAGATGCTGCCGGTGGTCGCCGGGCTGCTGCCGGTGTATCTGTTCGCGAAGAACACGGGGCTGCTGGACAACATCTGGCTGCTGGTCCTCCTCTACACCTCGATGAATCTGCCGATCGCGGTGTGGATGATGCAGTCCTTCCTCGCGGACGTCCCCGTCTCCATCATCGAGGCGGCTCAGGTCGACGGGGCCCGGCTGCCGACGGTGCTGCGCCGTGTCGTCGCCCCGGTCGCCGGTCCCGGCATCGCCGCGACCGCCCTGATCTGCTTCATCTTCAGCTGGAACGAGCTGTTGTTCGCACGGGTGCTGACCGGCGTCGTCGCCGGGACCGCCCCCGTCCATCTGACCACCTTCGTCACCAGCCAGGGCCTCTTCCTCGCCCAGCTGTGCGCGGCGTCCGTGGTCGTGTCCCTGCCGGTGCTCGTCGCCGGCTACGCCGCCCAGGACAAACTCGTCCAGGGCCTCTCTCTGGGAGCAGTCAAATGAGGGCAGCCATCGTCGAAGCCCCCGGCAAGGTCTCCGTGACCACCGTCCCGGACCCCACACCCGGCCCCCGCGACGTGGTGGTCAAGGTGGCGTCGTGCGGGCTGTGCGGCACCGATCTCCACATATTCCAGGGCGAGTTCGCCCCGACGCTGCCGATCGTGCCCGGGCACGAGTTCGCCGGGGAGGTCGTCGGCCTCGGTGCGGACGTCACGGAGCTGTCCGTCGGCGACAAGGTGGCCGTTGACCCCTCGCTGCACTGCCACGAGTGCCGCTACTGCCGTTCGGGCCGGGGCAACCTCTGCGACAACTGGGCGGCGATCGGCGTCACCGTGCCCGGGGGCGCGGCCGAGTTCGCGGTGGCGCCCGTCGCCAACTGCGTCACCCTGCCGGAGCACATCGACGTCCGCGACGCGGCGCTGATCGAGCCGCTGTCCTGCGCGGTGCGGGGCTACGACGTCCTCAACGGCAATCTCGGGGCGCAGGTGCTGATCTACGGCTCCGGGACGATGGGGCTGATGATGCTGGAGCTGGCCAAGCGCACCGGCGCCGCGTCGGTGGACATGCTGGACGTCAACGCCCAGCGGCTTGCCACCGCGACGACGCTGGGCTGTACGGGCGCGGCGGCCCGTGCGGATGAGCTGGACCGTCCGGGCGGCTGGGATGTGGTCATCGACGCCACCGGCAACGCCGGGGCCATCCAGGACGGTCTCGGGAGGGTCGCCAAGGGCGGCACGTTCCTCCAGTTCGGGGTCTCCGACTACGCCACCACCGCGGTGATCGAGCCGTACCGGATCTACAACCAGGAGATCACCATCACCGGTTCGATGGCGGTCCTGCACAGTTACGAGCGGGCGGCGGCGCTCTTCGCGAGCGGGGTGCTGGACGCGTCGGTGTTCATCAGTGACCGGTTGCCGCTGGAGCAGTATCCGCAGGCGATCGAGCGCTTCCGGGCGGGGATCGGCCGCAAGATCGTGGTGGAGCCGTGACGGATTCCCTGCCTTCGCCTGCCGCGGATCCCGGTGCCGTCCTCGTGCTCGGTGAGGCGCTGGTGGACCTGGTGCCGACCGAGGGTGACGCCGGGGTCCGGGCGGCCCAGCCGGGCGGCGCGCCCGCGAACGTCGCGGTGGGCCTGGCCCGCCTCGGCGGGCGGCCGTCCTTCGTCGGCGGGCTCGGCGACGACGCCTTCGCGGAGAGCGTCGAGGCATGGCTGGCCGGTGCGGGCGTCGATCTCTCACTGAGTGGGCGGTCGTCGCTGCCGACGGCGCTCGCGGTGGCCGACCCGGGCGCTCACGGGACCACGTACCGCTTCCACCTCCGTGACACGGCGACCTTCGAGCTGCCCGAACGGACGGTGGAGGCGACGGCGCGTTTCGGCGCGGTGTACGTGGGCGGGCTCGCCGCGGTCGTGGCGCCGGCGGCCGGTGTCGTGGCCGCCACCGCGCGGGCGGCCGCCGACGCGGGGCCGCTCGTGGTGGACCCCCATGTGCGCGAGGACCGCACCCTGGACCCCGTGCGGAGCCTCGGCCGGCTGCGCGAGCTGTGCTCGCCGGCTCGGGTCGTGAAGGCGAGCGACGAGGATCTGGCGCGTCTGTGGCCGGACGCGGCCCCGGAGGCCAGCTGCCGGGCGCTCGCCGGGGAGGGGCGGCTGGTGGTGATGACCCGGGGGGGGGCGGAAGGCGCCACCGCGTACGTCCATGACGCTCCCGCGGTCCCGGTCCCGGCCCTGCGGGTGCGGGTGGTGAACACCATCGGCGCGGGTGACGCGTTCATGGCGGGGATGCTGACCTGGTTGAGGACGGTGGCCGACTGGGATCCGGCCCTGTCCGCCGGGCAGGCACGGGCGATGCTGGAGTACGCGGCCGCGACGGCCGCGACGGTCTGTGCCAGGGCGGGAACGGAGCCCACGGCCCCGGTCGGGGTGTGAACCCGGCACGCATCGGGCATCACCCTCAGGACCCGAGTTCCGCACGGCCCTCCCCCGGCCCACGGAAACCGCCGCGGCCCCACCGGGCTCCTCCGCCCGGTGGGGCCGCGGCGTCGCCTCAGCTCTGCGGGCGCCTGCCGTGGTTCGCGGCGTTCTTGCGGCGGGCCTTCTTCTTACGACGTCGCTTCGATGACATCGAACCCTCCTTCTTCCTTCTGCTCTGTACTCCGTTGCGGATGGTCCACCGGGCGGTGAGGCCCGGAGATCACCGGGCCGCCTACCCATGGACACCGTGGCAAACACCAGGTGCGGGTGCAACCGGCGGCACGCCGCCGGGCACGTACGGACAGGTGTGCGGATCCGTCAGTTGGTCAGCTCGTCGATGAAGTCCTCCGCGCACCGGTCCTCGGCCGCCTGGCCGTTGGCCCGGTTCATGCAGTCCTCGAGGTTCCTGAACTCCTGGGAGTCGAGCACGGAGACGGCCACCACGAGGACGATGGCGGAACCGATGAGCCCGAGCGCCCCGAACGCTGCGCCGACTATCGCCATCACCCGGCGCGGCGCGCGGCCCTGGCGGGTACGGAGCGCGGCGATGATCCCGAAGACGACGGCGAGCAGGCCGAGCAGCAGCCCGCCCACCACGGTCCAGAAGAACAGGCAGGCGATGAGGCCGAGCACGAGTGCGGCGACCGCGAAGCCGTTCGTCCGGGCGGGCGCCTGGCTGCCGTAGGGGTCGTGGTGGGCGGCGGGCTGCCCCGGGTACGGGGAATCCGGGTACGAGGGAAGGGACATCGGGGAAGTGCTCCTGTTCTCCTGGCTTCCCGTCCACCTGCCCGGTGACCCGTCCTCCATGCACGCCTTTGGTCACACTCCGGCAACGAGAGGGCCTAAATGCCCTGGCCAGAGGCTTCCCGGCGGAGCCGCGCCGACAGGTGGTGCTGGAGCGGCCGGCCGACGGCGGCGAGATCGTGGACGAAGGCGAGCGTGTCCGGATCCGTCAGGGTGTAGCGGCGGCGGGTGGCGTCGACCTTCTTGGCGGTGCGGGCGAGCGACACCCGCTCGGTGGCGAGGTCAACGACGCCGTCGCGAGCGTGGCCGACCGAGATCTCCGCGATGCCGGTGGGCTGGGTGACCAGGGCCTCCACCCGCCCGTCCGGCTGCAGACGCCACCATCCCGTCTCGCGGGCGGACGGCCGCAGGGGCAGCCCGTCCGCGTCGAGCAGCCAGGCCCGGGCCTCGTACGCGAGAAAGGGCCGCCCGTCGTGGCTGAACGTGACCTCCTGCGCGTAGGTGAAGTCCGCCTCCAGCGTCGGATATCCGCCGCGGCCCGTGCCCCGCCAGGTGCCGATGAACCCGGTCACCGGGGCGAGCAGCGGATGCGGCGCGGGAGAGGCTCCGGGGTGGAGGGCGTCGGGGAAGGGAAGTCCGGGGACGGGGTCGTGCATGCGGGTGCGCTCCTGGATCGGTGCCGGTACAGGGTCGCAGCCTAGGGGGTGCCCGGTGAGTACGGACGCGGCCCCGCACACGGGTGTGCGGGGCCGACGGTGACGGGCTCAGTTCTGGGCGAGCAGGGCGTTCTCCGCGCGGACCAGCCCGATCAGCTGGAGTTCACCGGCCGAGAGCCGGCCCGGGCCGCGGGCGGGTTCGGTGCCGGGTGCCGCCCACGCCGGCCCCGATCAGGAACCCCCGGCGGGCGACCAGGTCCGTCCGCTCGGGGGAGTTCTCAGGTGGGATCGGCGGCCATGCTCTCGATCAGGCTCTTCGGCCGCAGATCGGTCCAGTTCCGCTCGACGTAGTCCAGGCAGGCCTGGCGGCTGTCCTCCGGATGGGCCACGGCCCATCCGGAGGGCACCTCGGCGAACGCCGGCCACAAGGAGTGCTGTCCTTCGTCGTTGACGAGCACCAGGTAGACGCCGTCCTCGTCCTCGAACGGATTGGTCACCGCAACCTCCATCCATTGGGGTAAGGGTACCTTTACTTGATCGCTGGCGACCCTACCCATCCGCTCCGCGGTTGACTCGCCGAATCGCACAACTCTTCTGTTCAACACCGGTTTTGCTGGCCCGAAATCAGCGCCCCGGCGGCCCCGCTCGCCACCCTGCCCAGGCCGGTGGCGACGTCGGCCCGGTCAGAGCCCGAGGTCGCTCAGACGGGCCTCGTAGCGGATGGTGAGGTCCTCGGAGTCGCCGGCCGGGTTGTCCCAGAGGGCCTCCAGCTCGGAGCGCACCGCGTCGGGCAGCGCCTCGTAGCGCTCGGACCAGGTGTCGGAGTTCGGTATCCAGTAGCCGACGACCTTGAAGCGGTCCGCCGGGAGCCCGAGGTCACGACGGAGGTAACGGCGCACCGAGCGCAGGGCGTTGGTCTCCCCCGCGACCCAGACGTACCCGCCCGCGAGGTCCGTGCCGGGCGGGACGGCGGCGGCCACCAGGTCGGCCAGGCGGCTCGGGCCATGACCGTTCCCGCCGTACGTCCAGGTCACCTTGGAGTCGGAGGGCTCCCGCAGGGGCAGCACGGCCGTGGGCGCGGGCGCTTCCAGCACCACCCGGGTCCTGACGTGGTCCGGCGTGTTCTCCAGCAGCCGGGCGGCGGCGGGCAGACCGGTCTGGTCGGCGACCAGCACCTGCCAGGAGAGGTCGGCCGGGGGGCTGTAGAGGCCCGTCGGATCGTTGACGCCCACGACGTCTCCGGGCCGCGCCTCGGCGGCCCAGCCGGACGCCACGCCGCCCTCGTGCAGCACGAAGTCGATGTCGACCTCGCCCGCCTCCGGGCGCACCGCGCGGATCGTGTAAGTGCGCATGGGCGCGACGGGCTGCCCCTCGGGGGTCTCCCACCCGCCCTGCTCGGTCGTCCGGGGCAGGGAGACCTCGGTGCGGTCCGGGCCGTGCGGAAGGAAGATCCGTACGTACTCGTCACCGACCCCGGTGGTCCTGAAGCCCGCCAGACCCTCTCCGTGGAGGGTGACGCGCGTCATGGTCCCGGTGAGCGGCTGCACTCGGGCAACGACGGCTCGGTGGATCGTCATGGACTCTGCCCCTTCGTACGCGTGGTCGGCCTGAGCGCCTCGCCCGCCGGGACGAGAGAACCGAATTGACTTAGGCCAGCCTAACCTTTCATCGGCGCCAGTTCGATACGGCATCGGTCGTACGGGCGGGCGCTGTGGCAAGATCCGACGCATGTCCGTTCGATATCCACGTCCCCTGCGCCCCGGTGACCGGATCGGCGTCACCTCCCCGTCCAGCGGAGTGCCCGAGGAACTGGGAGAGCGGCTCGCCGTCGCGGTGCGCGATGTGGAGGCACGGGGGTACGAGGTCGTGACCGGCCGGTGCATGGACGGCGGCGGGCACGTCAGCGCGCCCGCGGCCGACCGGGCGGCCGAGTTGACGGCCATGCTGACGGACCCCGCCATCAGGGCCGTGGTGCCCCCGTGGGGCGGGGAGACCGCCATCGAACTGCTGCCCCTGCTCGACTGGGACCGGCTGCGCGGGGCCGAGCCCACCTGGGTGGTGGGCTACTCGGACATGTCGACCGTCATGACGCCGCTGACCCTCCTCACGGGGTCGGCGACCGTGCACGGGAACAACCTCTTGGACACCCCCTACCAGGTGCCGGAGGGGCTGGTTTCCTGGCTCGACGTCGTCGCCGCGCCGCCGGGTCACCGGTTCACCCAGATTCCGCCGGAGCGTCACCGGGCCACGGGCTACGACGACTACGCGGAGCACCCGGAGGTCCGCACGTTCACGCTCGACACCCCGGGCCGGTGGACGAGGCTGGACGACGGTGGCGACGTGGACGTCGAGGGGCGGCTGATCGGGGGCTGTATCGAGATGCTGAGCAACCTCACCGGGACGCCGTACCTCGACGCCTCCGCCTTCGCCCGGGCCCATGCCCCGGAGGGCCTCCTCGTGTATGTGGAGGCCGGCGGCCACGACGCGTTCACCATCTGCCGCAATCTGCACGGGATGCGGCTGGCCGGTTTCTTCGACGCGGCCAACGCCGTTCTCGTGGCCCGGACTTCGGCCCCGGACAGCGGCTCGCTCACCCAGCGTCAGGCGGTGCTGGACGCGCTCGGACCGCTGGGCGTGCCGATCGTCGCCGACGTCGAGTGCGGCCATGTGCAGCCGTACCTCCCCCTGGTCAACGGGGCGCGGGGCCGGGTCGTCCACACGACGACGCGCAGTGAACTGACGCAGACGCTGGACTGACCCGCCCCCGCCGGACGGCGTGTGCGTCCTAGCATGACGGGATGAGCCGTCTGCCGAACCCCCACGCCCGACGTTCCGTACTCCGTCTGCTGGGCGGCGCCCTCGCGTCCGTGCCGCTCGCGGCCTGTGGCACGGAATCCGACTCGCCCTCGCCCTCGCCCGCCGGAACGGCGGCCGGAACTCCCTCGGCCGCGGCGCGGGACGCCGGGCGCGCCTTCGCGGCGCTGGAGAAGGAGTACGCGGCGCGACTCGGCGTGTACGCGGTCGACACCGGGACCGGGCGCACGGTCGCCCACCGTGACGGGGAACGGTTCGCCTATGCCTCCACGTTCAAGGCGCTCGCGGCGGGGGCCGTGCTCCGCGAGCACGGGCTGGGCGGGCTGGAGCGGGTCGTGACGTACCGCCATGAGGATCTGGTCGACCACTCCCCCGTCACCGAGAGGCACGTGGCCACCGGAATGAGCCTGGGCGATCTGTGCGACGCCGCCGTGCGCTTCAGCGACAACACCGCGGGCAATCTGCTGTTCGACGCGGTCGGCGGGCCCCGGAAGCTGCAGGCGGTGCTCGCGGAGCTGGGGGACGGTGTGACCCGGATGGAGCGGCGGGAGACCGAGCTGAACGAGTGGACTCCCGGCGCCACCCGTGACACCAGCACCCCCCGGGCCCTGGCCGAGGATCTGCGGGCGTTCGTCCTGGGCGACGCCCTCGGCAGGCCCGAGCGGGCCCGGCTCACCCAGTGGCTCACCACCAACACCACGGGCGGCGAACTGATCCGGGCAGGGGTTCCGAAGGGGTGGACCGTCGGCGACAAGACCGGGGCGGGCAGTACGTACGGGACGCGCAACGACATCGCCGTGGTATGGCCGCCCGACGCGGCGCCGTTGGTGCTGGCGGTGCTCTCCAACCGGGCGGACGCGGACGCCGACTACGACAACACGCTGATCGCGAAGGCGGCGTCCGCCGCCGTCGCCGCCCTGACCGGGCAGCGGGACCGTCCGTAGCGGACGGCTCAGGACTCGTCGAGCACGGCGTCGATCTCGCCGAGGAAGTCGTCCAGGTCGCCGGGGTTCCTGGAGGTGATCAGCGGCCAGCCGGAGGCGTCGTCGCGGACCACCGGCTTGTCGACCCAGGTGCCGCCCGCGTTGGTGATGTCGGTCCGCAGTGACGCGTACGAGGTCAGCGTCTTGCCCCGGACGTAGCCGCCCTCGACCAGCGCCCACGGCCCGTGGCAGATGGCGGCCACCGGCCGGCCGGAAGCGGCGAACGAGCTGACGATCCGGGTGGTGGCGTCCTCCAACCGCAGCGAGTCGGCGTTCAGCGTGCCGCCCGGGACCAGCAGCAGGTCGTACGCGGCGGGGTCGACGTCGTCGAGCGTGAGGTCGGGCCGCACGGTCTCGCCGGGGTCACGGTCACCGACGAGGGTGCGGATCCCGTCGGCGGAGACCGCCGCCACGCTGACCTGCGCCCCGTGTCCGCGCAGGTGTTTCACGGGGACGACGAGTTCGTCCTGCTCGACTCCGTAGTTGGTGACGATGGCCAGGATCCGGCGGTCGTCGAGAGCGGTGGTGGGCATGGGCTGCTCCGTTCCTGTGGTGTGGTTCTTCCGTCGCCGTTCGTACGCTGAAATGAGTGTCGTGTCGTCGCGGCGGCTCCCGTTTCGCCCTATCGGCCGGCAGGTGCCCGGGGGGGCTCATCCGGCCGTGATCCGGACGCATGCGGCGACGGCGTCGCGCAGGCTCCCGGTCCGCGCCAGGATCTCGCGCTGGATCCGTGCGCCGTTCCCGCGCCGGACCACGTCGGCCAGGGCCCGCTCCGCGGCCTTCAGGTCCCCGCTGTCCTCCAGGGCGTCCCGCACATGGTCCAGCAGGGCGCGCAGGACGTCGGGGGCGGGCTCCGGGCGCAGGGTGCGGGGGTGGACCAACCGGTCCTCCAGACCCGAACGGCCCGCCTGCCAGGAGGCCACGCGCAGCAGGGACGTGCTGACGTCCGGGGGCGGCTCACCGGCCCGCCACTGGCGTGCGGCCGTGTCCACCAGCCCCCGTACCAGCGTGGCCAGCAGTACGGTATCGGCCGGGTCCAGGCAGACGTCCGCGATCCTTACCTCCACGGTGGGGTAGCGGTGCGAGAGGCGCACGTCGAAGTAGACCATCCCCTCGTCCCGGAGCACCCCGGTGCCGATCAGGGACCGCACCTGGCCGTGGTACGCCTCGGCGGTGCCGTGGACCTCCACCGGGCCGGCCGACGGCCAGCGCCCCCACACCCGACTGCGGTAGCTGCTGTACTCGCTGTCCCGCCCCTGCCAGAACGGGGAATTGGCGCTCAGGGCGAGCAGGACGGGCAGCCAGCAGCGCACCCGGTCGAGCACGGCTACGCCCTCCTCGTCCGATTCCACCGAGACGTGGACGTGGCAGCCGCAGGTCAGCTGCTCCTGAGCGGTCAGCCCGTAGCGTTCCGCCATCCACCGGTACCGCTCCCCCGTGCCGATCGTCGGGCTGACCGGGAGCGGCGAGGTCGCCAGGGCCACGACCGACGCGCCGACGTCCGCGGCGTGCCGTACCGCCTCGGTGCGCCACTGGTGGACCGAGGCGGCGAGCTCACTCATGTCCGCGCAGGGATGCGTGGAGAACTCCAGCTGCTGGCGATGCAGTTCCGGCTCAAAGGCCGACTCGCCGACCGCTTCCTTCTCGGCGATGGCCAGCACCGCCGAGGACAGGGCGCGTGCCTCTCCGCTCGCCGGGTCGACCAGCAGCAGCTCTTCCTCGACACCCACCGTGCGGGCCACGGCACCCTCCCTTCCACGGTCGACGGCGGTCAGGCGGAGAGGACGGAGTCGTCCTCGGGCCGGGCGCCGGGCAGCTGGTGGCGGGCGGCGACCAGCGCGCTGTCGACGTCACCCGTGCCGGTCGACACGCACAGCGTGTACGCCACGTCGTCCATGCGCTGCCGGGCCTCCTCGCCGCCGCTCTCCGCGTGCAGCACACGCAGTGCCTCGTACTGCTCGATCAGATTGCGCAGTACCGTGGGGTGGGCCATCAGCATGCGGAGCGTCCTCTCGCCGGAATCATCGCGTGGTGTCCTGCTCGCCCGGGTGGGCACCGCCCCGGGTACCCGCCCACGGGCAAGCCACACATCAGGGCACCGCGTCCGCCGCTCCGGGGCCGCGCGGCGCGCTCCCGGCCGGTGGCCGGAGCTCCAATATGGCCGGGCGGCAGGGCCTCCGCATCTTCTCCGCCCCTCCCTGGCCGCCTCCCGGGAGAGGGGCCCTGTGTCCCGGCCCTCATCGGACCCCAGGACTGCTCCGCCCGGCAGCGGGTACCCAGCAGGGCGCATCACTCGTCCCCCGGTCGCACCGGGGGCAGTACGGAAGGAAGCTCTCATGACCGACCGCAGGCCGGAAGGCACCGCCTACACCGGGGCTTCCGGCAGCCCGCCCCCCGTTCCGGCGGACATGCAGGACCAGCAGACGCAGGAGGGCGAGGACGCTCTCGACATACCGGTGCCGGACCGGGTGGCCCGCCAGGGCGGACAACCTGACCTGGACGAGGCCGGCGCCGGCCGGAACACGCCGCGCAACGCGGGCGCGCACCCCGACAGGCATCCGACCCCGGACGAGTCGACGGGCTGAGGAGCACGTGCGCGGTCAGGGACTCCGGCCGGGTGGGCGCTCGCCCCCCGGGCCGGAGTCCCTGGAGGAGTCCGGGACGCTCGCACCTGGGCCCCGGCCCCGGAGGAGTCCGGACGGCTCATCGCGCACGGCATGCCCGTGCCCCGGCCCGAAAGGGGCCGGGGCACGGGCATGTGCGCTCAGTGGTGGCCGCGCGCGCTGCTCGACGCGCCGCCGAACAGCCTGGCCAGGGCCCGGAAGGGCAGCGTGACCACGGTGGCGATGGCTCCTCCGATGGAGCGGAGTACATCTGCGATGGCCTTGAACATGGGTCGCCCTCCATTCCCCCCACCGACCTTCCGGAAGCTCCGGAACGACCGGTGCGAGATCCACCGCGTACCCGGCACACGCCGTCCCAACCGGGGAGCCGCCCGGCAGGAACACACCCGGTACGCCCTGGAGCCCCGGAGCGCAGCGCGCTCCGGGGCTCCAGGATCGGTCAACCCGGATCAGGCGGTGGTGATGTTCTCCGCCTGCGGGCCCTTCTGGCCCTGGGTGATGTCGAAGGTCACCGCCTGGCCTTCCTGGAGCTCACGGAAGCCGGTGGAGTTGATGTTGGAGTAGTGCGCGAAGACGTCGGGACCGCCGCCGTCCTGCGCGATGAAGCCGAAGCCCTTTTCCGAGTTGAACCACTTGACGGTTCCGCTGGCCATGCCCGTACCTCTCAGCAGTAAACGGATCCGCACCGCGCGGACCCGGAGGTGATCGCCCTGGTTCTCAGGCACTGCACAGCAAAACGCCCGCGCCAGGCGCGGGCAGGTACTGCGAACCACGACATCTTCCGGCGACGCTACACGCCGGGATCACTCCTCACCAGAGAGCAACGCCATTTTGCTGTGGATCACCTTCACGGTCGCCGGCTCATACCACACCGACTACGGTCCGTTCAGGGGCCGTCGGCACCCCGGGCGACACCGCGCGCCCACAGGACCAGCGGCATCTGGAGGGCAGCCGGGCCCAGGCCGCCACCCGCTGCGGACGGGGCCGGTGACGCCGGTCGACGGCCATCCGCACATTGGCCGGAAACACACCGATGAAGAGGCCGGTCGTCGCCCGAAGGGCGGCCCTGCGGGGCAACTGGAGGGGACGCACCGGAACATACGGGATCGGGCGGCCCGGGGTCCCGGGTGCTACTGGATGAACCGGGGCAGCCAGCGGGCCTGGTAGTCGGCGTGGCCTGCGTACTCGGCGGCCAGTTGCCGTACGGCGAAGCCCAGGCCCACCGCACGGCCGGAGCGGAAGTCCTCGGCCGGGCGGTCGGTGTCCAGGTCGGCGACCTCGACGTACTCGCCGAGCATGACCCGGTGCGTCTCGATGCGCTCCAGCGTCCGCGCGGGGTCCTGGAGCGCGATGTGCTCGTCGAAGCCCCGCCCCCGCACCGTGAACGCCACCCCGCCGGTGCGGTCGTGGACCTCGCCCGGCACATCGGCCGGGCACCGCCATCGGTCCCCACCGGCGGCCAGTGCGACGTGTTCCTCGTCGGCGAGCCGCGCCCGGACGAAGGCCACCATGTCTGCGTTGGCGCCCATTGGATGCCGCTCCCTTGCGCTGATGGATCTCTGCACTCGATACGGGGAGCATTCTGGTGGACCGGACGCGGCGCGATCCACCTCCGCATCCGGTTCACCCCACCGTGTCCCCCTCGTTGCTCGCTGCCAGGTCGGCAAGGACCTTGTGCAGGGGTTCGGTCTTCCGGCGGCGATACTCCTGCACGGCCCAGCCGTTGCCGTCGGGGTCGGTGAAATACATGAAGGTCGCCCCGTCGTCCGGGGCGTACCGCTGCGGCTCGGAGACCTCGACGCCCCGGCCGACGAGCTCGGCGTGCGCGGCGTCGATGTCGGTGACGCAGAGCTGGAGGCCGTGGTACGTGCCCGGCCGCGGGGTTCCGGTCGGGTTGGGCAGTCCGTCGGTGAGCGCGATCGAGCAGCCGGAACCGGGTGGCGTCAGCTGGACGACGCGGGCTCCGGGCATCACCTCGGCGTCGATGTCGACGTGGAAGCCGATTCTGTCCCGGTAGAAGTCCCGGGCCCGGTCGACGTCGGTCACGGGCAGCACGATCACTTCGAGGGTCCAGTCCATGGGTCAGCTCTCTTTCGCGGGTCGCTCGGCCTCCGGGCCGGGCCGTGGTTCGTCGATGCCCGGCTGCCGTAGCGCGTTCGTGCCGCCGGGCCGTGTCCCGCCCGTTTCGGCGTCGTCCCTCGTCTCACCCGCGAGCGGTGCCGCGCCGCCCTGGAGACGGGCCAGGTCCGCGGGCCTGACCTGGATGACGAACAGGGCTACCAGAGCGGCGACCACGGCGAAACAGGCCGCGACGACGAAGGCGCTGGAGACGCCCGAGGTGAGCACCTGGTCGCCCCAGGGCGGTGGCAGCTCACCGGTTTTGCGGAACTCCAGCAGCTGGGCGGGCGTGCCCTCCTGGAGGAATCTCGGCACCTGGTCGGTGGCTTCGTTGCGGCTGGCCGTGCCGAACGTCGTGACCAGGATCGACAGGCCCAGGGACCCGCCGACCTGCTGGGTGGCGTTGAGGATGCCGGAGGCGGCGCCCGCCTCCTTCGGGGCGACGCCCGAGACCGCCATCAGGGTCAACGACACGAACTGCATGCCCATGCCGAAGCCGAACACGAGCATCGGGCCGAGGATCGAGCCGAGGTAGGAGCTGTGGACGTCGGTCAGCGTCAGCCAGCCGAGACCGGCTGCGGCCAGCAGCGCGCCCACCACCATGAAGGGTTTCGGTCCCCACCTGGGCAGCAGTTGGGAGGCCAGGCCGGCGCTGACCGCGATGACGGCGCTCACCGGCAGGAAGGCGAGGCCGGCCCGCAGCGGGCTGAAGTCGAGGACGTTCTGCACGAAGAGGGTCAGGAAGAAGAACATCCCGAACATCGCGGCGGCGAGGCTGAGCATCATCGCGTAGGAGCCGGCGCGGTTGCGGTCGCGGAACATCCACAGCGGCGTGATGGGCTGTTTCGAGCCACGTTCGACGGTGATGAACACCGCGAGGAGCACCACGGCCACCGCGAACGAGCCGAGGGTCAGCGCGTCGGTCCAGCCGTCCTCGGAGGCGCGGATGAAGCCGTAGACGAGCAGCACCATGCCGACCGTCGAGGTGAGCGCGCCGGCGATGTCGAAGTGGCCCGGACGGCGTTCGGACTCGGGGATGTAGCGAGGGGTCGCGAAGGCGATCAGCAGGCCGATCGGAACGTTGACGAACAGGACCCAGCGCCAGTCCAGCCACTCCACCAGCAGCCCGCCGGCGAGCAGCCCGATCGCGCTGCCGCCCGCCGAGACGGCCGCGAACACCCCGAACGCGCGGTTGCGTTCGGGGCCCTCGCGAAAGGTGGTGGTGATCAGCGACAGGGCGGTGGGGGAGGCGATCGCGCCGCCGACGCCCTGGAGCGAGCGGGCGGCCAGCAACTGCCAGCCCTCCTGGGACAGCCCGCCGAGCAGCGAGGCGAAGACGAAGAGGAGCACGCCGAAGACGAAGACCCGGCGGCGGCCGAGGATGTCGCCGAGGCGTCCGCCGAGCAGCAGCAGGCCACCGAACGTCAACGTGTAGGCGTTGACGACCCAGGAGAGGTTCTCGGTGGAGAATCCCAGGTCCTGCTGCATGTGCGGAAGCGCGATGTTGACGATGGTGACGTCGAGCACCACCATCAGTTGGCACGAGGCGATGACCAGCAGTGCCAGTCCGCCGCGGTGCCGATCGGAGGTGGCCGTATCGGCGGGTGTCGCGTGGGAGCCCGTCATGGTCAGGTTCGTCTCTCGTGCCGAGGGCAGTGCGCCCGATGGGGGCGGCCGGTCTCTGCGTCGGTCGGATGAACGCGGGCGTTCACCCGACCGACGTTATGCCGGAACCCGGAGCCCCGCCATTCGAGCGACCGCCGCCCGCGCGGGCGGCCGGATTCACTGGAGTGCGTGGACCGCGGTGCGGAAGAGGACGGGCGCCCGGTGGGCGGCGGCGACGATCAACCGCCCCGAGGACGGCATGCCGGCGGCGCCCAGCAGTGCCGCGGTGAGCAGGCGGTAGCGTCGCGTGACCCGCGCCCACCGTCGGGGGTAGTCCTCGGGCCGCCCGGCGGTCAGGCAGTCGACCGCGGCCGTCGCGGTGATCACGGCGAGGGCGATGCCCTCCCCGGTCAGGGCGTCCACGTAGCCCGCGGCGTCGCCGACCAGCAGGACACGCCCGGCCCTCGGGCCATGTGCCCGTTGGCGCAGCGGTCCGGCCCCGCGTACGGGGGTGGCCCCCGCGCTGCCCGCGAGCCGGGCCGCGAGAGCGGGGAAGGCGGCCAGATGCCGGTCGTAGGGGCGGCGGTCGCGGCTCAGGACGGCCACCCCCACCAGGCGGTCGCCGACCGGGGTCACGTACGCCTCGCCGTGCCGGGACCAGTGCACCTCGACGTGGTCCGTCCACGGGGCGATCGAGTAGTGGCGGCGCAGACCGTAGCGTCCGGGCCCGGTGACGGGCCGGTCGAGGCCCAGGGCGCGGCGCAGCGGCGAATGGAGCCCGTCGGCGGCGACGAGCCAGCGCGCGGTGAGTCCGGCGGCGGTGACGCTGTCCTCGTCCTGCCGGATCTCCCCCGCCTTCGCGGCGACGACGCGTACGCCGAGGGCTGCGGCCCGCTCGTGCAGGGCGGTGTGGAGTTCGGTGCGGCGGACGCCCGCGCCCGGGCCGCCCCGGAAGGCCGCCTCCGCGCTGCGCCGCCCGTCGGTGTAGCGGATGCCCCGCAGTTCGTGGCCGGCCACCCGTACGCCGAGGTCGCGCAGGGCCGCGACGCCGCCGGGCATGATGCCCTCGCCGCACGCCTTGTCGACGGGGGTGGTGCGCGGCTCGACCACCACCGCCTCCAGGCCCGCCGAAGCGGCCCGGATCGCGGCGGCCAGTCCGGCCGGGCCGCCGCCGACGACCAGGACGTCGATCACGCGGGTGCGTCCGCGGCCGGGAGGCGGGCGAGCGCCCCGTCCTCGCACCGGATCCGCACCACCATGAGCACGGCGTTGAGGGCGGTGAACACGAGGGCGGTCACCCAGGCCCCGTGGACCAGGGGCAGCGCGAGGCCTTCGGCCACGACGGCGACGTAGTTGGGGTGACTCAGCCACCGGTAGGGGCCGCCGGTCACCCGGGGCAGGCCGGGGACCACGATGACCCGGGTGTTCCAGCGGGGGCCGAGGGTGCGGATGCACCACCAGCGCAGCACCTGCGAGGCCATGACGACGGCGGCCATCGTCCAGCCGAGTACGGCCGGGAAGGGGCGTTCGGCGAACCGGACCTCCGCCAGGCAGCCGGCCAGGAGCGCGGTGTGCAGCACGACCATCGCCGGGTAGTGTCCGCGGCCCGATTCGACGCCGCCCCGGGCGAGGCTCCAGCGGGTGTTGCGGCGGGCCACGACGAGTTCGGCGAGGCGCTCGGCCGCGACGGCCAGCACGAGGAGGGTGTACCAGGTGGTCGAGGTCATGGGGGTCTCTCCTTCCTACCAGCGCAGCAGCACCAGTTCGCAGCAGAATCCCGGGCCCATGGCCAGCATCAGTCCGGGGGTGCCCGGCTCGGGGCGGCGCTGTTCGATGGTGTCCCGCAGGACGTGCAGGACCGAGGCCGACGAAAGGTTGCCGACGTCGGCCAGCGAGCGCCAGGTGACGTCGAGCGCACCGTCGGGCAGATCGAGGACCTCGGTGACGGTCTCCAGCACCTTGGGGCCGCCCGGGTGGCACACCCAGTGGGCGACGTCCTTCGGCTTGAGGCCGTGCTCTTCGAGGAACTCCCGTACGTCGTCCGCGAGATAGCGGCGGACGACGTCGGGCACCGCCGGGTCGAGGACCACGGTGAAGCCGGTGCTGCCGATGTCCCAGCCCATGACGTGCTCGGTGTCCGGGTACATCCGGCTGCGGGTGGCCACGATCTCGGGGCCGGCGACGGCCCGGCGGGCGCCGAGGGCGACCACGGCGGCCGCTCCGTCGCCGAACAGCGCGGTCGCCACCAGATTGGCGGGCGACGTGTCGTGGCGCTGGAAGGTGAGGGAGCAGAGCTCGACCGAAAGGAGCACGGCCACGTCGTCGGGGCGGCCGAGGAGGTAGTCGTGCAGCCGGGCCGTACCGGCGGCTCCGGCGACGCAGCCGAGGCCGAAGAGGGGCAGCCGTTTGACGTCCGACCGCATGCCGAGGCGGGTCACGAGCCGGGCGTCGACGGAGGGGGCGGCGATGCCGGTGACCGAGGTGAACATCAGCAGGTCCACATCGGTGGGCCGCAGCCCCGCCGCCCGCAGCGCACCGCGTACGGCCTGGGCGCCGAGGTCCACGGCGGACCGGATGAACACATCGTTGGACGCACCGAAGCCGTCGAGGTCCCGGTAGCCGTCCAGGGGCAGCACGGTGTGCCGGGTACGGACCCGGGCGTTCTCGTGGAGCCGGTCCAGGACACGGCGGTCGGCGCCGGGCGGCAGGCAGGTGCGGGCCACCATGTCGGTGACCTCGCGCTGGGTGTGGCGGTGGGGCGGCAGAGCCCCGTGAACCGCGGCGATGCGGGTCATTCTGCCTCCTGGTTCGGTGGCGTCATGGCCCCATCCTGCCCACAAGGTGCGAGAGAACGGCGTAAAGGACCCGCCCGGTCGCCGCATTGACGGGGCGCCAGGCCCCTACGATCGCCCGATGGACGCCACGGACAGGGTGAGCCGGGCCGGAGCGGACCCGGCCGACGCCAAGTCGGCCGGAGCCGAGCCGGTCGGCGCGCGGCCCGCCGGCGCGGGGCGACGCGGACGGGTCGTGGGGGTCACGCTCGCGTGCCACCCGGGGCCGGCGCTCGCGGTGACCGCGCTCGCGTGCGCCCTCGCCCTCGGCTCCGGGCTCGGCGGCCCCCGCTCCGCGCTGGTCACGGCCGCGGTGCTGACCGGCCAGCTCTCGGTGGGCTGGTGCAACGACGCGTACGACGCGCGGCGTGACGCCGATGCCGGCCGCCGGGGGAAGCCCGCGGCCGACGGCACGGTCGGGGCGCGTGCGGTGTGGGCCGCGGCAGCGGTCGCGCTCGCCCTGTGCGTACCGCTCTCACTGGCCTGCGGGGCCCTCGCCGGCACGGTGCACCTCGCCGCGGTCACCGCCGCCTGGCTCTACAACCTGCGGCTCAAGGCGACCGCCCTGTCCTGGCTGCCGTACGTGGCCGGATTCGGCGCCCTGCCCGCCGTCGTCGCCCTCTCCCTGCCCGGCGGACCGTGGCCCCGGTGGTGGACGGTGGCGGCCGGCGCGCTGCTCGGGTTCGCGGCGCATCTGGCCGACACCCTCCCGGACATCGCGGCGGACCGGGCGGCCGGGATCCGGGGCCTCCCGCACCGGCTGGGCGACCGGGGCACCCGGCTGCTGCTGCCGGTGCCGCTCCTCGGCGCCACGGCCGTGCTGGCGTTCGGCCCGCCGGGACCGGTGGACTCCGCGGGTGCCGCGGCGCTCGTCCTGGCCGGTGCGGCGTCGCTCGCGGGCCCGGCTCTCGGCCGCCGGTGGCGCAAGGCCGCCCTGGCCGGAGCGGTGGCCGTGGCCGCGGTGGATATGGCGCTGCTGCTGGCCCGGGGTGCCTCCGGGGCCTGAACGAGCCCGCCCGATCTGCGATCTGACACCATGTCAGTCGTGACACTCGAATGACATGACCATGCGAAGACCGTTGACAAATCAGAAACAGAGCAGAAATCTATGAACCTCTCACCGCAAAAGATTGACTTGTGCACTCAATTATCGTGGAAGCAGAGGACGTCATGAGATGGAAACGACTCACCGGGCAGTCGATCACCGGGCTGCTGATAGCCGGAATGGTCTCGGTCGGGCTCCTGCCCGTCGCCGCGAGCGCGGCTGAGGCCACCGATCTGGCCCGGGGCAAGCCCGTCGTCGCCAGCGGATCGCACGGCGGGTTCCCGGCCGCCAACGCCAACGACGGCAAGGTCGACAGCTACTGGGAGTCGAACGGGCTGCCGGCAGACCTCACGGTGAAGCTCGGCGCCGACGCGGACCTGGAGTCCGTGGTGGTCAAGCTGAACCCGGACCCGATCTGGGGCAGCCGGACCCAGGACATCCAAGTGCTCGGCCGGGCCCAGGACGGCACCGCGTTCACCTCGCTCCGGGCCCGCGCCGGCTACGCGTTCAACCCGTCGGGCAACCAGAACACGGTGACGATCCCGGT
This sequence comes from Streptomyces sp. NPDC026589, assembly GCF_040638385.1. Lineage (NCBI taxonomy): Bacteria > Bacillati > Actinomycetota > Actinomycetes > Kitasatosporales > Streptomycetaceae > Streptomyces > Streptomyces sp. NPDC026589. The sequence continues at coordinate 65,205 of NZ_JBEZYG010000008.1, forward strand.
GGACGGCCGGGTCGCCGACCTCCAGCTCAAGTTCTTCGCCAACACCGGGGCACCCGGCGGGCAGATCGCCGAGGTCCAGGTCCTGGGGACGGCCGCGCCCAACCCGGACCTGACGGTGAGCGCTCTGTCCTGGAGCCCCTCGTCCCCGTCCGAGACGGACGACATCACCGTCGAGGGGACCGTCCGCAACGCCGGTTCGGCCTCCTCCCCCGCGACGACCGTCAATGTGAGCCTGGGCGGCGTGGTCGTGGGCAGCGCGCCGGTCGGCCCGCTCGCCGCAGGAGCCTCGGCCCCGGTCTCGGTCGAGGTCGGCAAGCGGCCGCAGGGCTCGTACACCGTCTCGGCACTGGTGGACCCGACCGACACGGTCGTCGAGTCGGACAACGCCAACAACAGCCGTACCACGGCCTCCCCGCTGATGGTCGGGCAGAGCCCCGGCCCCGACCTGGAGGTCCGCTCCATCTCCTCCAGCCCGGCCAATCCAGCCGTCGGCGCGGCGGTCACCTTCACCGTGGCGGTGCACAACCGCGGCACCAGCGCGGTGAGCGCGGGCACGGTCACCCGTCTGACCGTCGGCTCCACGACGCTCAACGGCACCACACCGGCCATCGCGGCGGGCGCGACCACCAACGTCACGGTGGGCGGCAGCTGGACGGCGGCGAGCGGCGGCGCGACGCTGACCGCCACCGCGGACGCCGCGAACCAGGTCACGGAGACCAGCGAGACCAACAACACCTTCGCCCGCTCCATCGTCGTCGGGCGCGGCGCCGCCGTACCGTACACCGAGCTGGAGGCCGAGAACGCCACCTACCAGGGCACGCTGCTGAAGTCGGACGCCGAGCGCACCTTCGGGCACACCAACTTCGCCACCGAGTCCTCAGGACGCGAGTCGGTGCGGCTCAACTCCACCGGCCAGTTCGTTGAGTTCACCTCGACCGCCCCGTCGAACTCGGTCGTCGTGCGCAACTCCATCCCGGACGCGCCGGGCGGTGGCGGCCGCGAGGCGACCATCAGCCTGTACGCCGACGGTCAGTTCGTCCGCAAGATCGACCTCTCCTCGAAGCACAGCTGGCTGTACGGGAACACCGACAGCCCCGAAGGACTCACCAACACCCCCGGCGGCGACGCACGGCGGCTGTTCGACGAGTCGCACGCCCTGCTCACGCAGACCTATCCGGCGGGCACGAAGTTCCGGCTCCAGCGCGACGCGAGCGACAACGCCTCCTTCTACATCATCGACCTGATCGACCTGGAGCAGGTGGCGGCGCCCTCGTCCCAGCCCTCGGGCTGTGTGTCTATCACGACGTACGGCGCGGCGGCGAACGACGGGATCGACGACACGGCGGCGATCCAGCGCGCGGTGACGGCGAACCAGACCGGTCGGATCGACTGCGTGTGGATCCCGGCCGGCCAGTGGCGCCAGGAGCAGAAGATCCTCACCGACGACCCGCTCGACCGGGGTCAGTTCAACCAGGTCGGCATCCGCGATGTGACGATCCGGGGCGCGGGCATGTGGCACTCCCAGCTCTACACCCTCACCCCGCCGCACGAGGCGGGCGGCATCAACCACCCGCACGAGGGCAACTTCGGTTTCGACATCGACGAGAACACGCAAATCTCCGACATCGCCATCTTCGGCTCCGGCACCATCCGCGGCGGCGACGGCAACCACGAGGGCGGCGTCGCACTGAACGGCCGGTTCGGCAAGGACACGAAGATCAGCAACGTCTGGATCGAGCACGCCAACGTGGGCGTCTGGGCAGGTCGCGACTACACCAACCTCCCGGAGCTGTGGAACCCGGGCGACGGCGTCGAGTTCACCGGGATGCGGATCCGCAACACGTACGCGGACGGCATCAACTTCGCCAACGGCACCCGCAACTCCACGGTCTACAACTCGTCGTTCCGCAACACCGGCGACGACGCGCTGGCGGTCTGGTCCAGCAAGTACGTCAAGGACCAGTCCGTCGACATCGGCCACGACAACAGCTTCCGCAACAACACCATCCAGCTCCCGTGGCGGGCCAACGGCATCGCGATCTACGGGGGTTACGGAAACAAGATCGAGAACAACCTGATCTCCGACACGATGAACTACCCGGCCATCATGCTGGCGACCGACCATGACCCGCTGCCCTTCTCCGGGCAGACACTGATAGCCAACAACGGCCTGTACCGCACCGGCGGAGCCTTCTGGAACGAGGACCAGGAGTTCGGCGCGATCACCCTCTTCCCGCAGAACCTGCCGATCCCCGGAGTCACGATCCGTGACACGGACATCATCGACTCCACCTATGACGGCATCCAGTTCAAGACGGGCGGCGGCCTGATGCAGGACGTCAGGATCGAGAACGTCCGGATCGACAAGTCCAACAACGGATCCGGCATCCTGGCGATGGGCGGCGCGCGCGGCAACGCGACGCTCACGAACGTGACGATCACCGACTCGCGCGACGGCCACGTACTCATCGAGCCCGGTTCGCAGTTCACGGTCACCGGCGCCCCGAACGGCGCACGGGCCAAGCGGTAGCCGCTGTCGTGTTCCCGGGCCGGAGGATCGCCCCCGGCCCGGGAACACGCCTTTCCACCCGAGGAACTGGGTCCCGCACGGCTCTGGGAAGTGCAGGGGCCCGGGGCTACCCTCCGCGCATGATTCCCACGGTTGTCTGGGGTACCGGCAACGTCGGCCGCGCGGCGATCCGCGCCGTCGAGGCCCATCCGGCACTGACACTCACCGCCGTCCTCGTGCACCATTCCGCCAAGGTCGGCCGCGACGCGGGCGAGCTCGGCGGGGTGGGGCGCCCGCTCGGGGTCGCGGCCACCGACGACATCGCCGCCGTCCTGGCCGCCCGCCCCCGGGCAGTGGTCTACGCGGCGTCCGGCGACATCCGTCCCGACGACGCTCTCGCCGACATCGGCCGGGCGCTCCGGGCCGGCGCGGTGGTCGTCACACCCTCCCTCTATCCGCTCTACGATCAGCGCAACGCCCCACCGGAGCTGCGGGACCCGGTCCTGGCCGCCATCGCCGAGGGGGGCGGTTCGCTCTTCGTCTCCGGGGTCGACCCCGGCTGGGGCAATGACGTCCTGCCCCTGCTGGTCAGCGGGCTCGGTACCGAGGTGGACGTCATCCGCTGCCAGGAGATCTTCGACTACTCCACGTACGAGCAGGAGGAGTCGGTGCGCCATCTGATCGGCATGGGGCACCCGATGGACTACGAGCCGCTGATGCTGGCGGAGAGCGTTCCGACGATGGTGTGGGGCGGTCAGGTACGGCTCATGGCGCGGGCGCTGGACATCGAGCTGGACGGGATCCGCGAGACCATGGACCGCCGGGCCCTGGAGTCGACGGTACGCACACGCACGATGGGCAAGTTCGCGGCGGGCACGCAGGGGGCGGTGCGCTTCGAGGTGCAGGGCGTCGTGGCCGGCGTGCCGCGCATCGTCATCGAGCACATCACCCGGATCCATCCCTCGTGCGCCCCGGACTGGCCGTCCCCGCCCGACGGGGTGGGCGCGCACCGGGTGGTGATCGAGGGCCGCCCCCGTATCGAGGTGACGGTCGAGGCCTCCGACGAGGACGAGAACCGGTCGGCGGGCGGGAACGCCACCGCGGTCGGGCGGCTCGTCTCCGCCATCGACTGGCTGGTGGACGCGGAGCCGGGCCTGTACGACGCACTGGACGTTCCGCTGCGGCCTGCCGTCGGCAGGCTGGGAAGGAGACCGGCATGATCATCGACATCCCGGAGGGCCAGGAGCCCATCGGCTACGTGTGGGGGGAGATGGTCCCCGGCATCGGCATGGCCGCCGCCGCCTTCTCGATGTCCGTGTACGAGCACACGACGCTGGGGCTGCGGGAGTTCGAGGCGGCCAGACTGCGGGTCGCGCAGATCAACGGGTGCCTGTTCTGCCTGGACTGGCGGACCGAGCGGGACGGGGCGAAGGTCGAGGAGGAATTCGCCGGCGCGGTGACCGAGTGGCGTACGACCGGCGCCTTCGACGAGCGCACCCGGCTGGCGGCGGAGTACGCCGAGCGGTACACGCTCGACCACCACGGTCTGGACGACGCCTTCTGGAAGCGGATGACCGCGCACTACAGCCAGGCGGAGATCGTGGAGCTGACGATGAGCATCGGCTCGTGGCTGGCGTTCGGGCGGCTCAACCATGTGCTGGGGATCGACGCGGTGTGCGTCCTGCCCGGTCACGGGTGAGGGGCGGACGCCTCCTGACGGGGTCCGGGGCCGCCGGGTTGGCACTCCCGGCCCCGGACTCTCCGCGATTCCCCGCATCCTCCGGATCGCCTACAGATCGGTGGCGATGATCCGTTCGATGTTGCGCTCGGCGAGCGCGGTGATGGTGACGAACGGGTTCACGCTGGTGTTGCCGGGGATCAGTGCGCCGTCGATGACGTACAGGCCCGGGTAGCCGTGCAGCCGGCCGTAGTTGTCGGTGGCCTTGTCCAGGACCGCGCCGCCCAGCGGGTGGTAGGTGAGGTGGTCGCCCCAGATCTTGTGGACGCCGAAGAGGTCCGTGCGGTAGATCGTCCCCTCCTTCTGGTTGACCTTGTCGAAGATGGTCTTCGCGGCGTCGATGGAGGGCTGCTTCCACGCCGTCTGCCAGTTCAGCTCGGCTTTCCCCGCCGCGGCGTTCCAGGTGAACTGCGCCCGGTTCGGGTTCTTGGTGATGGAGAGGTAGAACGAGGCCCACGTCTCGATCCCGGTGGGCAGCGGCGCGACTTCGGCGAACGCTCCGCCGGCCTCCCAGTTGTCGATGCCGCCGGTGGGGATCGACGACTGCACCTTCCCGGTCGGGTCCCAGAGGTGGTTGGCCCGGCCGCACATGACGTTGCCGTTGTCGCCCCACCCCTTGCCGACCTCGCTGTTGAGGAGGGGCAGCGCGCCCGTGGCCTTGAGGCCGACGAGCAGCTTGCTGGTGCCGACACTGCCCGCGGCGAAGAACACCTTGTCCGCCGTGACGGTCTTGGTGGCGGTCGTCCGGCCGACGGTGTCCAGCTGGTCGATGAGCACCGTGTAGCCGCCGCCCGGGGCCGGGGTGACCCTGGTGACCTGGTGGAGCGCGGAGATGGTGACCCGGCCGGTGGCCCTGATCCGGTCGAGATAGGTCTTCTGGAGCGATTTCTTGCCGTAGTTGTTGCCGTAGAGGATCTCGGCGTCCAGGGCCGACTTGGGGACGGTCCCGGCCGCCTCCTGCTTCATGTAGTCCCAGTCGTAGACGGCGGGAACGAAGAGGAACGGGAAGCCGGAGCGCTGGGCGTGCTTCCGGCCGACCCGGGCGTACTGGTAGCAGTCGGCGCTGTCGAACCAGGCGGGATCGATGGTGGTGACGCCCAGTCCGCTGTTGGCGCGCGGGTAGTAGGTGCGGTACATCTCCTCGGCGTTCACCGTGGGGAGGATCGCGCCGAAGTTCTCCCGGCGTGGGGTGACGGCCATACCGCCGTTGACCAGGGACCCGCCGCCTACGCCGCGGCCCTGGTAGACGGTGATGCCGGCGAACTCCTCGGCGTCCAGGATACCGGTGTAGCGGTTGACGCCCTTGTCGATGGGGAAGCCGAGGAAGTTGCTCAGCGGCTGCTTGGTCCGGGTCCGCAGCCAGAAGGAGCGGTCGTCGGGTCTGGTGGTGTTGGCGAAGATCTTGCCGTCCGCGCCCGGCGTGTCCCAGGCCATGCCCATCTCGACCATATGGACGTCGACGCCGGCCTGGGCGAGCCGGAGGGCGGCCACGGAGCCGCCGTATCCGGTGCCGACGACCAGCACCGGCACTCGGGCCCCGGAGCCGATCGGCGCCGCTGCCGCCCGGACTCCCGCCCACGCCGGTGCGGAGTGCCCGGCGATCGCCGCAGCACCCAGAAGAGAACCCGTTCCAGCGATGAATCTTCGACGCGAGACACCCTTGGTCTCGCCGTCCCGCATGGTGGTGTCGCTCATGTGACCTACCTCACTCTCGACAGAGTGAAACAGGTTCTACTGTCGATGGCGTGGTAAGTCACTAGAAACTTGGGGGTAACTTCCCGGTACGCCCGAGGGGCCCCGGACCATGAGGATGCTGTTGGCCAGCAGCATCCATGAGGTCCGGGGCCCCTCGGGCTCGGCGCGCAGGGATCAGTAGGCGCCGAAGACGTTGTCGATCGAGCCGTACCGGTCCGCCGCGTAGTTGCACGCGGCCGTGATGTTGGCGACCGGGTCGTAGCTGTCGGTCGAGGTGCCGGGCACGTGGTAGGCCTGGAAGGTCGGGTCGATGACCTGGAGAAGCCCCTTGGACGGGGTGCCCTTGACCGCGTTGGAGTCCCAGTTGTTGATCGCGGCCGGATTGCCCGAGGACTCGCGCAGGATGTTGCGGTGGATGCCCTCGTACGTGCCGGGGATGCCCTGCTCGGCCATGACCGCCAGCGACTCCTTGATCCAGCCGTCGAGGTCGTTCGTGTACGTGACGGCCTTCTCCTTCTCCGCGGCCGGAGCGGCCTTTGCCACGGGAGCGGCGTCGACGCGCTCCGAACGGTCGGCACGGTCCGTCTCGGCACCACGCACGGCGGACGGGGCAGCCTTGGCGGCCTCGTCCGCCTTACCGCCCGAAGCGGCCGCGGCCTTGGCTCCGAGGGTCAGCTTGATACCGGGCTGAATAAGATCGGGATTCTCTCCGATGATCTTCCGGTTGTCTTCGTACAGCTTCTCCCAGCCGCCGCTGACGGAATATTCGCGGGCGATCTTGGAAAGCGTCTCACCGGCCGCCACGGAATGCTGGGCGGGCGCCACGGCCTGCTGCGGCGCGGGGGCCGCGAAGGCACTGGTGGCGCCTATCACGGGGAGGGCGAGGACGGCTCCACCGGCGGTCACGGCGGCGAGGCCGCGGCGCAGCGAGGCGGACTGGGAACGACGGTGCTTACCCTGTGCGGGCATGGGGGATTTCCTCTCCGGCGCCTGCGAGGTGAGCTGTCGGGTTCAGACGGGAGATGTCTGGCCGCACGGTCGTGCGACTTCACCCCAAGCCGTTCCGGTTACGGATCGACGACTTACCTGGGTCCCCCGCTCCTGCCGTACGTGAGTGGGTTTCGGATTCCCGGACGGCGGCAGGATTCGGCGTTCCATCCGGATTGACGGTGACCGTAGGCGAGAAACGTCGAACAGAACAAGCCCCGCATTCCGGATTCCCTTTTCCACGCAAGATCGAAAGGCGGAATCGCCGGATCGGGTCACTCCGTCACGTCGTCAACTTTCTTCGCACAGAAGGGAACCGACGCTTCCACTTCTGCGTCCGCCCGCTCGGACGTGACGCTCACCACTCCCTCGCGGTGATGGCGAAAACAAGGTCAAGCAAATGCCCCAGCAGCCCCAATAGAACCCTTATCAAGCAGAATGCTCAAAAGAAACAAATCGCCCATATCGACACGACAAAACGGGCTAATCGGACACTCTAGGCAGGGCCGGTCGAAGGGCCCGCGGGGCGATCGCTTACGGTGTGCGGTGGAGACTAGTAAGCCAACCCTTACCTCCGACGTACGCTGTACCTGCCCGCGTTCGCCCGCCCCGAAGGATCACCACGCCATGACACGCCCCGTCCGCGTCGCCATTGTCGGAGCCGGCCCCGCCGGTATCTACGCTGCGGACGCGCTGCTCAAATCCGAGGTCTGCCAGGACCCGGGGGTCTCCATCGACCTCTTCGAGCGCATGCCCGCGCCCTTCGGTCTCATCCGTTACGGCGTGGCCCCCGACCACCCGCGGATCAAGGGCATCGTCAAGGCCCTGCACCAGGTGCTGGACAAGCCCCAGATCCGGCTCTTCGGAAACGTCAGCTACCCGCACGACATCGGCCTGGACGACCTGCGGTCGTTCTACGACGCGGTGATCTTCTCCACCGGCGCCGAGGCCGACCGGGCGCTCGACGTCCCCGGCATCCAGCTGGACGGCTCCTACGGCGCGGCCGAGTTCGTCTCCTGGTACGACGGGCACCCCGAGGTCCCGCGCACCTGGCCGCTCACCGCGGAGAAGGTCGCCGTGCTCGGCGTCGGGAACGTGGCCCTGGACGTGGCCCGCGTCCTGGCCAAGACGGCGGACGAGCTGCTGCCCACCGAGATCCCGGACAACGTGTACCAGGGCCTCAAGGAGAACAAGGCGCTGGAGGTGCACGTGTTCGGGCGGCGTGGCCCCGCACAGGCCAAGTTCAGCCCGATGGAACTGCGGGAGCTGGACCACTCCCCCAACATCGAGGTCATCGTCAACCCCGAGGACATCGAGTACGACGAGGGCTCCATCGCGACCCGCCGGGAGAACAAGCAGGCCAACATGGTCGCGCAGACCCTGGAGAACTGGGCGATCCGCGATGTCGGCGACCGCCCGCACAAGCTGTTCCTGCACTTCTTCGAGTCCCCGGTCGAGATCCTCGGCGAGGACGGCAAGGTCGTGGCGCTGCGCACCGAGCGCACCGAGCTGGACGGCACCGGCAACGTCCGGGGCACCGGTCGGTTCACGGACTGGGACATGCAGAGCGTCTACCGTGCCGTCGGCTACTACTCGGAGGAGCTGCCCAAGCTCCCCTTCGACGTGGCCTCCGGCACCGTGCCGCACGAGGCGGGGCGCGTCATCGCCGGCGACGAGCACATGGCCTCGGTCTACGTCACGGGCTGGATCAAGCGCGGCCCGATCGGCCTGATCGGACACACCAAGGGCGACGCGAACGAGACAGTCGCCTGCGTCCTGGAGGACCGGGCGGCCGGCCGGCTGCCGGAGCCGGCCACGCCCGCGCCGGAGGCCGTCGAGGCCTTCCTGGCGGACCGCGGCGTCCGCTACACGACCTGGGAGGGCTGGCACAAGCTGGACGCCCACGAGCAGGCGCTGGGCACGGCCCAGGGCCGTGAGCGGATCAAGGTCGTGGAGCGCGAGGGGATGCTGGAGGCCTCCGGCGCCTTCGCGCCGGCAGAGCAGCCGGCCGACGCCTGATCAACGCCTCAGCGGCGCCTGACCGGCACAGGCGCCTGACCGGCAGGACGACTCTCAGGAGGCCGGATCCGGTGCGCCCGCCGTGGGCCCCGGGTCCGGCCTCCTGAACGTGCGCCACAGGTCGGGGCCGGGCGCCCCGCCCTCCCGGGGCCGGCGGATCTCCGGGGTCTTGGCCCACCGGGCGGCGAGCAGGATCGCGATGTCGTCGGGGCGGTCGGTGGCCGCCCTGGCCTCTCCGATGACCTGGTCGGCCGTCTCGGCCAGGGGGACCGCGCCGATGCGCTCGACGGTGGCACGCAACCGCTCGATCCCCTCGTCGATGTCCGTCCCGGGGCGCTCGATCAGCCCGTCCGTGAACAGGGCGAGCATCGCGCCCGGTTCGAGGTGCATCTCGGTGACCGGATAGGCCGCCTGCCCGTCGATCCCGAGCACGATGCCGCCGGGCAGGTCCAGCACTTCCGTCCGGCCGTCCGCCCGCCGCAGCACGGGCTGCGGATGCCCCGCCCGTACGGCGCGGGCCACTCCGGTCACCGGGTCCAGCGCGATGTAGCAGCAGCTCGCGAACTGTCCCGGGTCGAGGTCGATGAGCAGCCGGTTCGTCCCGCTCATCACCTCCTGGGGATCGTGTTTGCTCAGTGCGAACGCCCGTACCGCACTGCGCAGTTGCCCCATGGTCGCGGCGGCGGAGACACCGTGTCCCTGTACGTCGCCGATGATCAGGGCGAGTTCGTGGCCGGTCTCGATGACGTCGTACCAGTCGCCGCCCACGTCCATGCCCTGGGTGCCGGAGAGGTAGCGCCCCAGGGTGTCCACCCCGTCCACCTCGGGCAGCCGGTGCGGCAGCAGGGCGTTCTGGAGTCCGCGGGCGAGGGCCGACTCGCTGTCGTAGCGCCGGGCGCGCTTCAGTGCCTGGGCGATGAGTCCGGCCAGTGCCGTCAGGACCGTGCGTTCCTCCGGGCTGAAGCCGCGGGGGCGGTCGAACCCGAGGATGCAGGAGCCGACGGGCCGCCCCGAGGCGATCAGCGGCAGGAACGCGCGGGCCCCGACGTCCGCGTCGATCGGAATGCCCGGATAGGCCTCGGCCAGGCGCTGCATGGACTCGAAGAACATCGGGCGGCCCGTGGTCAGGGTCTCCACCCCGGGAATGCTGACGTCGAGCTCGACCCCTTCGAAACGGTCGAGGAAGCCCTTCGGGAACCCCGTCTCGAAGGCCAGATGGAGATGGCCCTCGTCCAGGAGATAGATGGCGAGCCGGCGGCCGCCGAACGCGGGCAGCAACTCCTCCGTGACCACCTCGGAGACCTGACGTGCCGTGACCGCCTCGGTCAGCGCGATGGCGAGGGCCACCGGCCGGTACAGCGCCGAGGAGCGGTCGGCGGTCGAGCCGATGCCGAGGCCGGGCGCGGTGACCGAGCCCGGGGCGTAGTCCGGCCGGTCCGTCTCCTGGAGGACGACGCTCACCCCGTCGTGGCCCGGGTACAGGGAGACCGACAACCAGCGCGAGGGCGGGCGGCGGGCGAGGAAGTGGACGGGCTCGTCAGCCATCAGGGCGGCCCGGTAGTGGTCCTCGTAGGCCTCGTGCCCGAACCACGGCAGGGCCTGCCACACGACGTGACCCACGAGCTCCTCCCTGGAGTGGCCGAGCAGCTCCTCGGCGAGGCCGTTCGCGTAGGTGATCCGGCCCAGCCGGTCGAGGGAGAGGACGCCGCGCGGCAGCCGGTCGGCGGCCTCCGCCACGACGGGCCCCGCGCCGAGGTCGACCAGGAAGCCGCTCAGACGGCTGGCGGACGCATCGCCGACCGGGTGCGTCCAGCGGCCGGACAGCTCCAGCAGATGGGACCGGCCGTCGGGGCCGCGCAGCCGCATCCGCCGGACGACCGGTTCGGCCGACTCCACCGTCTGACGGGCCAGCGCCCACAGCCCGTACACGTCCTCCGGGACCAGCCGTTCGGCGAGCGCGTCCACGGTGCCCGGGAAGGCGGCGGGCTCGAAGCCGAGGATCGCGCAGAGTTCGTCGTCGGCGGCGACCCGCCCGGAGTGCAGGTCCCAGTCGAAGCGGCCGACGCGGACCGGGGGCGTGGTGGCGGCGGGCAGTTGCACGGGGACCGGCTCGGTCTCCCATACGCAGTCGACGCCCCGTTGGTCCAGATCGGTGAGCGCGTCACCGAGGCGGTGGCCCAGGCGGTGCAGCCGGTCGCCGTCGGCGGGGGCCACCGGCTGCCCCGGCGTGGAGGCCCGCAGGATCACCAGCACGCCCAGGCTCCCCCGGGGTCCCGTGATCGGCACCCACAGCGAACCGAACGGGAACGGAAGTCCGGCCATCAGCTGCGGGAACCGGCGCATCGCCTCCTCCGCGTCGGAGAGCAGCACGGGGCGGCCCGAGCGGTAGGCCTCGGACAGCGGGAAGGGCCGGTTCACCTGCATCCGCCACCAGGGCCGGAACAGCGGTCCGGGCAGTCCGGCGAGCACCGCGAGCCGCAGGAGCCCCGGCGTCCGGCTGCGGAGGTAGACACCGCCCGCGTGGCCGTCGCTCGACTCGACGGCGCTGACGAGGGCCTGCGCGAGTACGAGGGACAGTTCGTCGGGCGCTCGGCCACCCTCGTGTCCCCCGGCCGCGGCCCCGTTTCCGGCGGGCGGGGGATGCCGGGGCGTTCCGTGCCGGGTCACACAGCCAGCATGCTCCCGGTGCCGGGTACCCCGCACCTCCGGCGACAGGCCGCCCCCCGACGGCCGGTCGTCGGACGCGGCCTCAGTACAGCTTGGCGACGGCGGTACGCGTCGCTTTCCTGAAGCCCTCCAGCGGTGCGCCGTCGAGTTCACCCAGCTGTCCCCACTCCACGACGGTCACGGCCCTGCCGTCGCGGCCCACGGAGTAGAGCCCGATGTCGGTGGAGCCGACCTCCGGGTAGGACGTGTCGATGCTGTAGACGTGCGCGCCCTCCTCGATGTCGACACGGCCGTGGTAGAAGGCCTCCCCCTCCAGGCCGGGGTCCTGCGCCTTCAGCCGGTCGAGGCAGGTCTCCAGAGCGCTGCGCAGCTCGGCGGCGAGCGCCTTGGCCCGAGCGGTGGTGGTGGCGACCGTGATGGTCTGGCGGGCGCCGGTGTCCAGTTCGGTGCGGAAGTCCCGGTGGCGGGTGCCGGCCGCCGGGGCGATGCCGGCGGTGCACACCGACCCTTCCGCGGGCACTCCCTGGCGTACGGGACCGGCCGTCCAGGGTGTGGTGGAGGCGGGCAGCTGGCCCGCGCTCAGGAACTTCGGCTGGACGGGAGCGGGGGCCGGCGCCGCGGCGGCGGGCACCTGGGCCAGTGCGGTGACGGCCAGGCCCGCGGCAGCGGCGGTCAGGGCTGTGGTGCGAAGGGTGCGCATGGTGAGGTTTCCCCGTTTCGGATGGTGCGGTCAGGTGGTCGTACGGCGTCCGCCGAGGCGTGCGGAGCCCGCTGAGGGGCCCTGCGGCGGCGGTACGGGAACGAGCACCAGCCTGGGCCGCCGCACAGGACGCCGACAAGCGCGACACGGGTTCCCGCCGGGCTGGAACCGTCCCACCCCTGGTGACGTGGGTGTTCTCGGGGGGCTGGAACGCCCTGGAACGGCAGCGGGGGGGGGGCGAGCGTGTCGGGTGACGCCGAGGGGGCCGCGCGGGCGGTGCTGGCGGAACGGCTGAGCGCGCTGCGGGAGCGGTCGGGCCGGACGTACGCGTCGCTGGCCCGCCGGATCGGGGTCAGCGGCTCGACGCTGCACCGGTACTGCACGGGGCGGACGGTGCCTGCGGAGTTCGCCCCCGTGGAGCGGCTGGCCCGCCTGTGCGGCGCACCGGCCGGGGAGCGGGAGGCACTGCACCGTCTGTGGATCCTGGCGGACCGCGAACGCCTCGATCGCCAGGGGGCGGCGGAGGAGAAGCCGGCGGGGAAGGCTGACGCCGGGGCTGAGACTGACGCTGGGGCTGGGGCTGGGACTGACGCGGGGACTGGGACTGGAGCCGGGGCGGAGGCGGATCCGGCGGAAGTCGTGCCGGTGGACGGATCAGCCGGGGAGACCGCGTCACCCGGGCGGTGGCCGGCGCTGCCCCACGCCGTCGGGGCCGCCGGGCCGTCCGCCGGGGCTGTGTCCGGGCCGCCGCCGTCCGCGGCCCACGAGCCGTCCGGCCACACCGGTCCTCGCCCGGGGCCGGCTTCCGTCGCCGGTGAGGTGGCCACGATCGGCGGGACTCCCCGGGGGCCGGGGTCCCGGTCGCGTCGAGCACGCCGGTACGGGCAGGGGCTCGGTGTCCTCGCCGCCGCGGTGCTCACTCTCACCCTGGTCGCGGCCTTGGGAGGGACGTCGCTCCCGGGCACGGACCGGCGCCCGTCGGTGGCCCAGCGGCCGGACGGGCCCCCGGCGGCCGGCCCGCAGCCCTCGCCTTCCGGCTCCCTCACGCCCGGGAAGCCGCAGGGCACGCCGAGCGCCTCCCCGCGCCGATCGCCGTCCGACGGCACCCGGCCGGCGACCGTGCCGCCCGGCGTCGAACAGCGGAGGGAGGCCCTCCCCCGGGCGTCTGCGGGTTCGCCGGGCCCGACGACCGGACGTGTGCCGTTCACCTGGACCGCCGACGACCACGTCTGGAAGAACGGCTGCGACCACTCCTACCTCGTCGACCGGGCGCCTGCCGCCGTCCCGCCGCCTCCGGTCGAGGCGGACGCGGCGTCCTGGGCCGGAGCGCTCGGCGCGGTGCACGCGGGCGAGGCCGGTGTCCGGATCACGTTGCAGGGCGAGGACGAGCGGGCCGTGGTGCTGGAAGCCCTGCGGATCCGCGTGGTCGAGCGTCGTTCGCCGGCGGAGGGCCGGGTCTACCGAATGAGCTCCGGCTGCGGCGGTGCCCTCACCCCGAGGACGTTCGACGTGGATCTCGACGCGCCCCGCCCCGTCGCCCGCCCGGTCGCGGGCAACGACTCGGGCGAGCCCATCGAGGCGGTCGCCTTCCCGTACAGCGTCTCCGTCACCGATCCCGAGGTCCTCCTGATCACGGGTCGCACGGTCGGCTGCGACTGCGCCTGGTTCGCGGAGCTGACCTGGAGCGCCGGCGGCCGGTCCGGCACGGTGCGCATCGACGACGGCGGGCGGCCGTTCCGTACGAGCGGGGTGCGGGGGCGGCCCGTGCTCGACTACGACACGGGCACCGGCCGCTGGGTGTCCGTGCCGGACGCCGGGGAGGCCGCGTCCTGAAGCGGCGGCCTCCGCGCGGAGGCGCCCGGGGGCGGATGCGCCCATCCTGGTGGGGCGGGCGGACTGCCCGGCGCGGACCCGTGTCGGCCGCGGACGCTTCTGGTGGAGGTGCCGATGGACCCGGTCGACGCCCTGCGGCGGATCGCCTTCCTGCTGGAACGCTCCCAGGCCGCCACCTATCGGGTGAAGGCCTTCCGCACGGCCGCGGCCGCCGTGGACGCGATGGCGGCCGGGGAGGCGGCCGAGCGGGTGGCCGCGAACTCCCTGGAGCGGGTCGCCGGGATCGGCCCTCGCACCGCCGAGGTGATCCGCGAGGCCCTGGCCGGGCAGACGCCCGGGTATCTGGACCGGCTGGAGGCGGAGGCCGCCGCCGAGCCGCCCGTCGAGGGGGGCGAGGATCTCTTCGCCCGGCTGACGGGCGACTGCCATCTGCACTCGGACTGGTCGGACGGGGGCAGCCCGATCGAGGAGATGGGGCGGACCGCCGCGGAGCTGGGGCACGCGTGGGCCGTCCTCACCGACCACTCGCCCCGGCTGACGGTGGCCCGCGGCCTGTCGCCGGAGCGGCTGCGGGAGCAGCTCGCGGTGGTGGCGCGGCTCAACGAGGTGTGGGCCCCGTTCCGGCTGCTGACGGGCATCGAGTGCGACATCCTCCCGGACGGCTCGCTCGACCAGGAGCCCGCGATGCTGGAGCGGCTCGATGTGGTCGTGGTCTCGGTCCACTCCAAGCTGCGGATGGACCCGGAGCCGATGACCCGTCGCCTGGAGGCGGCGGTACGCCACCCGCGGGCGCATGTGCTCGGCCACTGCACGGGACGCCTGCTGACCGGGCGCGGCCGGCCGGAGTCGCGGTTCGACGCGGACCGGGTCTTCGCGGCCTGCGCCGAGGCGGGTACGGCGGTGGAGATCAACTGCCGTCCGGAGCGGCGGGATCCGCCCCTGCGGCTGCTGCGCGCGGCCGTCGCGGCGGGGGTGCTGTTCGCGATCGACACCGATGCGCACGCCCCGGGGCAGCTCGCCTGGCAGCGGTCGGGATGCGCCCGCGCCGAGGAGTGCGGGGTGCGGGCCGACCGGGTGGTGACGACCTGGAGCGCGGACCGGCTCCTGGAATGGGCCCGCTGACCGCATCCGGGTGCGCGCGGTCGCCGCGCGGGGGCGCGTGGCCTCCCGGGCCCACCCGCGCGGCCGCCCGCCCGGAGTTTCGGCAGGTCTCTCCGGAGCGGGCGGGCGCGCGTCGGCCGGGCTACTTCTCGGGGTAGACGTCCCCGGCCTCCATGGCGCTCTGCTGCTCGCTCCGGTCCCGGATCGTCCGGGACTTCTTCTCCAACCGCTCGCGCTCGTGCGGGTCGCTCGCGCGCTCCGCGGCCTCCGCGAGCTGCTGGGCCTTCTCACGCATCTGCCGAGCCAGGTCGGCTGGTTCGTCCGGACCGCTCATCACCACTCCTTGGACGCTGGGGACCTCTGGGGCATGCCCGGCGGATCAGGGCCGGACACGCCCCAGCGAACCAGCGACCGGCCGCCTCCGCATCCCGCGCGGCCCGGGTTCCCGCGCCGGAACCGGGGTGTCCTGAGCCGTCTCCGCGTCGGCGGCGCGCGCAGGACGACCCGGTGGGACAACCCCCGTCTCACCCTGGAGTCGAGGGTGAGACTCTGCTCCGCCCAGGGGCCGGACGGCGTGCGCGGGGGCCCGAACGGAGAGACCCTGGATTCATGGCTGTTCTACTGAATCCCCCAGGAGAGACACCGCCGGCCGAGGGTTCCATCGGGGAGGCCCACCAGGAGCGCCCGGACGGAGGGCCCTGGGAGCACCCCGGCGTCTGGACCGCCCTGATCGTGATCGGCGCGCTGGTGGTCGCCGGATTCTTCCTCGCGCGGATCTTCGGTTACGGATGACGAGCCGCGAGGTGTCCGCATCGGCGCGCCGGATCACCGACGCGCTGTTGGAGGGGTATGGGCGGACGTATGCGGAGGAGGCGGGGATCCGGCTGCGTGACACTCCGCAGCCGCTCTATCAGCTCCTGGTGCTGAGTCATCTGCTGAGCGCGCGGATCCGGGCGTCGGTCGCCGTGGCCGCCGCGCGGGCGTTGTTCGCGGACGGCATGCGCACCCCGCGCCGGATGGCCGACGCGACCTGGCAGCAGCGCGTGGACGCGTTGGGCGTGGGCGGCTACCGCCGCTACGACGAGCGGACCTCCACCCAGCTCGGGGAGGGCGCCCACCTCGTCCTCGACGTCTGGAAGGGCGACCTCCGCCGCCTCCGCGCTGAGGCGGACGGCGATGGGGAGGTGGTGCGTGCGGGGCTCCAGCGGGTCCAGGGGATCGGGCCGGCCGGGGCCGACATCTTCGTGCGCGAGGTGCAGGACCTCTGGCCGGAGACCGGGTTCCGGGGCGGTGCGAAGGGCCTCCAGGGAGCCGAGAGGCTCGGTCTGCCCACCTCCCCCGGCACGCTGGCGAAGCTTGCGCACGGCCGGAGTGGGGCGGCGCTCGCCGCGGCGCTGGTCAGGGCGGCCCTCGACCCGGAGGTCGTCGAGACCGTCCGGGAGAACGCACAGGCCCGGAAGTAACCGGCCCCGCCAGGCCCCCGCACGGCCCCGCACGGCAGCGTCCCCACGGGGGTGTCCCCGGGCGACGGGGCTTGCTCCGGTTCCCGGGGACGCTGCCGTGCGGGGCTTCCTCCGGCGATGGGAGGTGCGGCAGCGGACTCGCGCGGGTGCCCGCTGCCGTGCGTGACGGCACGGGCAACCCGCGCTTCTCTCAGCGGTCGGAGGCCGCCCGCGCCGCGCGTGCCAGGGCCTCCTCGCGGCGGGCCTCGGCCTGTTCCTTCCTGCCCTGGGCCTTCAGCCGCTCGTTCTCGAGGGCGATGCCGTCCGATTCCTTGATCATGCCTTTGAGCCTCCGCGCCTTGGCGCGGGCGATGTCGGTGCTCTTTCCCACAGCTGCCTCCATGCCGCGAGGGAGATACGCGCTTCTCCCTCCACTATGCATACCCGCGCGGCGGAACGCAGGCCGCTACAGCAGTGGATCCTCGTCGTCGTCCGGCCCGCCGCCCTCGACCCGCAGCGCGAGGTCCTGGAGGACGTCCGCCGACGACACGTCGGTCTGCCCGGAGTCGTGGACCTGGGCCAGCATCGTGAACGCGAGGGTGAAGGCGCTCACGAGCTGCTCGACCGCACCGCCGACCTCGCGCCCGACGACGGTGACCACCTCCTCCACGGAGAAGTCGTCGGGGATGGCGATGTGGGGCATCGTCTCGTTCAACAGGGCGGTGACGGCGCCCGCTCCCGTGTCCAGATCTTCCCGTTCGAGGTCCGCCTCCAGCAGACGCTGCATTTCGCGCGCCTCTGTGAGGATGCCGATCACGCGCTTCACGACTTCCCGTTGCTCCATGGCCGCGAGCATAGGGCGTGCAACCCGGTCGCAACGTCCGGTCGAGTTGACTCGCGTCCGGTTGTCGCGGCGTCGCCATAGCCGAGAAGGGGCAGGTCCATGGAGTGTGACCCGAAATCTCCCGCCGTCGAACTGACACCGGCCGCGGCCGATCTGCTGCGACGGCTGCGGGCGGACCACGGCCCGTTGATGTTCCATCAGTCGGGCGGCTGCTGCGACGGCAGCGCGCCGATGTGCTATCCGGCCGGTGAGTTCCGTACCGGGAACGCCGATGTGCTGCTGGCGGACCTCGCCGTCGACGGAATGCCCGGGAGCGTGCCCTTCTGGATGTCGCGGAGCCAGTACGAGGTGTGGTCCCACACCCGGCTGATCGTGGACGTGGTGGAGGGCCGCGGCAGCGGGTTCTCGCTGGAGGCTCCGGAGGGGGTGCGGTTCCTCATCCGTTCCCGTCTGGTGGACGGCTGAGGCACCACGTGCGGCAGCGCCCGCGACACACCGCGCCGCGCCCTATCCGCGCGGCGGAGGCTTCCTGTGCGAGCGGTTCTCCAGCATCGCCCGGCGGATGCGGGCCGCCGCGGCCCGGGCGTGCTCCGGCGTCGCGGTGTGGTCGGCGACCGAGGTGACGAAGCGGTGCAGCGGCTGCCGGCAGCGGGGGCACGGGGTGTCGGTGGTGACGCGGTGACCGTCCTCGCACTGCGGGTCGGAGCACGAGCCGGGCATCAGCAGCTGTTCGGCGATGTCCTGGGCGCTCCAGCGGCGGCGGCCGTCCTCGTCCTTCTCGTTGAGGGCGTGGGCCCAGCGCAGGTTCCAGCGGCGTTCGACGCGTTCCCGCAGGAGACCCGCGCTGCGGTTCGCCAGCTCCTGGTGGATCAGGTCGTGGACGGTGCTCGGGACCCGGCCGCCGAGCGCCTGAAGGAGCTGCTGGGGCAACGCCTGGAGGACGTAGCCGCGCGGGTTGCTCTTGGCGTTCTCCCGCCAGCGGTCGCAGAAGCAGGTCCCGTCGGGCCGTTTCGGGGCGTGGCAGCGGCCGCACAGGCCGCGGCACTCGGCGCACAGCCCGCCGTCGAGCCCGTCGAGGTGGGGCGCGGGCGCCCGGCCGCAGGACTGGCAGCAGGCCGCGCACGGCCCGCAGAGCCGCTCGTTGCCCGCCTTCGTCGTCCAGATCCGCATCTGGCACCGGCAGCACAGGCCGGTGTTGCAGTACTCGTGGTGGGCGGCGCCCGAGTGCCGGCCGGAGGGCGGAAAAGACATCTGCCCATTGTGCGGGATGTCCGGGCGCGGCGTGGACGGGCCGTCGGCACCGGCCGGGCCGACGGCGGGTTCCGCGTCGAGTCCGGGGGCGGGAGTGGGCCGGGGTCAGGGGTGGAGGCCGCTGACCAGGTCGGCGGTGGCCCCGACGCCGTCGTGGATGGTCGGCGCCATGCTCGTACCGGCCAGGAAGAAGCCCAGCAGGACACAGACCAGTGCGTGGGAGACCTTCAGTCCGCCGTTGCGCAGGAAGATCACTGCCAGGATCAGCATGAGCAGGACCACCGAGATCGAAACGGCCATGGCCAACCTCCTCCGCCGCGCCGGATTTGCGGCTTTCGGCCGCCAGTGTGGCGCAGCGGAGGGGCTGTTCGGCGCACTGGCGTGTCGGCCGAACGGGTACTTCCGGGCCGGGAGGCGTTACGGGGTCGGGGCGCGGTTCCCGCGAGCGCGGAGGAATCGTTCGAGTCCGGCCAGGTCGTCGGTGTTGAGGTGGTCGACCCCGGCGGCGAGCAGTTCGGACCAGACGGCCTCGCGTGCGGCTCCGGGCAGGTCGGGTGTGGCCCAGAAGCGGATGCGGCGGCCTTCCCGGTGGGCGGTGGCGACGAGGGTGCGGAGCCGGTCGCGCTCGGCCCGGGGGAAGGGGCCGGCGCCGAGCCAGCCGAAGCTCTGGGTCCAGTTGGCGCTGACGAGCGGGGCGAACGAGGCGGGGACCCCGGTGCCGAGGTCGTCGAGGCGGCCGTCGTAGAACGCGTACCGGGTGCGTTGCGCCTCTATGGGGACGCGGGCGGCGCGGTCGCCGGAGACGACCGGGGTGACCGCGCCGGGGTGGACGCGGCCGTGGCTGTAGCGGGTGAGGATCCGGTGGTGGCGGCGCAGTTGCCGGTCCAGTTCGCGGTAGGCGGCGACGCCGTCGGCCTTGATGTCGATGAGGAGCTGCAACGGGGCGCGGTGGTGCGGGTGGACGCGGCCGTGCCCCGCGCGGACGAGGGCGGCGAGCGGTTCCAGGTAGAGCGAGGCGAGGGTGCGGGTGGGGTCGAGCGTGGCGGGCTCATGGGCCACGAGCAGATCGCCCCCGACGAGGAAGACGTCCGCTTCGACGCTGGTGAACCCGTGGGCGAGCGCGTCGTGCAGCGGCCTGGGGTGCAGGTAGTCGTTGTGCGCGTGGGCGTGGCGTAACGGGCGCGGACCGCGGGGGCGGGCCGGTGCGGCGAGCGCCGTCGCGGCGGGGGCGGCGACGGACGCTGCGGCGGTGGCGAGGGCGACCGTGAGCGCGCGGCGGCGGGTGGGGTGGGCCATGGGGACTCCCTGAGCGGCGTACGGGCGGGGTGGACGGTCGCGTCGAGTATGGAGCCGCACCCCTACCGTTGAGCAGGTACCTGCCAAGAGTTGGCCGGACCGTCGCCCGCCGGTCGGCCGGGCCGCATCGGCTGTTCTCCAGGCGCCGACACGGTCCGTAAGCCGTGGCGTGCGCCGTTCCTCATGCGCCGTTCCTCATGCGCCGTTCGCTGCTCGCTGTGTGTCGTCCCCCGCGCGCCGTTCGCTGCTCGCTGTGCGTCGTTCCCGTAGGGCGCTCGGGCGACAGCCGCCGGTCAGCCGACCGCCACGCGCTCGCTTCCGGCGGTCCGCTCGCCCCAGCGGACCGTACGGTCGCACCAGCGCTCCAGCAGCACCCGGTCGTGGCCGACCGCGAGCAGGGCTGCCCCGGACGCGGAGCGGTAGCGCTCGACCACGGCGACCAGGGCGGCCGTCGTGGACGCGTCGAGCATCGCGGTCATCTCGTCGCAGATCAGCAGCCGGGGCTCCAGCACCAGGGCCCGTGCCAGGCAGGCCCGCTGGAGCTGGCCGTCGCTGACCGCGTGCGGGCGGCGCTCCAGCAGCTCCTCGGAGAGACCGACCAGGGGGGCCAGTTCCGCCACCCGCTCGGGGACGTCCCGGCGGCGCCCGGTCGACCGCAGCGGCTGGGCGATCAGTTCGCGCAGGCTGAGCCGGGGGTCGGCGGAGAGCCGGGGCTGCTGGAAGACGACCCCGACGGCCGTGCGCTGCTCGCGCGGGGCCCGGTGCCGCCAGCCGCGTACCACCGTGCCGTCGAGGGTCACGGTTCCGGCGTCCGGGCGGTGCAGGAGGGCGGCGACCTTGGCCAGGGTGGACTTGCCGCAGCCGCTGGGGCCCAGCAGCCCGACCGCCTCGCCCGCCGCGACGTGCAGGGAGACATCGCGGACGACGGGGTCGCGGCGGTCGTATCCGGCGGTGATCCGGGTCAGCTCAAGCATCGGCGGCCTCCTTGAGGGGGTGCGTCCGGCCGGGCAGTGCGTGGTGGCAGGCCAGGTCCGACACGAAGGCCGGGCGTTCGCCGGCGCAGCGGGCGTCCGCGTGCGCGCAGCGGGCGGCGAAGGCGCACCCGTCGGGCAGCGACCCCAGCTCCGGCGGCATCCCGGGGATCGGGGCGAAGTCCCGCTCGGGCAAGGCGTCCAGCAGGCCCTTGGCGTACGGGTGGCGGGGGCCGGGCGCGCCGAAGAAGGAGCCCGCTGCGGCGATCTCGACGATCCGGCCCGCGTACATCACGGCGACCCGGTCCGCGATCCGTTCGGCGGCGGCCAGGTCGTGGGTGATGATCAGCAGCGCCCGGCCCTCGTCGGTGTGGCGGCGCAGTTCGTCGACGGTCCGCTCGACGAGGTCCCGGTCGAGCCCGGTGGTCGGTTCGTCGGCGAGCAGCAGCGGGGCGTCGCCGACCAGGGCGAGGGCGGTCGCGGCGCGCTGGGCGAGGCCGCCGGAGAGCTCGTGCGGGTAGCGGTCGAGGTGGTCCGCGGGGAACGAGGCCCGGTCGGCGGCCGCCACGGCGGCCTTCGGCAGCTCGCTCCCCCGCACCCCGGTCAGCTCGCGCAGGCTCTCCTCCAGCTGGGCCCGGACCGTGCGCACGGGGGTGAGGTGGGCCGCGGGGCTCTGCGGTACGAGGCCGATGCGCCGTCCCCGTACGGTGCGGGCGAGGGTGCGCTCGTCGGCGGTCAGCAGGTCCGTGTCCCCGCCGAGCACCGCGCTGCCGGTGGTCGCCGCGTTGGCGGGCAGCAGCCCGAGCAGGGCCGAGGCCAGGACCGACTTGCCGCAGCCGCTCTCGCCGACCAGGGCCAGGCACTCCCCCGGCGCGACGGAGAACCGGGCGTCGGTGACGGCCGCGATGTCCCGGCCGCCGCGCATCCGGAAGCGGACGGAGAGGTTCTCGACCGCCAGGACGGGGGGCTCGGCGGATTCAAGGGCGCGGGTCACAGCATCAGCTCCGATTTCCGGCGCGGGTTGATCCGGTCGCGCCAGGCTCCGGCGAGCCCCGCGAGCGCGAGGGTCGGGATGATCAGGAAGAGGCCGGGGAAGAGGGTCGGCCACCAGTCCCCCGCGAGCAGCGAACCGCGCGCGGACTGGACGAGGTTGCCGAGGCTCGCCTGATGGGCCGGGAGCCCCAGCCCGAGGAAGGACAGCGCCGACTCGTGCCACATCGCGTGCGGCACCATCAGCACCGCCGCCAGACCGGCCTGCGGGAGCACGCCGGGGAGCAGGTGCCGCACGATGACCCGGGTGCGGGAGGCGCCGCCGGAGACGGCCGCGTCGATGAAGGGGCGCGAGCGCAGCGAGAGCACCTCCGAGCGGACGATCCGGGCGGTGGACAGCCAGTGCGTCAGGGCGACCGAGATGATCACCGGCCAGACGCCGGGCCGGAACATCGCGACGATGAAGATGCCGAGGAGCAGGTGCGGCACGGAGGACAGGGCGTCGACGACCCGCATGACGACCCGGTCCGTCCAGCCGCCGAACGCCCCGGCGAGGGCGCCGATCGCGGTGCCGATGACGGTGGCGGTGAGGGCCGCGACCAGGCCGACGAGGAGCGATACGCGCAGGCCGTAGACGCAGCGCAGCAGGAGGTCGCGGCCGACGTCGTCGGTGCCGAACGGGTGGGCGAGGGACGGGGGGTCGAGCTTGTTGGCCAGGTCGACGGCCTGCTGGTCGAGCTGGGCCAGCGGCGGGACGACGAGGACGGCGAGCAGGACGGCGACGACGATCGTGGCCGAGGTGACGATCCGGACGCGGCGGGTGGTGCGGCCGGGGAGGGCGAGCGCGGTCTCAGCCATCGAAGGCCACCCGGGGGTCGGCGAGTCCGTAGAGGAGGTCGGAGAGGAGGTTGCCGAGCAGTACGGCGGCGGTGGCGAGCACCGTGAGCGCGGCGAGCAGGGAGAAGTCCACCGAGGTGGCGGCCTCCACCGTGGCGGCGGCGATGCCGGGCCAGCTGAACACCGTCTCCACGAGCAGCGCGCCGGTGATGAGTTCGGGGACACGGGAGCCGATCAGGGTGAGCATCGGCAGCATCCCGGAGCGCAGGGCGTGGCCGAGGAGCACGGTGCGCTCGCTCAGCCCCCGGGCGCGGGCGCCGCGCACCGGGTCCTCGGCCAGCGCGTCGGCGACGCCCTGGCGTACGTACAGGAAGAACCACGGCAGCTGGGAGACGCCGAGGACGGCGGCGGGCAGCACCAGGTGGGAGGCGACCTGGCCGAAGGTGACGACGTCGCTGCCGGCGTCGGTCAGTCCGCCGGCCGGGAGGACGTCCAGCTTCAGGGCGAAGAACCAGATGGCGAGCAGTCCGAGCCAGAAGGCGGGGGCGGCCTCCAGGGTGTACGCGGCGGAGCTGACGCACCGGTCGAGCCAGCCGCCGGGTGCCCGGGCGGCGAGGACGCCGAGGCCGGTGCCGAGCAGGATCGCGACGAGGAAGGCGGTGGCGGCGAGCAGGACGGACCAGCCCATGCGCTCGGCGATGACGTCGGCGACCGGCTGGCGCATCACGCTGGAGTCCCCGAAGTCGCCCTGGAGCGCCGAGGTCAGCCAGTCCCACCAGCGGGCCACGAGCGGCTGGTCGACGCCGAGGTTGGCCCGCAGCTGGTCGAGGTTCTCCTGCGATGCAGTGAGGCCGGCGGTGCCCGCGTAGGCCTTGACCGGGTCGAAGGGGGACGCGGCGGCGACGGCGAAGACGCCGAAGGTGACGACGCCGAGGACGGGGACGGCGAACAGGACTCGCCGTCCCGCCATCCGCGCCATCGGCCCCCAGGGGAGGCGTCGGCTCACTTCTTCGAGCCCCCGGAACCCTCGGTGGACCACTTCTCCACGTTCCACCAGGGGCCGGAGGCCAGCCCGTGGTCGTGCGGCTCGACCTGGGTGGTCAGGGGGCCGAAGCGGTCGTCGACGACGTAGAGGTGGTCGATGTGGGTGAGGAAGGTGTAGCCCGGGTTCTTCACCAGCTCGCGCTGGACGGTGTCGTAGGCCTTCTTGCGCTCGGCCTTGTCGCCGCTCCTGCGGCCGGCCTCGATCGCGGCGTCGACGGCCTCGTTGTCGTACCAGGCCATGTTGTTGAAGCCGTCGCCCGCGAGGGAGGACTTCAGCAGGGTGTACTGGTCGAAGTCGGGGTCGGCGGGCGAGCCGCCGCCCGCGAGCACGGCGTCGTGCTTCATCCGGGGCTCGATGACCTCCCAGGTGCCAGCCTCGGCGGTGATGGCGATGCCGGCCTTCTTGGCGTCGGAGGCGTAGGCGAGGGCGTGCTCCTGGCGGAGCTTGTCGCCGGTGAGGTACCAGAGCGGGAAGGCGGCGCGGACGCCGTCCTTGACCCGGACGCCGTCCTTGCCGGGCTTCCATCCGGCCTCGTCCAGGATCTTCTTCGCGGCGGCGAGGTCGTGGGGGCGCTCGGTGCCCCGGGTGAACCACTCGCTGTCGGTGGGGACGGGCCCGTAGGCGGGCTTGCCCTCGCCGTTGAGGATGGCGTCGACCATGGTCTCGCGGTCGACGGCGACGTCGAGGGCGCGGCGCACGGCGGTGTCGCCGGCGACCTTGTTGTGGGTCGGGAGGGTCACCGTGCGGTAGTCGTAGGTGGTGGCGGCGTACGTCTTCTTGCTCTTGTCGTCCGCGAAGCCCTTGGCGAGGTTGGGCGGCAGGATCGCGCCGTCGAGGTCGCCGGAGCGCAGCCGGGTGGCGCGCACGTCGTCGTCCTTGATGATCGCCATGGTGAACTTCTTCACCTCGGGTTCGCCGCCCCAGTAGTGGGGGTTGGCGGTGAAGCTGATCTTCTCGCCCTTGGACCACTTGGTGAGGACGTAGGGCCCGGTGCCAATGGGGCGGGTGGTGAAGTCCCCGGTGTTGACGTCCTGCTCGCCCGCGATGTGCTGGGGGGCGATGGGCAGGACGGTGCGCTGGGCGAACGGCGCGTAGGGGTACTTCAGCGTGAAGACGACGGTGTCCTCGCCCTTCGCCGTGACGTCCTTGACGGCGTCCAGCTCGGTGCGGGAGGCGTTGTTGGTCTTCTCGTCGAGGATGGTGCGGTAGGTGAAGACGACGTCCTTGGCCCCGAACGGCTTCCCGTCGCTGAACTTCACGCCCTGGCGCAGCTTGTACGTGTACGTCAGACCGTCCGCGCTGACCTCGGGGAGTCCGGCGGCCAGGGCGGGGCGGAGCTTCATGTCGCCGTCCAGGGCGAGCAGTCCGTCGAAGATCTTGGAGTTGCCGTCCTTGCCGTAGCCGAGCAGCGGGCTGAGGCTGTCGGGCTCGTAGGCGATGCCGACGACGGCCGAGGTCGACCCCGATCCGGAACCGCTCTTGGCGGTGTCCGGGTTCGAGCAGGCGGCTGCTGTCAGGGACAGTGCGGTCGCCATCGTTGCGGCGAGCGCCACCCGTATCGATCGGGCCGTCATAGTCTGCACATCCCTGTTCAAGATCGGCTGTTATTGCGAACAGTGTGCAATTAAACATCACGTAAAAGACCCTGGTACAGCCCGCCTCGACAGACGAGACGGGTGCACCAGGGCCGATGCGTCCGAGGGCGCCCCTACGGAGCCGGAAGTTCCGCCAGCTCCGCGACGGCCTGACGGTGACGGCCCGCCGTGCCGTACGCGATCGAGTCGGCCTTGGCGCGCTTCAGGTAGAGGTGCGCGGGGTGTTCCCAGGTCATGCCGATCCCACCGTGCAGCTGTACGCATTCCTCGGCGGCGTGGACCGCGACGCCGGAGCAGTACGCCTGGGCCACGGCGACCGCGAGCGGGGCGTCGGGGCTGCCGGTGGCGAGGGCGTCGGCGGCGTTGCGGGCGGCGGCGCGGGCCGAGACGACCTCCAGCCAGAGTTGCGCCATCCGGTGCTTGAGCGACTGGAACGAGCCCACGGGCCGGTTGAACTGGTGGCGTTCCCGGGTGTACCGGACGGTCTCGGTCAGACACCACTCCGCGAGGCCGAGCTGTTCGGAGGCGAGCAGTCCGGCCCCGGCGAGCAGTCCGCGCCGTACGGCGGTGGCGCTCGCGTCCGCGTTCGCCAGCAGGGTCCCGGCGGCCCCGGCCAGGGTGACGGCGGCCAGCGGCCGGGTCAGGTCGAGCGGGACGAGCGGCTGTACGGCGACGCCGGGGTCGGCCGTCCCGACGGCGTACAGCCCCTCGGCGGTCGGCACCAGCAGCACATCGGCCACCGCCGCGTCGGCGACGCCGCGTACCGTCCCGTCCAGTGAGGCGAGCACCGCGTCCGCCCCGGCGGGCGGGGTCGCGAAGGGCACGGCGAGGACGGCCGTACGGGTGCCGGAGGCCAGCTCGCCCAGGAGCGCGGCGCCCGGACGGTTCTCGGCGCCCAGGGCGAGCAGCGTCTCGGTGGCCACGACGGAGCTGGTCAGATACGGGGCGGGGGCCACGGACCGGCCGAGCTCCTCCAGGACCACGGCGGCCTCGCGGTGGGACGCGCCCTGGCCGCCGAGCTCCTCCGGGACGAGGAGTCCGGCCGCGCCGATGCCGGTGGCGAGCGAGGTCCACAGCCGCTGGTCGTACGGCGTGTCGGACTCGGTCGCCGCGATCACCGCCGGCGCGGCGGCCCGGTCGGTGAGGAGGGCGCGCACGGCGGCGCGCAGGTCCTCCTCGTCCCTGGAGTAGAGCAGGTCGGGGGTGGCGGGGGGCTGGGCGGGCGCGGTCATCGGCTCAGGTCCTTCCAGGCGACGTCCTTGTCGTTGCGCGGTTCGGAGGGCAGGCCGAGGACGCGCTCGGCCACGATGTTCAGCAGGACCTCGCTGGTGCCGCCTTCGATGGAGTTGCCCTTGGAGCGCAGATAGCGGTAGCCGGCGTCCCGTCCGGTGAAGTCGACGAGCTCCGGGCGGCTCATGGTCCAGTCGCCGTACATCAGGCCTTCGTCGCCGAGCAGTTCGACTTCCAGGCCGCTGATCTCCTGGTTGAGCCGGGCGAAGGCGAGCTTCATGCCCGAGCCCTCGGGGCCCGGCTGTCCGGCGACGAGCTGCTGACGGAGCCGCTCGCCGGTGAGCCGGGCGACCTCGGCCTCCACCCAGAGGGTCAGCAGCCGCTGGTGGGTGTCGGGGGTGCGCAGTTCGGGGCGGTCGCGCCAGGTCCTGGCGACCGGGCCGATCATGCCGCCCTCACGGGGGATGCGGGAGCCGCCGATGGAGACGCGCTCGTTCATCAGGGTGGTCTGGGCGACCTTCCAGCCCTCGCCGACGGGGCCGAGGCGGTGGCTGTCGGGGATGCGTACGCCGGTGAGGAAGACCTCGTTGAACTCGGCCTCGCCGGTGATCTGGCGCAGCGGCCGGACCTCGACGCCGGGGTCGGTCATGTCGCAGATGAAGTAGCTGATGCCCCGGTGCTTGGGCAGGTCCGGGTCGGTGCGGGCGATGAGGATCGCCCAGCGGGCCAGGTGGGCGCTGGACGTCCAGACCTTCTGGCCATCGACGATCCAGTCGCCGCCCTCGTCCCTGACGGCGCGGGTGGCGAGGGCCGCGAGGTCGGATCCGGCGCCGGGTTCGCTGAACAGCTGGCACCAGACCTCCTCCCCCACCCACAGCGGGCGCAGGAAGCGGCGCTTCTGCTCGTCGGTGCCGAAGCCGAGGATGGTGGGCGCGGCCATGCCGAGGCCGATGCCGATGCGGCGCGGGTCGTTGTCGGGCGCGTCGGCGGCGGCGAGTTCGGTGTCGACGGCCTGCTGGAGGGAGCGGGGCGCGTCGAGTCCGCCGAGGCCCACCGGGTAGTGGACCCAGGCCAGGCCGGCGTCGAAGCGTGCCTTCAGGAAGTCGGTGCGGTCGGTGGTGGCGGGCGGGTGCGCGGCGAGCAGTTCGCGGGTGCGGCGGCGGACCTCGGCGGCATCGACGGCGTGGCTCATCGGGCGCCTCCTGGCAGGACCACGATGCGGCCGGTGCTGGTGCCGTCGGCGACGCGCTGGACGGCGTCGGCCGCTCGGGCCATCGCCACGCGCTCGCTGACGAGGGGTTTGACGATGCCCTGCTCGGCGAGCTTGGTCAGTTCGTCGTGGCAGGCGCGGACGGCGGCCGGGTCCTTGGTGTTGTACAGGCCCCAGTGCAGCCCGACGACGGAGTAGTTCTTCACCAGGGCGTGGTTGAGGCCCGGGGTGGGGATGACGCCGCTGGCGAAGCCGACGACGAGGATGCGGCCCTCGAAGGCGACGCACTTGGCGGACTTGGCGTACGCGTCGCCGCCGACCGGGTCGTAGACGACGTCCGCGCCGCGCCCGCCGGTGGCGTCCTTCACGGCGGCGGCGATGTCCTCGCCGCGCCGGTCGATGACCAGGTCGCAGCCGAGCTCACGGGCGACGGCCGCCTTCTCCGGGCCGCCGACGACGCCGATGACCTTCGCGCCGGCCGCCCTGCCGAGCTGGACGGCGGCGCTGCCGACGCCCCCGGCCGCCGCGTGGACGAGGAGGGTCTCACCGGGCTGGAGGCGGGCGCGGCGGTGCAGGCCGAACCAGCCGGTCTGGTAGCCGATGTGCAGGGCGGCCGCCTCGGCGTCGTCCAGCGCGTCGGGGGCGGGCAGCAGGGCCGCCCCGTCCGCGACCACGTAGTCGGCGAACCCGCCGTGGGGCAGGGCGGGGGTGGCGAGGACCCGCCGCCCGTCCTCGGTGGTGCCGCACACCTCGACGCCCGGGGTGAACGGCAGCGGCGGCCGCACCTGGTACTGGCCCCGGCAGAGCAGGGCGTCGGGGAAGTTGACGTTCGCCGCGCGGACCTCGACGAGCACCTGCCCGTCGCCGGGCGTGGGCCGGTCCGCCTCCTCCAGCCGCATCACCTCGCCCGGCTCGCCGTTCCGGTGCACTCGCCATGCCTGCATGAGGGGCCTCCACGACACTGTCGGCATCAACCGCTGGAGCGGTCGGCATTATCACTGCTGCGCCGCATACTAAGCGGTCGCTTGCCAATCTGGGAACACCTCGGGCCCGCCCCGGGCTTCAGGCGCGCTTCGGCTTCGCCCGCACGTGCATGCGCTCGCCCTGCGGACCGAAGAGGCTGAGGAACTCCACCGTCGCGTCCTCGGCCGGGCCGAACCAGTGCGGCAGCCGGGTGTCGAACTCGGCGGCCTCGCCGGGCTCCAGCACCAGATCGTGTTCGGCGAGCAGCAGCCGCAACTTCCCGGAGAGCACGAACAGCCACTCGTACCCCTCGTGCGTGCGCTGTTCCGGCGGGCCGCCGCTGCCGGGCTCCTGGATCAGCTTGTACGCCTGGAGGCCGCCCGGCCGGGCGGTCAGCGGCAGCATGGTCCGGCCGTGCTGCACGATCGGCTTGGCCCGCACGCGCGGATCGCCGACGGGTGCGGCGCCCACCAGGTCGTCGAGGGGCACCTCGTGGGCGCGGGCGATCGGCAGCATCAGCTCAAGGCTGGGGCGGCGGCCGCCGGACTCCAGCCGGGAGAGCGTGGAGACGGATATTCCGGTGGCCGCCGAGAGCGCGGCGAGGGTGACCCCGCGGTCCTTGCGCAGCCGGCGCAGGCGGGGGCCGACGCCGGAGAGGACGGACTCCAGTTCCGGGTCGTCCCGGTCGTGTTCCTTCATCCGGCCATTGCAGGATCGGCAAGCCGGTTTGTCAATACGGTCAGAGGGCGAAGACCTCGAAGGTGACCGCGGGCCGGCCGCCGAACCGCTCGGCCGCGTCGTTGACCATGCCCTCCAGGAAGGTCCGGCAGTAGCGTTCCGGGTCCTCCTGGGTCAGCGCCTCGATATACGTGCGGTGCTCCAGCAGCGACCGGACCGAGCGTTCGAGACCCGCGGTCGCGTCGACCGCGTGGGTGGGCCGGTCGCTGCCCGCCAAGGCGGTCCAGCGCACCCCGCCCCACGGATCGAGTCCCCGTTCGCCCAGTTCCGGGAAGATCCAGCGGTTGCCCGCGTCGGCGACGGCGTCCAGGGCGGCGCGCCCGACCGCGCGGTGGTCGGGGGTGTTCCAGACGACCCCGCCCCAGGTTTCCCGGTGGTTGAGGGTGACCACCAGTTCGGGGCGGTGCCGGCGGATGGCCGCGGCGATGTCGCGACGCAGCCCGATGCCGTACTCGATCACACCGTCGCGGTGGTCCAGGAACTCCACGGTCCGCACGCCGACGACGGCGGCGCTCGCCCGCTGCTCCCGCTCGCGCACCGGCGCGCACTCCTCGGGCGACAGCGTGTCGATCCCGGCCTCGCCGCGGCTGGCGAGGAGGTAGACGACCTCACGGCCGCCGTCGGTCCACTCCGCCACGGCGGCGGCCGCTCCGTACTCCAGGTCGTCGGGGTGGGCGACTACGGCCAGGGCGCGCTGCCAGTCGACGGGCATGGGTTCGAGTCGCTGCGACGTCATACGAACAGGCTACCCACGTACCGTCGGCACGCAGGCCATCCACGTACCGTCGGCACGGTCGGCTTCCCGGCTCCCGCGCCGGGCGTGCGAGGCTGGAGTCCGGTGACGGTCACCGCGAACACGGCCGCCCGGCCCGTCCGGGCCGGGTGCGGGGCGCCCCCGCACCCGGCCGCTCCGGCGAACGAAAGGAACCCGCTCGTGCCCAGCCCCGCATCCCTCTCCCCCGCCCAGGCAGCAGCCCGTCTGGAGGAGTTCACCGTCGTCGACGTGCGGGCTCCCGGCGAGTACGCCGCCGGACACGTTCCCGGCGCCCTGAACATCCCGCTCGACAAGCTGCCGGAGGCCCTGCCCGCGCTCAAGTCCGCCTCCGCGCGCGGTTCGCTGCTGGTGGTATGCGCTTCCGGGGTGCGCTCCACGCGGGCCTGCGAGATCCTCGCGGGAGCGGACATCGAGGCCGTGACGCTGACCGGCGGCACGTCGGCCTGGGAGGGTGACGGCCGGGGCCTCGACCGCCCCGAGGGCGCGCGCACCACCTGGCCCATGGAGCGTCAGGTGCGGCTCGCGGCGGGCTCGCTGGTGGTGGCGGGGCTGGTGGCGGGCATCCGCTTCCCGGCGGCGCGCTGGCTGTCCGCGGGCGTCGGCACGGGCCTGGTGTACTCGGCGCTCAGCAACACGTGCGGGATGGCCGCGGTCCTCTCGAAGCTGCCGCACAACCGGGCCCCGCGTGCCGCCGGCGACCTGGACGCCACGCTGGAGGAGCTCCAGCGCTGATCCGACGGGGCCGGCCGGTCCACGACCGGCCCCGGGACGGGTGCGCGGGGCCCGGGGCCGGTCAGGCCTCGTCGCGGACCAGTGCCAGCAGCCGGTCCAGGACGCGGGGTCCGCCCGCGCGCACGCCGTCGTGCTCGTACTCGTCCGTCACCCAGGTCCGCAGCCCCCGGATCGCCGCCGCCGTGCGCAGCGCGTCCGCGGTGTCGACGTACATGTCGTCGTGGTAGACGGCCGCGGCGACCGGGACCTCGTTGGCGGCGAGCCGCTCGGGGTCGTACAGCACGGGCCAGTCGGTGCGCTGCGCGAGGAGTTCGGCGGTCTCGCGCAGCGGGCGCAGGGCCGGGTCGACGTCGAAGTGCCAGGGGTGGATGGTCTCGCCGGTGAAGAGGACCGGGCCGTCGCCCGCCAGTGCCGCCGCCGCGTCGAACTGCGGGAACTCGGCGCGGACACGCTCGGCGGCCCAGGCGGTGGGGCGCTCGCCCTGCCCGTAGATGGCCTCGTGGAGCAGGGCGTACAGCGGGTGCCCGGCAAAGGAGGCGGCCGTACGCAGGGCCTCCTGGAAGGCGTCGGAGAGTTCGGTGCCGCCCGGGGTGCGGACGAACGCGTTCTCCAGCAGGTAGTGGAGCTGGTGGCTGCCGCTGCCCGAGCCGAGCATGATGCCGAGCGACTGGAAGCCCTCGGGCGTCAGCCGGTGTCCGGCGCTCTCGGGCCGGTGCTCGGCGAGGTACGCGGTGATCGCGCGGGCGCGCTCGACGTCCTGGGGGTAGCGGGCGTAGTGGGCGGCGACCTTGCGTTCGACGCGGGGGTAGGCGGCCCGGTAGACGTCGTCCGCGTGGGCGTCCAGCGAGGGCAGCCCGCCGGTGATCAGGACCGCCGCGAGGCCCTCGGGGGCCGAGGAGAGGTAGCGGACGGCGCAGAAGCCGCCGAAGGACTGGCCGAGGACCGTCCAGGGGGCTCCGCCGGTGAGCTGCGGCCGGATCAGCTCGCAGTCGCGGACGATGGAGTCGGAGCGGAAGTGGGAGAGGTAGTCGGCCTGTTCGCGCGGGCCGCCGCGCAGCGGGAGGGTCTGCCGGTTGGCCGGGGTGGACCGTCCGGTGCCGCGCTGGTCGAGGAGGAGTACCCGGAACTCGCGCACGGCGCGGCCGAGCCAGGCCTCCGTGCCGACGAACCGGCGCGCGCCGAAGCCGGGGCCGCCCTCCAGGTAGACCAGCCAGGGCAGCTCCTCGCCGGCCCGGGAGGTGGCGACCGCTTCCCGGCCGTAGACCTCGATCTGCTCGCCTCCGGGGTCGCTGTGGTCCAGGGGCACGGTGAAACGCCGGTCGGTGAGGACGACGCCGGGCTGCCGGTAACTGATCACGGGAACTCCTGAATCCGGGGTGCGGACTGATCCGGGCGAAAGGGCCAGTTCAGCACATGCCCGCACCGGTCCGGGGAGGGGCCCTCGGGGGATGCCCCGGACGGTCCCGGCCCGTGTGCGCGGCGGCCGGGGGGCTTCCAGGGGGTGTCTGGCACTTCCGCGTGGATGAGCGGACGGCGTCCGGTGCGGTGCATCGCAAGGCGCCGGAAAGTCCTCGTAGCGGAGCTACTAGGGCTTTTCGGTAACGCCGCGAGGTGCCGTGCCGGACGTCGCCCGCCCGCGCGGAAGTGCCAGACACCCCCTAGCGTTCAGGCATGATCCGGTTCGAGCAGGTCGGCAAGGTCTATCCGGACGGGACGACGGCGGTCGACGGGCTGTCCTTCGAGGTGGCGGAGGGCGAGCTGGTGACCCTGGTGGGACCGTCCGGCTGCGGCAAGACGACCACGATGATGATGGTGAACCGGCTGATCGAGCCGACCTCGGGCCGGATCCTGGTGGCCGGCGAGGACATCGCCGGGATCGACCCGGTGAAGCTGCGCCGCCGGATCGGCTATGTGATCCAGCAGGTGGGCCTCTTCCCGCACCGGACCGTCCTGGACAACACCGCGACCGTGCCGGCGCTGGTCGGCTGGAAGCGCGCACGGGCCCGGGAGCGGGCGGCGGAGCTGCTGGACCTGGTGGGCCTGGACCCGAAGACGTACGGATCGCGCTATCCGGCGCAGCTCTCCGGCGGGCAGCGCCAGCGGGTGGGCGTGGCACGGGCGCTCGCGGCGGATCCGCCGGTGCTGCTCATGGACGAGCCCTTCGGCGCGGTGGACCCGGTGGTGCGCGAGCGCCTGCAGAACGAGTTCCTGGCGCTCCAGCAGCGGGTGCGCAAGACGGTGCTCCTGGTGACGCACGACATGGAGGAGGCGGTGCGGATGGGCGACCGGATCGCGGTGTACGGGGAGGGACGCATCGAGCAGTTCGACACCCCGGCCGCCGTGCTCGGCACCCCGGCGACCCCGTACGTGGCCCGGTTCGTGGGTTCCGACCGGGGGCTGAAGCGGCTGTCGGTCACGGCGATCGAGCCGGAGGATCTGGAGGAGCCGCCGGTGGCCCGGCTGGAGGAGCGCGCGGAGGCCGCGGCGGCCCGGCTGGCTGCTGCGGGGGCCCGCTGGGCGGTGGTCCTGAACGGCGCGGGCGAGCTGCACGGCTGGGTGTCGGCGGACGCGCTGCGGTCGGCCGGGGAGGAGGGAACGGTGGGCGGCCTGGCCCGCCGGATGGACGCGTGGGTGCCGGTGGGCGCCCCGCTGAAGCAGGCGTTCAGCGAGATGCTCCAGCACGACGCGGGATGGGTGGCGGTGCTGGACGGGGCCCGGTTCCTCGGGGTGCTGACCCCCGCCAAGCTGCACGAGGCGCTGCGCCGGTCGGTGGACGCCGACGCGCAGGGGGTGGGCCGTGAGGAGGTGGAGTTCGATTCCGTGGCGGACGCGTAGGGGCGCCCGCGCATCCCCACCCTCAAGGGGTGCCCCCGGCACCCGTTGCCCGCGTTTGCATGTAGCTCGCGTGCGCACTTATTGACGACGCCAGTAAACGTCGTACGCCAGGGATTCCGGCGGACGGCGGGTACGAGGCACACCACTGCAGCGCTCTACCGGAAGGCCGTAGCTCGGCCTCGACCACGTCGACCTGTACCTGATCCACGGGCCGACGCCCGCGCACGACCTGTACCCGGAGAGCCGGCGCGCCCTGGAGAAGCCGGCCGCCGACGGCCGGACCCGCGCGGCCGGGGTCTCCAACTTCCAGCCCGCCCACCTGCGCCGGCTGCTGGACACGGGCACGCTCGTCCCGGCGGTCGACCAGAAGCCGAGGACATGGACGCCATCGCCGCCCTGGACCGGGGCATGCGCACCGGCCCCGACCCCGACACCCTCAACTGACCCGGTTCACCGGTCAGCGTCCGCGGCGATAGGTGCTGCCGTCCCTGGGCCGGACCAACAGCCCCGCCACGACGAGATAGCGGCGCAGGGCGGAGCAGTCCTCGTGGACGGTGAGGAGCGCCTCGTTCACCTCGCGCTCCGTGTACGAGCGCTCCCGCTCGAACAGCGTGTCGGCGAGGTGCACGAGCAGCTGCTCCCGCCGGGCCTCCCTGCGCGGGATCGCGACCAGGCGGCCGTGCGAGAAGAGCGCTTCGACCCGGTGGGTCCGAGGGGCCTGCGACGGCGGCGTGAGGGTCTCTTGTTCAGCGGGCATGGGCGGAAGCGTCGCAGCCGTCCGGAGGAGGGGCAACGCCTTTTCGGCGCTGCCCCTCCTCGCGTTGACAGACCCGCAACCCCCGGGTTCTGATGGGTACGTGCAGCGTGACGTCGGCCAAAGAGATCTGGGCCGGCCGACGGTCAAGCCAGCACCTTCTTCCCAGGGATGACGCCGTGAGTCCACTCATCGCCCCCTGACTCTGAGCACCTCAGCCTCCGAACGCCTCGCCGCGGGCACACACTCGCGACGGCGGGCCTTCGCCACCCGCTTTCCTTCCGGGAGACCCAGAACCTCCATGTCCCATGCCTTCCAGCAGTCCGTCATCACCGAGTTCCGCGCCAACGCGGGGAAGGTCGGCGCCCCCTTCGAGGGCGCCGATCTCCTGCTGCTCACCACCACCGGAGCCCGCTCCGGAAAGCCGCACACCACACCACTGGGATACGTACGCGACGGCCGTTCGCTGCTCGTCGTCGGCTCCAACCTCGGCGCACCGCTCCACCCCGACTGGTACCGCAATCTCCTCGCCCGTCCCACCGTGCGGGTCGAGGTGGGGGACGAGGAGTTCGACTCCCTCGCCGTACCGGCCGAAGGGGCGCGGCGCGACGAACTCTTCGCCCGGGTCGTCGCCGAAGCGCCCGGGTACGCCGACTACCAGGACGCGACGGACCGGCTGCTGCCGGTCGTGGTCCTGGAACGGCCCGGGCCCGACGTGACGGCCCCCGCGATCACCTCGCTCGCCGACAAGCTGGTGGAGGTGCACACCTGGCTGCGCGGCCAACTGCGCCACGTGCACAACGAGACGGAGGCGCACTTCGCCGCGCGGGCCGCACACCCGGGCGGGGGCGAGGCGCCCGCCCCCGGTCTCGGGCTCCAGATCCGGCAGCGCTGCCTGGCGTTCTGCCAGGCCCTGGAGTTCCACCACACGGCCGAGGGCGGCCACATGTTCCCGACGATGGAGGGCTACCACCCCGAGCTGGGGCACGTCTTCGACCGGCTGCGGGAGGAGCACCGGAGCATCGGGGCCGTCCAGTCGGCGCTCGCGGCCCTGCTGGCCGACGTCGCCGTCGCGGAGCCGGACCGCTTCCGCGCCGAACTGGCCCGGATGACCGAGGAGCTGACCGCCCACCTCGACTACGAGGAGGAGCACATCCTGCCCCTGCTGGCGGGTGTGCCCTGGCCCCCGGCACCGCCCGCCTCCTGAGCCGTCGGGTGGCTCAGTCCTCCGGGAGGAGCTTCCTCGACTCCAGGTAGGTGCGCGCGACGTCCTCGGGCAGCCTGCGCCAGCTGTCGACCTGCTCGTTCATCGAGGCCAGGTCGGCGGTGGTCAGCACGGTGTTGAGCCGGTCGAGGGCGTCGCGCACCCCGGTGCTCCCGGCGCGTGCGCGGTTGACGACGGGGACGACGTAGTCGGCGTTCTGGAGGTTCTTGTCGTCCTCCAGCAGGACGAGGCCGAACTGGTCCAGGGTGGCGTCGGTCGTGGTGGTCAGGACCATCTGGTCCTGACCGGTCTGCACCGCCTGCTTGGCCTGGGTGGTGCCGACGCCCTTCGGGTCGACGGCGACGACGTCGATGCCGTACGTCCTGCGCAGGCCGGGGGCGCAGTACGGCCGCTGGACACACTCGTCGCCCGCCGCCAGCCGTACGGGCAGCTTCGCGGCGCCGACGTCGCTGAGGGTCCTCAGTCCGTGTTCCTTCGCGTACGCGGCGGTGACGGCGAAGGCGTTCTGGTCGACGGCCCGGCCGGGGGCGAGCACGGTGAGTCCGCGCGGGGCGGCGAGCGAGCGCAGCTCCTTCATGGTGGTGGCGAGGTCGGGCGATCCGACCGGGGGCGCGTCGGCCCCGTTGGCCTTGGCGTTCAGCCAGTCGGCGAAGGTCGCCGCGTACTCCGCCACCACGTCGATCTGGCCGTTCTCCAGGGCCGGTTCGTAGATCTCGCGATTGGTCACGGAGATGATGTCGGCGGAGTACCCGGCGTGCTCCAGGAGCAGCGCGTACAGCTGGGCCAGCAGGTCGCTCTCGGTGAAGCCGGCCGATCCGACGGTGAGGTGCTCGCTGTCGCCGGGCGGTGCGGTGACCTCGCCCTGGTTCTCCAGCGCCGGGCCGGCGGTGCAGGCCGTGGCGGCGAGGAGGACCAGCGCCGCCAGGGCCCGGCGGGCGCGGCTCATGCGGCCTCCCGGTCGCGCCGGGGGGCGAGACGCTGCCCCGCCTCGAAGAGGCTTTCGACGAGGAGCGCGAAGGCAGCCACGAGGATCGCCCCCGCCACCACCTGCGGGGTGGAGGCGAGGTTGAAGCCCGCGGTGATGATCCGGCCCAGTCCCCCGCCGCCGGCCAGCGCCGCGATCGTCGCGGTGGCCACCAGCTGGACGGCGGCGATCCGCACGCCGGTGAGGATCAGCGGGAGGGCGAGCGGCAGCTCCACACCCAGGAGCAGCTGGCGGCCGGTCATGCCCATGCCCCGGGCGGCCCGGACGACGTCCCGGTCGACCTCGCGCATCCCGACGTAGGCGTTGGTGAGGAGCGGTGGCACGGCGAAGAGCACGAGCGCGATGACCGTCGACCACTGCCCGTGTGTCCCGATGGGGGTGAGCAGCAGCAGGACCAGTACGGCGAAGGTGGGCACGGCCCGGCCGACGTTGGAAAGGTTGACGGCGAGCGCGCCGCCCTTGCCGAGGTGGCCCAGGACGAGGGCGACGGGCAGCGCGATCAGGCAGCTGATGAGCAGACAGACGACGGTGAGGTAGAGGTGTTCGCCGAGCCGGTTCCCGACGCCGTCGGGGCCGGACCAGTGGGCGGCGGTGGTGAGCCAGGACCAGGTGTCGGAGAGGGTGTTCACGTCCGCGCCCCCCTGCCGGGTGTGTTCACGCCCGCCTCCGGGTCCAGGGTGTCAGCAGCCGTCCCGCTCCCAGGAGCAGCAGGTCCGCGGCGACGGCGATGACGACGCACAGGACGGAGGCGGTGAGCACCTGGGCCTTGAAGTAGGTGTTCATGCCGGAGTAGATGAGGTTGCCGAGTCCCCCGTGGCCGACGATCGCCCCGATGGTGACCAGGGAGACCGCGGATACGGTGGCGATGCGCAGCCCGGCCATCGCGGCGGGCAGGGCGAGCGGGAGCTCCACGGCGATGAGCAGACGCAGCGGCCCGTAGCCCATGCCGCGTGCGGCCTGCCGGGTCTCCTCGGGGACGGCTCGGAGCCCGGCCAGGATGTTGCGGACGAGCAGCGTCAGGGAGTAGAGGACGAGCCCCGCGATCACCAGCGCGGCCGAGAGTCCGTACAGCGGCAGCAGCAGGGAGAACATCGCGAGCGACGGGATCGTGTACAGGACCGTCGTGAGGCCCAGCACCGGGCCGGCCGCCCAGCGCCACCGGCGGGCGGCCACCGCCAGGGGGACGGCGAGCAGGAGCGCGATGGCCACCGAGGCGGCCGTCAGCTGGAGGTGTTGCAGCACCGCGTCCATGAGGATCTCGCGGCGACTGGAGAGGTAGGCCCCGCAGATCCACTCGTTGCGGGCGAGGCAGTCGTCCGGGGGCGCCATCACCCGTCCATTCGAGCGCGGCAGCCGTTCCGTCGCGCGTCGGGGGCCGCCGTTCGAGGGGTTTGAGCGAGTGCTCAACCCTCTCTGGTAGCGTCCTGGCCAACGGAGAGGGTTGAGCACTCGCTCAAACCCCTCGTGACCGCCCCGGGGGCACACATGGGCCTGTACGTAGAGGCGTTGATCCGCACGGATCCGGAGCGCCTGTGGCAGCGGACGCAGGAGCCCGCCCAGCATCAGCGGTGGGATCTGCGCTTCACCGAGATCAGCCACCTGCCCGGTCCGGCGGGTCCGGCCCAGCGGTTCCGGTACGCGACCCGGGTACTGCCCTTCCTGACCGTCGCGGGGACCGGGACGAGCGCGGGCGAGCGGCGGCGGGCGGACGGCGAGCGGTTCTCGGCCCTGCGCTTCGCCTCCTCGGAGTGGTGGTCGCCGCTGGCCGAGGGCAGCGGGTACTGGCGTTACGTTCCCACCGCCGACGGCATCCGTTTTCTGACCGGCTACGACTACCGGACCCGCTGGGGCCGCTTCGGCGCGGTCGCGGACCGGTTGGTGTTCCGGCCGCTGATGGGCTGGGCGACCGCCTCGTCCTTCGACCGGCTGCGGCTGTGGTGCGAGCGCGACGTCAGCCCGGCCCGGTCGCTGGCGTACGCCCTGGCGGAGGTCCTGGTACGGGCCCTCGCCGTGGCGGCCGCCCTCCCCTTCGGCCCGGCGGCCGTGCTGCCGGCCGCCCTGGCCTCGCTGTTGGTACCCCCGTCGCCCCGTACGCCCGCCGCCCGCCGCTGCCTGCGCAGACCGCCCGGCCGTCCCGCCGTCGCCCCGTCCCTCCTCGCCCGCCTGGAGCGCCCGTGACCTCGATCTTCGCCCGTGCGATGGGAGACGACTTCGAGCGGCTCCACCCCCAGCTGCGACGGCGCTTCTCGGTCGGCCTGGAGAGCGGGGAGGCATGCGTCGGGCGCGGTTCCATGGACCGGATCTGGCACGGCCGGGCCTTCGTGAAGCCGTTCCTCGCGCTCGGCGCCACACGCAACATCCTGGTGCCGAGGACCGGCCGCGACGTCCCGTTCACCATCGAGAACGTGCCGTACACCGACGCCCACGGCCGGGAGACCGTGACCTTCGTCCGGACGTTCGCCCTGCCGGGCGGTCCGCGCCGCTTCGACGCCACGATGGTGCACAGCCCCGAGCGGTCCTGCGTGCTGGACTACCTCGGCACCCACCAGCACCTCGCCACCGACCTGCGGCTCACCGCGGAGCCCGACGGTTCCCTGCTCATCCGCTCCGGGGAGCACCGCTTCCGCGAGGGGCCCGTCGACGTGCGGGTCCCCCGGCTGATCGGGGGTGACGCCGAGGTCCGCGAGTCCTTCGACGACGCCACGGGCCGCTTCCGCATCCGGGTCGCGGTGACCAACCGCCGCTTCGGCCCGCTGTTCGGGTACGAGGGAACGTTCCGCGCCCGCTATGTCGACGCCCTGCGCCACGGCGTACGGGCGGGCCTGCGCCCGGTCCGCGAGGAGGCGCGGGCGTGACGGGGAGCGCGGCGGGGACGGACAGGACGGACACCCGGACGAAGCTTCTTCAGGGCGCGCTGCGCACCCTCGCCGAACAGGGGATCGCCAGGACGTCGGCCCGCTCGGTGGCGGCCTCCGCCGGGGTCAACCAGGCGCTGGTCTTCTACCACTTCGGCTCGGTCGACGAGCTGCTGGCGGCGGCCTGCCGGTACGGCGCGGAGCAGCGGGTGGCCCGTCACCGCGACCGGCTCGCCGCCGTCACCACCCTCGCCGAGCTGCTGAAGTGCGGGCGCGAGCTGCACGAGGAGGAGCGGGCCGGCGGCCATGTCGCCTTTCTCGGGCAGGTGCTCGCGGGAGCGCAGACCCACCCCCGGCTGGCGCCCGCGACCGCTGCCGGGCTCGACCTGTGGACCGCCGAGATCGAGGAGGTCCTCACCCGGATCCTGGCGGACTCGCCGCTGGGCGAGTTCACCGACCCGGCGGGCCTGGCACGCGCTGTGACGGGGTCGTTCGTGGGCCTGGAGCTGTACGAGGGCGTCGACCCCGCGGGGGCCGGGCGCGCCTTCGACGCGTTGGAGCAGCTCGCCGAACTGGCCGGGGTGCTGGACGAGCTCGGCCCGGTGGCGCGGCGGGCGGTGCGCCACCGGTTGCGGCGCACGGGGAGAACGTAGACGGTGACGCGCGGCGGGAATGCGGAACGACCTGGGCTTCCCGAGCAACCCTCCTCGCCGGGCGGTCGTCTTGATCCATGACAGGACGGTGCGCCGCGTGTGACGCGTGGCGCCCAACCCCCACAAGATCCGGGCCTGCACGACCGCCGGACTATACCTCCCGCGTATACACGGAAGGTATAGTCCGGCGCGCTGCGGGCCCGGCACCGCGCGGAAGGCCCCCATGCAGACCAAGGCACTGGCGCCCGAGTACCAGGGAGCACTCACCAAGATGTCGGTGAACGCCTCCCTCACCGACGTACTGGCCGAAGGCGTACGCCACTTGAGGCAGGCCGAGCTCTCCGGATCGCAGGAGGAGGTGGCGCGCTCGGGCCTCGCCGTGGCCGAGGCGCACCGCAGGCTGGGGCAGGTCGCGGAGGCCGACCGGGCCTGGAAGGCCAGCTATCGGGCCGCGCGGACGGCCGGGAACACCGGGGCGATGGCGTGGGCGCTGTGGAGCGGGGGCACGCTGGCACGCCAACGCGGTTCGCTGCGCCTCGCGTTCAGGCTGCTCGGTCTCGCCGCGGAGCTGGGGAAGCGCGGCGGGGACGTGGTCGCCCGGGGCTATTCGCTGGCCGGCCTCGCCGAGACCGGACGGATCCAGGGCGACTACGCGACCGTCGCGACGCTGCACGAACAGCTGCTGGCCGAGGCCCGCGCCCGGGGCGAGGCCCGGCACACCGTCTGGGCGCTGGAGGGCATCGCGCAGATCCACCGCAACACCGGTTCGCTGGAGACCGCGTTGGAGATGTTCGAGGAGGCGGCCGTCCTGTCGGGCGACGCGGACGACCGGCGCGGCCGGGCCTGGGCCCTGCGCGGCATCGCCGACATCGTCTCCCTCCGGGACGGGGCGACCGGGCGCGCACTCGACCTGCTCTCCGAGGCCGAGACGACCTGCCGCGAGATGAACCTCTCCAGCGCCCTGGCGTACAACCACAAGATGCGGGCCAACGTGCTCTTCCGCGCCGGGCGGTACGAGGAGGCGCGCGAGGTCTACGAGCAGGCGCTCGGCGAGTTCCGCGCGATGGACGAGCCGCGGGGCGAGGCGCTGGCCTCCCTCGGCCTGGTCAAGGCGCGGGCCAGGCTCGGCCGGGACCGCGGGGCCACCGCCGCCGAGCTGGACGAACTGCGCGGCAGGCTGAGCCGGATCGGGCTGCTGAACGCCCAGGAGATGGTCGAGAAGGCGTACGCCGAACTCGGCGTGGAACCGGCCTCCGCGAGCGAGAGGGACGGCCGCCGATGACGCTCTCCACGACCAGCCGGGCGAGCGCACCGCAGATACTGGACCGCTGCCGCGAACTGGTGCGCCCGGCCCTCGTGGAGTCGGTGGGGCGGCTGCACCCCTGGCACGCGGAGACAGCGGCCTTCTCGCTGGGCTGGAGCGGGACCGGCGGCGAGCCGGCGCCCGGATCGCAGGGCAAGGGGGTCCGCCAGGCGCTCGCGGTGCTCGGCGCGGAGGCCGCGGGCGGGAGCGGGGCGGACGCGGTGCTCGGCGCGGTGGCCGTCGAGCTGATCCACACCTTCTCGCTGATCCACGACGACATCATGGACGGGGACGAGACCCGTCGTCGTCGGCCGACGCTGTGGAAGGCGTACGGCACGGGCCCGGCGGTCCTCGCGGGGGACGCGCTGTTCGCGCTGGCCGTCTCCACGCTGGCGGAGGCTCCCGGGCCGGGCGGCGCGGCGGCGGTCCGGCAACTGGCGGGCGCGCTGGGCGATCTGGTGAGCGGTCAGGCGCAGGACCTGCTGTTCGAGTCCCGGCCGTGGACCGGGCCGGGGGCGGTCCTGCCGCACGAGTACCGGTCGATGGCGACCCAGAAGACGGGTTCCCTGCTCGGATGCGCCGCTGCCCTGGGCGCGGTGCTGGCCGGCGCCCCGGCGAGCACCGTCCAGGCGCTGGACCAGGCGGGGCGGCATGTGGGGGTGGCGTTCCAGGCGGTGGACGACCTGCTCGGGATCTGGGGCGATCCGCAGGTGACCGGCAAGCCGGTGCACAGCGACCTGCGGCGGCTCAAGAAGACGTACCCGGTGCTCGCGGCTCTCTCCGCCGATCACCCGGCGGCCCGGCGTCTCGACGCGCTGCTCACCTCCGCCGGGCCGCTCGACGACCCGACCGCGCGCCGTGCGGCCGAGCTGATCGACGAGGCAGGGGGGCGGCGGGCCGCGGTCGCCGAGGCGCACGAGCACCTGGCGGCGGCCCGCGCCTGTCTGGACCGGGTTCCGCTGGCGGAGGGCGCGCGCGGCGATCTGCTCACGCTGATCCCGTACCTCGTGGACCGCACCGGCTGACCCGTGGCCGCCCGCCGGAAATCGGCGGGCGGCCACGGTCCCGCGTACGGCACGATGGGCCCGGGCATGCCTTCGCCCACGCACCCGCACCCGCACCCGCACCCGCACCCGCCACGACGACGTGAGGACTCCACGGCGTGACTACTCTTCCCGCTCCCGTCACCGCGCTGCTCGTCGTCGACGTCCAGTCGGCGTTCGTCGCGGGGGACGCGGCCGTGCCCGACGCGCCCCGGCTGCTGGACCGGGTGACGGATCTGATCGGGCGGGCCCGGGAGGCCGGGGCGCTCGTCGTCCACCTCCAGAACGACGGCCCGGCCGGACAGCCCGACGAACCGGGGACGCCCGGGTGGGAGCTGCACCTGCCCGTGCGCACCGGGCCGGCCGAGACCGTGGTCCGCAAGAGCGAGGACGACGGCTTCGACGAGACGTCGCTGGAGGCCGAGCTGCGAGCGGCGGGCGTCCGGGCGCTCGCCGTCTGCGGGGTGATGTCGGAGATGTGCGTGCTCGCCACCGCCCGCCGGGCCCTGGAGCTGGGCTACCGGGTCGTCCTGCCCCATGACGCCCACGCCACGTACGACATCCCGGCCGCGCCGGACATCAGTGACGTGGTGCCGGCGGCCATGGCGTCACGGGTGGCCGAATGGGCTCTGGGCGACGAGGTGGAAATTGTGGCGCGCGCCGTGACCGTCTCTTTCGCCACCGCGTCCGCCACCACGAGAACGGCCTGGCCGGCCGATAGATGGTGCCG
Organism: Streptomyces sp. NPDC026589; assembly: GCF_040638385.1. NCBI lineage: Bacteria > Bacillati > Actinomycetota > Actinomycetes > Kitasatosporales > Streptomycetaceae > Streptomyces > Streptomyces sp. NPDC026589. The sequence continues at coordinate 108,756 of NZ_JBEZYG010000008.1, forward strand.
CCATCCGGTGCGGCGATCGGCGCAGTACGGCATGCCGGAAAACGGCTGAAGATATAAGCGGCCGGATAGGTCGGGATACGTACGGATCACCTCCGCCGTTCCGTACGAGGACTCTCGGTAAGCCCTTTCACCTGCTGCCCGTGAAGGGCCGACGGTCAGGCGTCGATCTGCTGCGCGACCACCCGAACGGCTCTCCTTCCCGCGTCATCCCCCTGTGATCGTATGAGCGAGTCACGCGCACGATTTCGCCACAACTCTGCCAAAGTGCACTTCGGCTTAGACCCCCCAATCGCCGGTGGGCTTACTCACCGGATTGAGCGAAGAGAGCCGTCGTGCTGCACATGCGTCGTACTGAAGAAAGCCAATTGACGGTCCTTCATTTGGTTCAGCCCGTGGACGGCGGAGTGGCCCGGGTCGTCACCGATCTCGTCAGGGCCCAGGCCGGGTCCGGGCTGCGCCCCGTGGTGGCCTGCCCGCCCGGCAGCCCGCTGGCCCTCGGGGCGGCGGCCGCGGGCGCCGAGGTCCATGGCTGGTCCGTCACCCGTGCCCCCGGGCCCCGGCTGGCCGGTGAGGTGGCCGCCGCGCGCCGGATCGTCCGCGTGAGCCGCCCGCACGTGGTGCACGCCCACAGCGCCAAGGCGGGACTGGCCGGCCGGATCGCGGTACGCGGCCGGATCCCCACCGTGTTCCAGCCGCACGCCTGGTCGTTCGAGGCGGTCGGCGGGCGCACCGCGGAACTCGCGCTCGGCTGGGAACGGTTCGGCGCGCGCTGGGCCGATCACATCCTGTGCGTCAGCGAGTCCGAACGCCGCACCGGACAGGAGGCGGGCATCGCCGCCCGCTGGTCGGTCATCCACAACGGCATCGACCTCGAACGTTTCCGTCCCGGCGAAAGCAAGGACCGTGCGGAGGCCCGCGCCTCGCTGCCCTTACTGGAGAGCGTCGGCGCGGACGCCCCGCTGGTCGTCTGCGTCGGCCGGCTGACCCGGCAGAAGGGGCAGGACGTACTGCTGCGGGCCTGGCGCCGGATGCCGGCGGCCGGGGCCCGTCTGGTGCTGGTGGGGGACGGGCCCGACCGGGACGGACTGGAGGCGTCGGCCCCGCCGGGCGTGCTGTTCACCGGAGCCTGCGAGGACGTGCGGCCGTATATCCACGCGGCGGACGTCCTGGTGCTGCCCTCCCGCTGGGAGGGCATGGCACTGGCCCCGCTGGAGGCCATGGCCTGCGGGCGCCCCGTCGTGATGACCGACGTGAACGGGGCGCGGGAGAGCCTGCCGCCCGGCCATGAGGATCACTGTCTGGTGCCTCCGGAGGATCCGGCGGCACTGGCCGCGGCGCTGACCGCCCTGCTCGCCGACCGGGAGTTGTGCGATGTGCTGTCCCGCCGGGCCCTGCGCCACACCCGTGCGGCCTTCGACGTCCGACGGACCGCGGGGGCCGTTGCCGGTCTCTACCAGGAACTGGTCGGCGTGTCCGGCCTTACGAGGAAGCGCACCGAGCGATGACGATGGAGAGTGCACCGGTTCCCGGCGCTGGTCAGGCAACAGCCGTGCAGGCTTACACGGTTCATCCGCCGCGAAGAAGCGGCGGCGGTGCGCAGACGCGGCCCGGCAAGCGCCGGTCCGTCCGGTACGGCCGTCTCGCGCCGCTCCTGTGTGTGGACGCCCTGGCCCCGGCCGTGACGTTCGCCCTGGTCGTCCCGGTCCCGTGGCCCTGGATGCTGGTGGCCGTCCAGGCGGTGGCGCAGGTGCTGCTCTTCGCCCGGCGCGGCCTGCACCGGATGCGCCTGTCCCCCTCGGTCCTCTCCGAACTCCCCGCCCTGCTCGGCCTCACCCTCCTCCAGTGGTACGTGACGATGGAGGTGCTGGCCGCCTGGGCGCCGCAACAGGCGATCGGCTGGACGGTGCTGGCGTACGGGGCCGCCACGCAGACCGCGCTGACCTGCGCGGGACGCGCGTCCGTGTACCGGGCGCGGCGGTGGGCCGCGGTCCGCCGCCCGCTGTCCGCGCTGGTCGTGGGTCAGGGGCCGCTGGCCCGTCAGGTGACGGCCGCCCTGTACGACCACCCCGCCTACGGACTGCGGCCGGTCGGTCTGGTCGCGCCCCCGGCATCCGGGGACGAGAAGCAGCCGACGGGCTCCGGCCCCGTGCCGCTGCCGGTCCTGGCCACGCCCCAGGAGGTGCGGCGGGCCGTCGTCCAGAACAGCGTGCGGCACGCGGTGTTCACGGCCCCGCCCGAGTCCACCCCGGACGGCGCCGCTCTCTTCGCTCTGCTCACCGGTCACGACTGCCGGGTGTGGCTGGCCAGCGGTCCCGGCGCCGTCGCGGGGCCCCCGGCGGAAGGCCGCCCCGATCATCTGTGGGGTTTCACCGTCCAGCCGCTGAACGACGGGACGAACCGTCCTCTCGGCCACGGGGCGAAGCGGGCGATGGACGCCGTCCTGGCCGCGGTCGGGCTGTTGCTGGCGGCCCCGGTGATGGCGGTCTGTGCCCTGGGCGTGCGGCTCTCCGACGGGCCTGGCGTGATCTTCCGTCAGGAACGCGTCGGCCGGCACGGACGCCCCTTCGTCCTGCTGAAGTTCCGTACGCTGCGGCCCGCGGACGTCCAGGAGTCGGCCACCCGCTGGAACGTCGCGTCCGACGGGCGGATGAGCCGCGTGGGCCGCGTGCTGCGCCGGACCTCCCTCGATGAGTTGCCGCAGCTGTGGAACGTCCTGCGGGGCGATATGAGCATGGTCGGCCCGCGCCCCGAACGCCCCTTCTTCGTGGCGCAGTTCAGCCGTGTCCATCCCGGCTATCAGGCCCGCCACCGGATGCCCGTGGGCATCACGGGTCTGGCCCAGGTGAACGGGTTGCGCGGCGACACCTCGATCGAGGAGCGCGCCCGCTTCGACAACCGCTACATCGAGACCTGGTCGCTGTGGCAGGACGCGTGCGTGCTCGCGCGGACCGCGGGTTCCCTGTTCCGGCTCGGAGGCAGCTGATCATGGCCGCTGTGCTCAGCCCGCCCGCGCCGTCGACGGCGGCCGGACCCCGCGCCTTCTCCCGCCCCCCGTGGGGTGGTTGGCGGAGCCGTTGGCCGTTGCTGCCGCTGGTCGCGACCGTCCTGCTGCCCGCTCTGCCCTCCGGGGCCTCCGGTGGGGGCGGCCCGGCCGACGTGGCGTCCGGCCTCGCGGTGCTGGTGTGCGTGGGGCGGCTGCTGTATCTGCGGCAGCGTCCGCTGAGCGCCACCGCCGCGCTGGTCCTGGGCCTGCCCGCCGTGGGCTTCGCGGTGGCCACGGTCACCGCGGCGGACCCGGCGGCGGCCCTGCCGGGGCTGGTCCGCCATCTCCAGGTCTTCGTCCTCGTACCGATCGCCGTGTACCTGCTGCTCCGGGACGCCCACGGGTTCCGGATCGTCGCCGGCTCGCTCGTCCTCCTGGCGGTCGCGCAGGGCGTCACGGGCGTCCATCAGTACGTCACCGGAACCGGCGCCTCCTACATGGGCGAGGACGTCCGGGCGGTCGGCACGTTCGGGCCCAGCGACATCATGGGGATGGCGACCGTCGTCGCCTACGGGCTGCTCGCCGCCGCGGCCTGTGCCCTGCGTACGCCACGGAGCGCCCCGGTCTGGCTGCGGCCGTGCGCCGCCGTCCTGGCCGTGGCGCTGATCGTGCCCCTGACGCTGTCGTTCAGCCGGGGCGTGTGGATCGCCACGGTCGTCGCGGTCCTCGTCGCCCTGACGCTGACCGGGCGGCGCCAGGCCTGGACGTCGCTGGCCGTGCTGGGCGCGGCCGGGGTGGTCCTGGTCGGCGGGTTCGGCGTCGGCTCCGAGATGATCGCGGACCGGGCCGCCAGCGTGACCCGGGTGACCAGCACTCCGGACCGGTCGGTCAGCGACCGCTACGCGATGTGGAGCGCGGCCGGCGCGATGTGGCGGGAGCGGCCGGCCGCCGGGTTCGGCCTCAAGGGCTTCCCCGCACACCGTGACGGACACGCCTCCATCGGGCTCTCCTCCGGCAGCGACACGGCCGGGGCCGGCCAGGACTTCCGCCGGCAGGCGCTCCTCTCCCCGCACAACATGTATCTCCTCGTCCTCAGCGAGCAGGGCCTCATCGGTCTGACCGCGCTCGTCGGCAGTTGGGCGGCGATCCTGGTCGGCGCGGTCCGCAGACTGTACGTCGCCCGCTCGCGCGGACACGCTGCCCTTGACTGCGGGCTGGCGGCGGTGGCCCTGATGACCTGGCAGAGCGTCAACTTCCTGTACGCGGACATCGGCGGGCCCACCACGGTGCTGAGCGGGGTCGTGCTGGGGCTGGCCGCCTGGTGGGCGCTGGCCGGGCCGGACCGGGTGAGCGCCGCATGAGCGACACCGGCACGGGGACGGAGGCCGAGGCGCGTCCGGCGGGCGCGGCGGCCCCGCCGCTGCTCCCGGCCCCGGGAGGAGGAGCCGAAGGGTGCCTCTCCCCCGGCGTCGCGCCCGGGACGGCCGACGGCGAGGCGCCCCGGCTCGGAGCCTTCCTCGCCCGCGCGGCGGCGGCCACGGCGGTGCTGACCGTGGTGGGAGCCGTCCTCGGTCTGGTGCGGGACCAGGCCATCGCCCGGTACTTCGGGGCGAGCGACGCGAGTGACGCCTTCCTGATCGCCTGGACCGTGCCCGAGATGGCGGCGACGCTGCTGATCGAGGACGGGATGGCGCTCCTCCTGGTCCCCGCGTTCAGTCTCGCCCTGACCCGGCGGGCGGCGGCCGGGGAAGCCCCCGGATACGACCCCGTACGGGATCTGGTGGCGGCCACGCTCCCCCGCCTGTTCCTCCTGCTCTCCGGCGGCGCGGCGCTGCTGATCGCGGGCGCCCCGTGGGTCGTGGGCGTGCTGGCCCCGGGCCTCGCCGATCCGCGGCTCGCCGTGGACTGCACGCGGCTGACCGCGGTCACCGTCCTCACCTTCGGGGTCACCGGCTACTTCAGCGCCGCGCTGCGCGCGCACCGCAGCTTCCTGCCGCCCGCCGGGGTCTATGTCGCGTACAACCTCGGCATCATCGGGATGACGCTGGCCCTGCACGCGACGTGGGGGGTACGGGCGGCCGCGGTGGGGGTCGCGGTCGGCAGTGTGCTGATGATCCTGACCCAACTGCCCATGTTCCTGCGGCTGGTACCGCTCGCGCGGCCCCGGCTGCCGAGGTTCCGGCGGAGTCGGCGCGCGGCGCGGACCGCTCCGCTGCTGAGCTTCGCGGTGCTGGCCCCGGTGGTCCTGTTCGTGGTGAGCCGTCAGTCCCAGGTGCTGGTGGAGCGGTTCCTGGCCTCCACGCTGCCGGCGGGCGCGATCTCGCATCTGAACTACGCGCAGAAGGTCGCGCAGCTGCCGATGGTGCTGTCGCTGATGATCTGCACGGTGACCTTCCCGGTGGTCGCGCAGGCCATGGCCGCGGGGGACCGGGAGAAGGCCCGGCTGCGCGTCGAGCGGGACCTGGCGCTCGCCGGGATGGTGGTGCTGCTCGGCACGGCGGTCGTCCTCGGCTACGCGCCCCGGATCATCGAGGTCCTCTTCCAGCGCGGCGCGTTCGACGCCGCCGACACCGCGTCCACCGCCCAGGTGATGCGGGTGTACGCGCTGGGGCTGCTCGGCCACTGTCTGGTCGGCGCGCTGAGCCGCCCGTTCTTCTCGTCCGGGCGGCCCACCTGGTTCCCGGCGTTCGCCATGGGCACCGGGCTGCTGGTCACGATGGGGGCCGGGTACGCCCTGACGTACCGCTTCGGCGTGGACGGCATCGCGACCGCCAACGCGATCGGGATCAGCACGACGGCGCTGCTGCTCCTCATGGGCCTCGGCACCCGGGTGGTGCCGATCCGGACGCGGGACGTGGCGCTCTCGCTGGGCCGGCTCACCGGGGCGTCGCTGGCGGCGGGCGTGGCCGGCTGGGCCTGCGCTCCCCTGGTCCCCGATCCGGTGCTCAGTCTGGCCGCCGGGTGTCTTCTCGTCCCCGCCGTGTTCTTCCTGACCGGGCTCGCCCTGCGCTCGCCCGAGGTCGTCTCCCTGCTGGCACTCACCCGACGGAGGTTCCTTGATGGCCGCTGAATCCTCGGCACACCGCGCCGACGCTCCCTCGTCCCGGCTCCGCCCGCACACCCACACCCGCCGTCGGCCGTGGATCCTCACGTACCACTCGGTGACGGACCCGAGCGACGATCCGTACGGCATCACCGTCTCCCCCGACCGCCTCGACGAGCAGCTGTCCTGGCTGCGCGGCCGGCGGCTGACGGGGGTGGGGGTGTCCGAGCTGCTGCGGGCGGGGGACGCGGGGCGGCGCGGCCTGGTCGGGCTGACCTTCGACGACGGGTACGCGGACTTCCTCGACGAGGCGCTGCCGGTGCTGCGCAAGCACGGCTTCCGGGCGACGGTCTTCGTCCTCCCGGGCCGGCCGGGTGGCGTCAACGAGTGGGATCCGCTCGGCCCGCGCAAGCCGCTGCTCACCCACGACGACGTCCGGCGGGTCGCCGCGGTGGGCATGGAGGTCGGCTCGCACGGTCTGTACCACCAGGACCTGACGGCCCTTCCGGACGAGGAGCTGCGCCGGGAGACCACCCGCAGCCGGGAGCTGATCGGCGATCTCACCGGGTCGCTCCCGGAGGGCTTCTGCTACCCGTACGGCATCCTCGACCGCCGGGTCACCGAGGCCGCGCGCTCGGCGGGCTACGGCTACGCGTGCGCGCTGGCTCCAGGCCCGCTGCTCAGCCGGTTCGCGCTGCCCCGCACCCACATCAGCCAGGCGGACCGGGGGGTACGCCTGTGGGCGAAGGACCTGCGGCACGGGCTGCGGCAGGTGGCGGCGCCCGGTGCTGCCTCCCGGGCCACCGGGCCGGTGCGGACGGGCGGCCCCCGGTGAGGGCGCTGCACGTCATCACCGGGCTCGGGGTCGGCGGCGCCGAGCGGCAGTTGCGGCTGCTGCTGCGGCATCTGCCGGTGGAGTGCGATGTCGTGACGCTCACCAACCCGGGGGCGGTGGCCGAGGAGCTGCGGTCCGACGGCATCCGGGTGACCCACCTCGGGATGCGCGGCAACCGGGACCTCACCGCCGTCGGAAGGCTGGCCCGGCTGATCCGCGACGGCCGCTACGACGTGGTCCACACCCATCTGTACCGGGCCTGTGTGTACGGCAGGATCGCGGCCCGGCTCGCCGGGACCCGGGCCACCGTCGCGACCGAGCACTCCCTGGGGCGGGCCGAGATCGAGGGCCGCCCCCTCACCCGCCCCGTCCGCGCCCTCTACCTCGCGACCGAACGCCTCGGGGCGGCGACCGTCGCCGTCTCCTCCACCGTGGCCGGCCGGCTGCGGGACTGGGGGGTGCCGGCCGACCGGATCCGGCTGGTGCCGAACGGCATCGACGCGGACCGGTTCCGCTTCGACGCGGGACGTCGGGCATCCGTGCGGGCGGAACTGGGCGTCCCCGAAGGGGCGTTCGTCGTCGGCGGGGTCGGTCGGCTGGTGCCGGGCAAGCGGTTCGACGTGCTGATCCGCGCGGTCGCCGCGCTTCCGGAGGCCCGCCTACTGCTGGCCGGGGACGGTCCGGAGGCCGGGGCGCTGCGGGCGCTGGCCCTGCGCCTGGGGGCCGTGGACCGGATCCGGTTCCTCGGGGAGTGCGACGAGCACGGGGACGGTCCGGTTCCGGGGGTGCCGGCGCTGCTGAGCGCCCTGGACGCCTTCGTCTCCACGTCCCGCGAGGAGTCCTTCGGGCTCGCCGCCGTGGAAGCGCTCGCCGCCGGACTGCCCGTGCTCCACGACGCCTGCCCGGCCATCGACGACCTGCCCGCCGCCCATGCCCCGGGCGCCACCCGGATCGCCGGGAGCCCCGAGGAGCTGACGGCCCGGCTGCGGCAGCGGATACAGGCCGGAGCGGACCGGCGGCCGCCGCCCCGGGCCGTCGGCCATTACGACATCAGGCGCAGCAGCGAGCGCCTGATGGACGTGTACGCGTACGCCCTCGACACCGCCCCACCGAACCGGAGAGCCCTTTCATGACCGACTCACCCGAGCAGCAGCGCCGACATGTCGTCGTCCGTCGGCTGCGCACCGCTCTCGCCCGGCTGCCGCACTGGTGGCCGCTGCCCGTCTCCGTACTGATCGGCACCGCGTCCGGGCTCTCGTACAGTGCGCTCGCCGCGGACCGGTACGAGGCCACCAGTTATGCGATGGCGGTCGCCGAGGGGGAGACGGACCCCTCGGCGGCCCTGGGGTACGCCCAGTCGTACGGGCGGCTGACGACGAGCGACGCGACGCTCTCGTACGCCCGGGGCGCGGCCGGCGAACCGGTGCGTGAGCTGCGGTCCCACGTCCGGTCGGAGACCTCTCCCGACTCGCCGATGATCGCGGTGACGGGCACGTCCGAGGACCGGCACAGGGCGGCCGACATCGCCAACGCGGTCATCGAGGCCGTCATCGTGAGCAGCGGCCATGTCTCCAAGGACACCGGGGTGAGGCTGATCAAGTTCACCCACGCGATGACGCCGGACCAGCCGGTCTCGCCGTCCGTGCCGCTGGGCGCCGCCGTGGGGGCCGCGACGGGCGGGCTGCTGGGCGGCCTCGTGCTGCTGGTCCGGCCGCGCCGGGCGGGCCGGACCTTCCCGGCGCAGGTTCCCGCACCGACGGCCGGGGGCGGCAACGTCGCCCAGGACGACCGGGAGCTCGTCCGATGACGGGGCGCCGGGCGGGCGGCCTCTCCGTGACCCTGTGCCGGGACTTCGGGGAGTTCGGCGCGCTCGCCGGGGAGTGGGACGCGCTGCACAGCCGCTGCGCCACCGCGACCCCGTTCCAGAGCCACGCCTGGCTGCACTCGTGGTGGATCTCCTACGGTCAGGAGGGCCGGCTGCGGGTACTGCTGGTCCGCCGGGGGGGACGGCTGATCGGGGCGGCGCCGCTGATGCTGGTGCACCGTCCGATGCCACTGCTCGTCCCGATGGGCGGGGCGATCTCCGACTTCTTCGACATCCTTCTGGACGAGGAGGAGGCCGGTTACGCGGTGGGGGCGCTGGGGCGCGGTCTGGACCGGGCGGCCCGGCACACCGTGGTTGACCTGCGGGAGGTCAGGCCCGACGCGTCGGCGCAGTTGCTGTTCGGGCGGTGGGCCGGGGCCCGGAGCCGGCTCACGGACTCGACGTGCATGGAGCTGCCGGCCGAGCCGCTGGGCGACGCCGTGGCACGGCTGACGGGCTCGCGGGGCCAGCGGCTGCGTTCCAAGCTGCGCAAGGTCGACGCCCTGGGCGTCGAGGCGCGCCGGATCCCGCGGGACGGGGTGCCCGCCGCGATCGGCACGCTGCTGCGGCTGCACGAGCGGCAGTGGGAGGGCCGGGCGGTCAACCCCGAACATCTCCGGGCGCGGTTCTCGGACCATCTGATCCGGTCGGTGGGGCGGATGGTGGGAGACGGTACGGCGGCCATGACCGAGTTCCGGCTGAACGGCGAGGTGGTGGCGTCCAACCTGTCGTTGCAGTCCGGACGGCTGACGGGCGGCTATCTGTACGGTGCGGACCCGGCGCTGCGCGAGCGGAAGGTCGATGTGTCGACGTTGCTGCTGCGCGAGGTCGCCCAGCAGGCCTCGGACGGCGGGCGCGCGGTGCTGAGCCTGCTGCGCGGTGCGGAGAGCTACAAGAACCACTGGGGGCCGGTGCCGGTGGTCAACCAGCGGCTGCTGCTGGCGCGGCCGGGCCTGGAGCCGCTGCTGCGGCTGCGCGAGTCGCAGGTGGCGGTACGGGAGCGGGCGGTGGAGACCGTGAAGGCCCGGTTCCCGGCGGCGCGGGACTGGCACGAGCGGTTGACGGGGCTGCCGGTGATCGGGCGCTGACGGGCCGGGCGTACGCCGACCGCTGACGGGCCGGGCGTACGCCGACCGCTGACGGGCCGGGCGTACGCCGGACAGGGGCGTCGGAGATATCACCTATGCGCTGATCCGTTACCGTCCGGCCTCTCCCGCGTTGTCAGGGGGTGCGGGCCTCGCGTCCGCAGCACACCCCCTATCTGTTCTAGGAGTTCCGAATGTCTCGTATGACGAAGGTCGCCGCAGTCATGGCCGGCACCGGCGCCCTGATCGCCGGCGGCGCCGGCATGGCGTCCGCGGACGCCGGCGCGCAGGGCCTCGCCGCCGCCTCCCCCGGCGTCGGCTCGGGCAACGTGGTCCAGGTCCCCGTGCACGTGCCGGTGAACCTCTGCGGCAACACGATCAACGTGATCGGCCTGCTGAACCCGGCCTTCGGCAACACCTGCGTCAACGCCGACGGCGGCCACCACGACAAGGGCGGCTACGGCTACGGCCGCTGATCTCCCGTAGTACCGGAACGGCCGGTTCCCTCCTCGCGGAGGGGGCCGGCCGTTCCTCCGTCCGGGCTCAGGCGTAGCGGTAGAGCTTGCCGTGGTCGAGGAGTTTCCTCGGGGGCACGCCCCAGGGGGGCATCGCGTCGTCGCGGCCGAAGACGTAGTCGCGGTCCGGACCCGGCGACGCGGGCTTGCGGCCCGGCAGGTAGACGGAGTTCGGGTGGGCCTTGCGCCACCGGTCCCACAGCAGGTCGATGAAGGAGTGGTGGAGCCAGAAGACCGGGTCCTCGGGGGAGGCCGCGCCCGCCATCGGGCCGCCGACCCACTGGTGGACCCGGTTGTGGAGGCCCACCCCGCGCACGCCCCGGATCCCCCACCCCTCGATGCGGTTGCGGAAGCCCTCGGCGCAGACGCTGTTCCAGGGCTCGGTGTCGTAGACGGGGTCCTTGAGCGCCCGCGCCAGGTCGTTCCCGGTGGGGAGGGAGACCGGGTCGCGGCCGGGTCTGCCGAAGTTGCGGGTGAGGTAGTGCTCGTCGGTGACGCCCCTGCCGACGCTCCAGTTGCCCGTACCGTAGGCGAACGCCCCGGTGGTGACCTGCCGGTCGCCCTGTCTGCCGTTGCCTCCGAGGAAGTCCTCCGCCCAGAGCGACGAGGTCGGCTTGTCGTCCTGGGTCCAGTCCCAGTACGGGACGCTGACGCCCTCGTCCACGCCCTGGAGCGCCTTCTCGAACTCCAGCAGGTACTGGCGGTGCCAGGGGAAGAACGAGGACGTCATGTGCGCCGGGCGCGGCCGCCGCTCGGTGTCCATGACGTAGTACTCCCGGTGCATGACGACGAAGTCGTCGTAGCGGCCCGAGCGCTTCAGTTTCAGGATCGCGTCGACGAGCCGGCGCTTCTCGGTGCGCGTGAGGTCGCGCTGGTTCTTGCGGGTGTACACCGGTGCTGGTCCTCCTGGTTCACATGCGGTGCGCGGCGGGGTGCGCGAGTTGGGCGGCTCCGAGCTCGTCGACGGCGGCACGGGCCGCCTCCAGCAGCGTCGGGTACGACTCGTAGTGCCGGACGTCGCTCAGATAGGTGCCGTCCGCCCGCCTCATGACGTGCAGGGGCCTGCCGTCGATGCGGATCTCGGGGCCCGGTTCGGCGGCGATCGCGACCCGGTCGTCGTCCGTGGCGCCGGCGGGGACGACGACGGTCGCCGTCGCCCGGATCTCCCTGCCCCGGTACGTCTCGGCGAACTCCTCCGCCGCGGGTGCGGGGCGGGATCCGGTGCCGGATGCGGGTGCCCGGGGCACGGGCCGGACCGCGGCGGCCCGCTCACGGCCGATCAGCGGGAGCAGGGCGCCCGCAGTGCCCGTGACCACTGCGGCGGTGAAGGCTCCGCGCAGGACGATCCGGCGGGAGGGAACGCGGGTGCCGCCCGGTTTCGCGGGGGTGGGGCTCATGGGATGACTGCCTGCCTCTCGTTGACTCGCCTCGTCGACTCGTGACTGGCTCACTCGTCCGAGGTGCTTCTGATGGCGATGTTGACAACGAGGCGGTGGCGAAACAGTTCTCGTGCGTGCGGCGTACGGCGCACAGTCGCCGGCTCCGTTCCGTCAAACGCGTGAGGGTGCGGGCTCATCGGGAGCGACGGGCCGCGTCGATGAGGCTCCTCGCGGCCGGCGGGCCTGACCATGGCCTGGCGAACCGTGGAGGTGATGGGCATGACCGTTCCGTATCAGTCGTCCGGGGACCGTGTACTGCGCGCGGCGGACGTCGATCTGGCCGACCCGGCCTTCTGGCGGCTGCCCCGCCCCATAAGGCTCAGGGCCTTCGCCCTGCTGCGGGAGCTGGACGCGCCGGTCCTGTTCACTCCGCGGGCCGGTGCCGCGCGCACCGCCGGGAAGCCTTTCCACGCCCTGGTGCGCCATGCGGACGTGCGGACCGCGAGCCGCACGCCCCAGGTGTTCGCGAGCGCTCCGGGGGTCACCACCCCGGAGCCGGCCGGCTGGGCGAAGGCGCTGTTCGGGAACTCGATGGTCAACATGGACGGGCCCGAGCACGCGGCGCTGCGCCGCATCGTCTCGCGGCGGTTCACTCCCCGGTTGCTGGCGGACGTCGAGGAGAACGTCGGCCGGCTCGCCGGGCGGCTGGTGGACGAGCTGATCGCCGAGCGCCCCCGGGACTTCATGCCGTCGGCGGCCTCGCGGCTGCCGCTGGAGGTGATCTGCGACCTGATGGGCATCCCGGAGGCGTACCGGGCGCGGATCGCGGAGCAGATCGACCACGCCTCGGAGCACGTCGGCGTCGAGCGCCGGGGCCGGGCCCGGCTGCGGATTCCCGGCCGCGGGCTGGCGTCGCTGGCCCGGATGCGGTTCGTCATGGGGCGGCTCGCCCGGGAGCGGCGCCGTCACCCCGGGGACGACCTCGTCTCGGCGCTCGTCAGCGCGGACATCGACGGCGAGGCGCTGTCCGGCCGGCAACTCGGGGCCTTCTTCTCGCTGCTGCTGGTGGCGGGGGTGGAGACGACCCGCAACGCCATCGCGCACGGGCTGTTCCTGCTCGACCGGCATCCGGAGCAGCGGGAGCTGCTGCGGTCCGACTTCGACCGGTACATCGGCGGCGCCGTCGACGAGATCGTGCGGCATTCGACACCGATCATCCAGTTCCGCAGGACTGTCACCGCGGAATGCGACCTGAGCGGCCGTACGTTTCTCCCGGGGGAGAAAGTCGCCCTCATTTACGCGTCGGCCAATCGCGACGGGACGGTTTTCACCCAGCCGGATCGCTTCGACATCACCCGGTCGCCCAATCCCCATCTGGGATACGGCGGCGGGGGGCCGCACCACTGCCTGGGAGCGCACCTGGCGCGGGTCGAAATGGCGGCACTCTTCCGGGAACTGATCGCCCGTCGTCCCGTCATGCGCAATCTGGGAGATCCGGACCTGGTCGACTCGAATTTCGACAACCGCGTCGGCTCGCTGCCCTTCACGTTCGGCCCCACATTCACCTGAACGGCACGTACGCAACGCCGAATACGATAAATGGGCTCCTGCACATGCCCCCGGTGAACGATGATGCGACTCTCTCCCTATCAGGCCGAACCGGCCGGAATTCACCGCAGCCAGGAGGAGCAATGCCGGCCAAGCGCCGACTTATCGTTTCGTGCATCGCGGCGGCTGCTCTCAGCCTCCTGGCGGGCGGCGGCATCGCGGGGCAGTCGCCGCCGGGCACCGATTCCGTCGACGGCGCCGCCCCCGGCGCCCCGGGGGCGGCGAGCAGCACGGCGCACGGCGCGTATCTGGACTACGGGCCCGCAGGAGTCAGCCGGATGGCCGAGCTGTCGCGCTGGCTCGGCGGGGCGGAGCTCCGGGTGGGACACACGTACCTGCCGGGCGACCTGTGGGTGAACATCGAGGGGGCGCCCGATTTCCTGGACGCCTGGGCGGAGTGGAGACAGGCGGACCCGGAACGGATGTTCGTCCTGAACGTGCCGATGCTGGAGCGCAACGAGGAGCGGGTCCCGGACGACGAGGTCCGCGCCCTGCTCCGGGCGGGCGCGGCGGGAGACTACGACGAGCACTTCACCCGGCTCGCGGAGCGGCTGGTGGGGCTGGGCGTTCCGGACACCGTGATCGTGCTCGGCTGGGAGATGAACGGCACCACGTACACCCATCGGTGCGGCCCCGATCCCGCGTCCTGGAAGGCGTACTGGCAGCGGATCGTCACGGCGATGCGCGCGGTGCACGGTCAGGACTTCCGCTTCGACTTCACGCCGAGCCGGGGACGGGACGCGGTGCCGTGGACCGAGTGCTACCCGGGCGACGATGTCGTCGACATCATCGGGATGGACTCCTACGACCAGCCGCCCGGCGAGACCTTCGACGACCAGATCACCGACCCGTACGGGCTCCAGAAGCACGTCGACTTCGCCGCGGAGCACGGCAAGCCCATCTCGTTCCCGGAGTGGGGGCTCTTCCGCAACGGCGACAACCCCGAGTACATGCGGCGGATGCTGGAGTGGATCGACCGGCACGAGCCGCTGTACCAGACGGTCACGGACTACTGCCCGCACGGCGTCTGGCAGTGCGAGAGCAATCCGCGGTCGTCGAAGGTGTTCCGGACGATGCTGACCGAGATGGCCGCGCCGGCCGCGCCCTCGCCCAGCCCGACACCCACGCCCAGCCCCAGCCCCACGCCTACCGCCGCCCCGACGGATCCGGCGTCCTCCCCGACGGTCCCGCCGTCCGTGGCGCCGTCCCCGGTGGCGCCGACGCCCACGGGTCCGGGGGCCGGGGCGCCGCCCGCCCGCGAGTGGTGTGTGTCGGTCCCGTTCGGCGACTGGCTGGGCCCGTGGCTGCGGGAGCGCGAGATCTGCTTCCGCTACTGACCACGGGCATCCCGGGCATGGAAACGGCTCCGGCCCTCCTGTCGGAGCCGGAGCCGTCCACCCACACGGGTCCAGCGCGGGGGCAGGTGGACAAGCAACCGCTTGTCATCTCCACCAACGCGGACACGGCCCGCTCCGTCACGCCGCCGAACGAGGGACAGCCCGCGCCCGGACTCCGCACCGGGCGCCGTCCGGGGCGACGAGCGACCATGGAAACCTACAGAGGGTGGTGAGTGCGATGGCATCCGCCGACGAGGGCTCCCCGGCGGAGCCCGGCCCGCTGCCCTCCGGGGACGGGCTCGGACCGGCGCGGACGACCGACGGCGCGGCAGCGGTGATCGCCGGGGACGGCACGGTCATCGGCTGGACCCGCGGGGCCGAGGCGCTGCTCGGGTATCCGGCGGCCGAGGTGGTCGGCCGGTCCGCCTCCCGGCTCCTCACGGGCCCTCCGGACGCCCGGCGCACGGCTGCGGTGGCCGCCCGCTGCCGGGCCGGGTCGGGGTGGAGCGGACTGGTCCCCCTGCGGGCCCGGGACGGCCGGTCGCTGGACATCGACGTACGGGCCACCGCCTCGTTCCTGATCGCCGGGCGGGAGGGCTTCCTGGTGTCCGGGCGGGAACTCACCCCGCACTGGACGATGCGCGGGTCCGTGCTGGACGACTTCCTGGCCCGGTCACCGGTCGGCATGGCCGTGCTCGACCCCGACCTGCGCTACCTCTGGCTGAACGACACCCTGGAACGGGTCGACGGCGTGCCCCGGGAACAGCGACTGGGACGCCGGCCGAGCGAGGTGCTGCCCGGGGAACTGGCGACGCCCATCGAGCGGTTGATGCGGCAGGCCCTGTCGACCGGCGAGGCGATCACGGACTACGAGTACCTGGGCTGGAGCTGGCCGGATCCGCGCCGTCGGCGGGCGTTCGCGAGCTCGTTCTTCCCGCTGGGCGACGCCGGGGGCCGGCGGATCGGCATCGGCTGCATGGTCCTCGACGTCACCGACCGGTGGAACGCACGCCGGCTGCTCGCGCTGGTGAACGAGGCCGGAGCGGGTATCGGCAGCACCCTGGACGTACAGCGCACGGCGCAGGAGCTCGCCGACTTCGCGGTGCCCCGGTTCGCGGACTTCGTCTTCGTGGACCTCTTGGAGACCTCGTTCGGCGGCGACCGGCCGGGGTCGACGGCGCCGGCCGAGGGCGAGCGGCCGGCCATGCGCCGGGCGGGCCTGAGCTCGGTGCGGGAGGGCTGCCCGGAGGCGGTCGTACGGGTCGGGGAGGCGGTCGACTTCGTGCCTCCGCCGCACGACGCGCACTTCCTCCTGGACGGCGACCCGGTCCTGCTCCCGGTGCTCGA
Organism: Streptomyces sp. NPDC026589; assembly: GCF_040638385.1. Taxonomy (NCBI): domain Bacteria; kingdom Bacillati; phylum Actinomycetota; class Actinomycetes; order Kitasatosporales; family Streptomycetaceae; genus Streptomyces; species Streptomyces sp. NPDC026589. The sequence goes on from NZ_JBEZYG010000008.1 coordinate 124,752, forward strand.
CCCGGACAGCCACGGGTGGACGGTGGAGCAGCCCGCACGGGCCGCCCGGCTCCGGGAGTTCGGGCTGCACTCGCTGATCTCCGTACCGATGCGGGCGCGCGACACCGTGCTGGGGCTGACCACTTTCATGCGGTCGCGGAATCCGGTGCCGTTCGACGAGGACGATGTGGCGCCCGCCCGGGAGCTGGTGGCGCGTGCGGCCGTGTCCGTGGACAACGCCCGCCGCTACACCCGGGAGCACACCGCGGCGCTGGTGCTCCAGCGGAGCCTGCTGCCGCACACGCTGCGTGGCGGGACGGCGCTGGACGTGGCGTCGTCGTACCTTCCGGCGGACGCGAAGGACGGGGTCGGCGGCGACTGGTTCGATGTGATCCCGCTGTCCGGGGGCCGGGTCGGCCTGGTCATCGGCGATGTCGTCGGGCACGGCATCGGGGCCGCCGCGACCATGGGCCGGCTGCGCACCGCCGTACAGACGCTGGCCGACATGGACCTTCCCCCGGACGAGCTGCTGGCACGCCTGGACGATCTCGTCCTGCGGCTCAGCGAGGAGGAGCGCGCGGGGGGACCTGAGGAGCGGGGCGGGACGACGGTGGTGGGGGCCACCTGCCTGTACGCCGTCTACGACCCGGCGAACGGCTCCTGCACGATGGCCCGGGCCGGTCACCCGCCACCGGTGATCGTCACGCCGGACAACGCGGTCAGCTTCCCGGACCTGCCCGCAGGGCCGCCCCTGGGACTCGGCGGGCTGCCCTTCGAGTCCCTGGAGATCGAGCTGCCGGAAGGAAGCCTCCTCGGCCTCTACACCGACGGGCTCATCGAAGGGGCGGACAGGGACCTGGAGCGCGGAATGAACCGTCTTGGCCGGGCGGTGTCCCGGGGCGGGATGCCGCTGGAGGACCTGTGTCCGGCGGTGGTCGAGGAGCTGCTGCCCGTCCCGCAGCCGGACGACATCGCGCTGCTCCTCGCCCGGACCCACCGTCTGAGCCCCGAGCACCTGGTTTCGTGGGACGTGCCCGTGGATCCCGCGGCGGTCGGCGAGACCCGGGCCAAGGTCTCGCGGCAGCTGGAGACGTGGGGGCTCGCGGAGCTGTCGATGACGACGGAACTGATCGTCAGCGAGTTGGTGACCAACGCGATCCGGTACGCCGCGGGTCCTGTGCGGCTGCGGCTGCTGTTCCAGTCGGCGCTGACCTGCGAGGTCTCCGACGCCAGCAACACCTCACCGAGGCTGCGGCACGCCAGGACGACGGACGAGGGCGGGCGTGGGCTGTTCCTGGTCGCTCAGCTCGCCCATCGGTGGGGTACGCGCTACACCCCCCGGGGGAAGATCATCTGGGCGGAGCAGCCCCTTCCCTGATCCGGTCCGATCCGCAGGATGCCCCCAGACCGCTTCGGGGACGCCCCCTGCGGACTCTCCTCAAGGGCTCTCCTCAACGACTGCCCTCAAGGACTTTCCTCGCCGGCGAAGAGGCGGGTCAGCGGGCCGCCCGCCCGGATCAGCTCGTCCCAGGTGCCCTCCTCGACGATGCGCCCGCCGTCCAGGACCGCGATCCGGTCGGCCCTGCGGACCGTCGCAGGGCGGTGCGCGATCACCAGGGTCGTCCGGGTGGCGGAGCCGGCCGCGAGCGCCCGGGACAGTTCCGCGTCGCCCCGGTGGTCCAGGTGGGCCGTCGTCTCGTCCAGGACGAGTACGCGTGGGCCGCTGAGCAGCCCCCGGGCCAGGGCCACCCGGGCGCGTTGGCCGCCGGACAGGGTCGCGCCGCGCTCGCCGACGGGGGTGCGCAGACCGTCGGGCAGGGCGTCGGCGATGGGGTCGATGCCGCAGATCCGGGTCACCGCGCCCAGTTCGTCCGCCGTGGCGTCCGGAGTGCCCAGGCGGAGGTTCTCGGCGAGGGTGCCGTGGAACAGCGGGGCCTCCTGCCCCACCACGGACACGGCGGCGCGCAGATCCTCCTCGGTGAGGTCCCGCAGGTCCACGGGGCCCGCCGGGGCGGGGGGCACCAGCTCCACGGCCCCGGCCTCGGGGTCCCAGTAACGCGCCAGGAGGTGTGCGCAGGTCGACTTGCCCGCCCCGGACGCTCCGACGAGGGCCACGGTCTCGCCCGGCCGGACGGTCAGGTCGACGCCGTCCAGCACGGCCTCTCCCCCGTAGCCGAACCGCACTCCGCGCAGCCGCAGGCCGAGCGGTCCCGGCGGTACGGGGCGGGGGGCGGTGGGAGCGGGGGCTCCGGCGGCGGCGTGCACGGCCGCCCGGACCCGGGCGGCGGCGGCGCGCAGACCCCCGGCCCGGCCGAGTGCGGCCGCCGACTCGGCGACCGGGGCCAGGGCTCCCAGGGCGAGTGCCATGGCTGCCGGGGCCCACGCCCCGTCCAGACGTCCGGCGGACGCGGCGTGGGCGGCGGCCGCGACGACCCCGATGACGGCGGCGACGACCAGCAGGTCGCGGGTGGCTCCCGCACCGGTCTCCCAGGACTGTTCGGCGCGCTGGGCGCGGGCGAGCCGGCGTCCGGCGGACCGGAGCCGGGCCCTCCTGCGGTTCAGCGCCCCCGTCATCAGGAGTTCGCGCAGTCCGTCGACGCTCTCCACGGTCTCGGACGAGACCTCGGCGAGCGCGCTCCGGGTCCGCGCCCCGCGTTCGGCCCGTCCGCGCGCCTCGAACAGGGGTGACCAGATCAGGAGGAGCGCGGCGGGCACGACGGCGAGCAGCAGCCAGGGGCCGAGGGCCGCCAGCACAACGGCCGACACGGCGAAGACCACGCCGGAGGCGAGGAGTTGGGCGATGGCGTGGGCGTAGAAGAACTCCAGTGCCTCGACGTCCCCGAGCGCGGTGGCCGCGAGGTCGCCGCTGCGCCGGCCCGCGATCCGGGCGGGGGCGCTGCGGGCCAGCCCGTCGAAGACCCGGACGCGCAGTTCGGCGAGGACCCGGTAGGCGAGGTCGTGCGAGAGGTCCATCTCCCGCCAGGTGGCCAGCGCCCGGAGCAGGACCAGCCCGATCAGTACGGCGACGGTCCCCGGGGTGGGTGGGCGGTGCTCCGTCACGGCCGTGCCCACCGTGTACGCGGCGAGGGTCACGAGGGCGACCAGGGCCGTCTGGTCGACGAGGGCGGCCAGACAGGTGCGCAGGACGGTGGCGCGGTGCGCGCCGAGGACCGGGAGGAGCGAGCGCAGGGCGCCGGGCGCGGCGTCGTCGGTGGCGGCGACGCCGGGGGGACGGGGAGGGCCGGTCGGGGCCGAGGTCGGGGTCATGCGGCGCGCTCCTCCTGTGTGGTGCGCCCGGCCGCGACGAGCGAGGCGTACACGCCGCCGCCCGCGAGCAGGGTGGTGTGGTCGCCCGTCGCGGCGACACGGCCCGCGTCGAGGACGACGATGTGGTCGGCGTGGCGTACGGCGTCGAGCCGGTGGGCGACGACGACGCAGGTGCGGCCTCGGCCGGCCGCCGACAGCTCCCGCACGATGCGGGCCTGGCCGCGCTCGTCGACCGCGCTGGTGGCCTCGTCCAGGATCAGGACGGGGGCATCGGCCAGCAACGCCCGTGCGAGGGCGAGCCGTTGGCGTTGTCCGCCGGAAAGGGTGGTGCCGCGTTCGCCGACGAGGGTGGCGTAACCGTCCGGCAGCCGGGCGATCTCCTGGTCGATCCCGGCGGTGCGGGCGGCGGCGCGCAGTTGTTCGTCGGTGGCGGCCGGGCGGGCGATGCGCAGGTTCTCCGCGATCGTGGCGTGGAAGAGGTAGGTGTCCTGCGAGACGACGGCGATGCCCCGGCGCAGTGAGGCGAGGGTGTACGTGGCGGTGGCCGTCCCGGCGACGGTGAGGCTGCCGCTGTCCGGGTCCCGTTGCCGCAGCAGCAGGCTCAGCAGGGTCGACTTCCCCGCCCCGGACGGTCCGACGACGGCTGTGGTGCGCCCGGGAGCGGCGGTGAAGGTGACGCCGTCGAGGGCGGGCAGCTTGCTCCCGGGGTGGGTGAAGCGCACGTCCTGGAAACGGATTTCGGGTGGGCTCTCCCAGGCGGCGGCCAGGGTGCCCCGGTCGGGCACGGCGGCCTCGGCGGTGCGCAGGGCGGCGATGCCGTCGGCCGCGGACACTCCGAGGTAGCCCGCGTGCCACTCGCGGGAGAGGTCGCGGACGGGGCGGAAGCATTCGGAGGCGAGGAGGAGCAGGAGGTAGGTGCCGGTGGCGGCGGTACGGCCGGTGGCCGCCGACGAGCACGCCACGAGGACGGCGGCTGCCGTGCCTCCCTGGACGGCCAGGTCGGTGAGGCCGGTGTCGACGAGCGAGACCCGGAGTTTGGCGACGGTGGTCCGGTGCAGGGCGGCCGACCGCCGCTCCAGCCGTTCCCGTACGCGGCCCACCGCACCGGTGGCGCGCAGGGTCGGCATCCCCTGGAGCGCCTCCAGGTAGTCGGCGGCGAGGGCTTCGTAGGAGTCCCAGTGCTCCTTGCCGCGTCGCGCGAGCAGCCGGTCCCACCAGCGCGGCCCGAACAGGGCGAGCAGCAGGGCGGGGCCGAGGGCGAGGGCCGCGTACGGCTCGACGAGGGCGACGGCGACGAGCAGCAGCGGTGGAACGGCGCAGGTGATGAGCGCTTGGGGCAGATAGCGCGAGACGTACGCGTCGACTCCCTCGACGCCGTCCACCAGCGTGGCGCGCACGGCTCCGGCGCGCGCGCCGGTGATCGCGGTGGGGCCGAGGGCACCGAGCCGCTCCAGCAGGGTGTCGCGCAGCCCGACCCGTACGGCGGCTCCCGCCGTGACGGCGGTCAGGCGCTGGGCGCGGCCGAGTCCGGCGCGGACCAGGACGACGGCGATGACGGCGGTGAGCAGGGGGGCGAGAGCGGCAGTCTCCCCCCGGGCGATCCCGGCGAGCACGAGGGCGAGCAGGACCGCCTGAGCGAGGTGGGTGGCGGCGACCGCGGCGAGCAGTGCGGTGGCGAGGGCGAGCGGGCGGCGCGCGGTGTTCGCGGCGCGCAGGAGTTCGGGGTGGAGCATCATGGGCGTTCTTCCTCGCCGGGCGGAGCCGCCGGGGCGGCGCTTGTCGGGGACGCTGGGTCGGGTGCCGACGGGGCGGCGGGCGCCGGGCTCGCTGTGCCGGGTGCCGTGTGAGCGAGTGATGTTGGGGCGGGCGGCGTTGGGCTCGCTGCGTCGGGGGCGCCGGGGCTGGTGACGTTTGGGCCGTCGTTGGACGTCGGACGAAGCTCGGGGCGACGGGGCTCGGCGGTGGGGGCGCTCCCACCGCGAGGCCGTGGACGATCCAGTCGCGTCCGGGGGCCTCGCCGAGCGCCGCGCCCAGGTCCGCCTGCTGCCAGGAGCCGATGGGCCGGGAGCGAAGGCCGAGCGCGGTGGCGTGGGCCTGGACGGCTCCTGCCGCGTACCCGGCGGCGAGGTGGGCGGTGCGCACAGCGGCCGGCGGGGCGTCAGCGGGACAGCCGTGGGCGAGGAGCACCGCGCCCGCGCCGCCGATCCACTGCTGGCCCGCGGCCCAGCGGGCGAGGGTGGGACGCGCGTCCCCGGAGGCGCGGAGGTCGAGTCCGCTGCTGCCGGGAGCCTTCGTGTACAGGGCCGGGGCGCCACCGCCGAGCGCCGCGGTCCAGGCGGGCCCGTCCGGCCACGCTGTCCCGGCTGTGGTCAGGAGCCGGGTGAGCTGCTCCTCGCCGGGCGGGTGGTTCAGGTCGTCGGGCGGGGCGCTCCGGCGCGCCTCCAGGGCCTTGTCGGTCACCGGTCCCGGACGGACGGCCGGGCGCCAGATGCCGCCGGGCAGCTCGGGGGATGCCGCGATGTGGTGCAACACGTGCAGTGTCGCCGCGAGTTCACGGGGCGGTGTGGCCTCCGCGCCGGGTCGCGGCGACGAGGTTCCGGTACGGGGTGGGTCGGCCCAGGCCATGAGTGCCCCGTAGGCGTCGGCTGTCACGCTCGCGGGTGTCAACCCGACTACCGCGAGCGGCAGTTCCGGCTCGGTGCCCAGCCAGGCATCCGGCCGACCCGGAGCGGAAGGCAGTCCAGCGGCGGCGGAGAGGAGGGCGGTGTCCGCGTCGAGGCAGACCAGGACATCGGCGGCCGGGAGCGCGGCCAGCGCCAGGGCCGCGGCGGCGTGCCCGGTGTCCAGCAGCAGGAGCGGCCAGGCCCGGTGGCCGTAGTGCGCGACGGTGCGGGACGCTACCACGGTGAGGACGACGAGGACGCCCGGAGGCATGTCTTCGGGGGCCGGGCCGCGTGGGTGCGCGCGGTGGGCGCGCGGGTCGTAGGCGTAGCGCCCGGGCGGCAGCGAACATCCGGGCCCGGCCAACAGGTGCGCGCGCACCGGGTGCAGGGCTCCCGCCGAGGGGGCGGGCCGCAGCCGGCCCGGGGTGCCGGCGGGTGCGGCCAGCGAGAGCCGCAGGACGCGGTCGAGGTTGAGCGCGGCCCCGCCCCCGGCCCCAGGAGCCGCCCCGGGCCGGGCCTCGCCCCCGGCCAAGGGCAGCCCGGTCCCGCTCCAGGGGAACGGGCGCTCGGGAACGTACGGGGAGCGGCCCGGCGCGCGCGAGGAGCGGACGTCTGCCAGGGCCCGGCGCAGCAGGCCGGACGCGGGGCGCGTCCGGGGGTCGGGGGCGGCGGTCCGGGCCGGAGTGTCGTGCATGGCGGCGCGCTCCTTCACATGTGCGGGGGCGGGGCGAGGGTGAAGTCCCCCGGGGCGGTGGGCGGTCGGGTTCGCCAACCCCGGGCGAGCGCCGCGTCCGCGAGGCGTGGGCAGCCGAAGTAGCCGAAGGCGGCGGGGGCGTTGGGGATCAGTCCGGAGACCAGGACGCGGGCGACGCGCAGGGTCGTCTCGGCGACGTCCTCCGTCGTGAGGTCGGCGGTGATCACCCGGTGCCCCCCGGCGGCGAGCGCCGCGTCGAGCGCGGTGCGGCCGCCTGGAGCGATCGCGGTGACCGGGACCGTGCCGAGGGCGGGTTCGATGAAGCGGCGGGCGAGCGGGGACATCCGGTCGTCCAGCCAGACCTGGACATGGGCCCCGAGGTCCCGCACGGCGGCGAACTCGGCCCCGCAGTCGTCGAGATAGCGCCGGTCGGCACGGTGGTCGAGGTAGAGGCCACGGGCGAGCATCCCGGCTTCGACCGCGCGGTACACCCAGCCGTCGGCGTCCACCGCGCCCTGGGTGAACACCCAGGTGTGCACGGCCTCCAGGACGGCCTTGCGGGCCGCCTCCGCGGGGTCGTAACGACAGGCGAACCCGGCCGCGTATATGCCGCGCCCGGGATCGTGCACCAGGGCCGCCATACAGGGGGCGAACTCGGAGGGCATCTCCACGATGTGCACGTCCAGCTCGCAGCCGGCCAGGTCCTCGGTGAGCCCGGGGACGCTCGCCGGGTCGATGCCCCGGGTGGGCCCGTCCAGGTGCCACCACAGCTCCAGGGCGTCGCGCTCGACGACTTCGAGGAGCCCGCGCTCGACGGCGTCGTCGAGGCCCTGCCCGGTGGCGATGCCCGCGTAGTTGAGGTGGTGGGTGCGGGGCAGCGAACGCAGTTCGCCCTGCCGCCAGTTGAGGTGGGTCAGCGCGACGGGCGCCCAGCACGGCCGCCCGTTCTCGACGGCCCGGCTCCACAACGCCGGGGTTTCGGAGGTGAGTTCGGCGTACGGGAATCCCGGGCGACCGTACTGCCAGGGGGCATACGCCGGCAGGGCGCCGGGCCCGTAGACGCGGTGGCCCTCGGCGGTCAGTTCGGCGGCGGTGGCCCGGCGGGGCTCCTGGGGGTGGCCGGGCGGTGGGAGGCGGTTGCCGCAGTAGCGCTCGACGGCCTCGGCCACCGCGGCGATCCAGGCGCCCCGGGGGTCACCGAACGTGGTGCCGAGCGAGACGCGGTCGGCGGGCCAGGCGCCGAGGCGTCGGGCGTCGGAGACGTCGGCGGTCATCGCGGTGTAGCGGGGCGGCGCACCGGTGGGGTGCTCGACGGGTGCGACGTCGCGGATGATCCCGCTGACGGGATCGACGAGGGCTTCGATGGGCAGGGCGCTGGTCATGGTCAACGGCATATCTCCGGTGCGGGCTCGACGTAGCGGCGTCGGGCGACGACGGGCAGGTGGAGGGCGCTTCCCCCGGGGTTCACGGTGCGGCGGGACGGGGCGAGCCGGGTGGCGGTGACCGGGTCCTCCCCGGTGTGCGGGTTACGGGCGTGGGCGGGGAAGTGGTGTCCGGCGATCTCCGCGCGCAACCGGGTCCCGGCGGGCAGTCGGCGGCCCAGCGTGCCGAGCGGCACGGTGACATCCGCGGCCTCGCCGGGCGGGCCGGTGCGGCGGACGATGCCGAAAGCGAGCGGATCCGCGCGGCCGGTCGGGTCGAGGGCGGTCAGGCGTACGGCCCAGTCGGCACTGGGCGTGTCGGCCGTGACGTTGATCCGGGCGACGGCGGCTCCCGCCAGGTCGAGCGGGCGGGGAAGCGGTGGCGAGAGGAGCAGGCAGCGGTCGGCACGGTCGCTGTCGGCCGGGACGGCGAGGTCGTCGGAGCGCACGGGGCGGTCCGGGTCGGCGCTGAACTCGGCTCCGTGGAGCAGCCGCAGACCGGTGGGCGAGCCGAAGGGCCAGCGGCACTCCGTCTCCGGCCGGTCCGGCGGGGTGGCGTCGGGAGTGATCGCCGCTCCGGGGGCGCTGTGCCAGCGACCGCTGTCGCCGAGGGCGATGACACCGTGCCGCGTCGGCTCCAGCCGCCCGGCGAGCGCCGCGCGTGCCCACCGTACGTACAGCGAACCGAGGTTGACGCGAGCGCGGGCCGGCACGGCAGGGTCGGCGGTAAGACGGTGGCCCCAGGGCCCGAGCAGCAGGCGGGACGGTCCGCCCCAGCCGCGCCACAGTGCCACGGTGTCGTCGGCGAAGGGGTCACGGGTGCCGCCGACGGCGAGCAGCGGAAGACGCGCGGTGGGGCCCAGCGCGACGAGTCGGCCTCGCCGTCGGCCGGCCCAGAGGCCGGGCCAGGACGGCAGTTCGCGCCCCAGGCCCTCGGCCAGCCGCTCCGCGAGGCGGGCGACCGGGAGGTGTTCGAGCAGCCGGGGGTCGTCCGCCAGGGCGCGGGCCAGCGCGTCCGGGTCGGAGTCGCGACGGTCGCCGTGGGCCGCCCACCAGCCGGCCCGGGCCCACAGCCGTTCAGGCCCCCCGGGCTCCCGCGCCGTCTCGGCGAGCCCGAGCGCGGGGACAGCGGCGATGACGGCGTCGGGGACTCCGTCGCGCTGGAGGTCGTCCGGGCCGACGTCGGGTCCGGCATCGCAGGCTGCGTCACCGCCGGCGTCAAGGGCGGTGTCGCGGGCGGTGAGTGCGGTGACGAGGGCGCAGTACGCGGCGTAGGAGGCGCCGACGGCGACGACCTCCCCGTTGCTCCACTCCTGTGCGCGCGTCCAGGCGACGGTGGCCGCGCCGTCCAGCGTCTCGTGGCCCCGGTAGGGGTGCCACTCCCCCGGTGAGCCGTGGCGGCCGCGAACGTCCTGGGCGAGGGCGGCGAATCCGTGCGCCGCCCAGCCGCGCAGCTCGGCGCGGTGGGCGTCGCGCCCGTACGGGGTTCTGATCAGGACGGCGGGAACGGGGCGGTTGCCGTCCGGGAGGCATACGTCGGTGGCGAGCGCGGTGCCGTCCGGCGTGGGGACGTACACGGTGCGGGTGTTCACCGGCGCGCCTTGGCTGCCCCGGGCCCAACCCCGGCCCCGGCGCGCGTCGGCGCCGGAGCGGGCAGGGGCGCGATGTCCGGGACGGGGAGCACGGGGTGCTCGGAGAAGGTGAGATCGCGCAGGTCGATCCGGCGCAGCCGACGGCGCACCGGGAGAACGGTCGCCCGGCTCGTAGCCGCATCGGCCCGGGCCCGGGCCCCGGTTTCGGCTCCGGTATCGGCCCGCGCCCCGGCATCGACCCCTTCGGCTTCGGCTTCGGCTTCGGCTTCGGCTTCGGCTTCGGCTTCGGCTTCGGCTTCGGCCCAGGCGAGCAGATCGGCGGTGAGGAGCGCGGCGATCAGGGCGGCGGAGGCTTCGGTGGGGTGCGGTCCGGTGTCGGGGGTCCGGTGCCCGGCCCAGTACGCGGCGAGTTCGCGATGGGCGGGGGTGGCCGCGAGTCTGCGGAGCCTGACGTGACGGGAGGTGACGTCTCCCGGGGCCGCGGCGAGGGGTTCGGTCCAGCTGTGGGCGCCCTCACGGTGGCAGCGCAGCCAGGCGACGCGCCGCCCGGGCAGCAGGTCCGCCGTGTCCCAGAGCCCTTCGGACACGGGCGAGTCGAGGCACCACACCACGGCGACGCGCCCTTCGGTGCGGTGGTCCGGGGCCGCCCGGGCAAGCTCCGCCACGCGGTCCGGAGTGATCCGGTGGATCTCGGCGCCTTCCGCTCCTGCGCAGCGTGCCAGCGGCTCGGCGAGCACGGGGGCGCCGAGGACATGGACGGTGCGGCCGGCGAGCCGGGCCCGGGGCGGGGAGGACAGCGCATGCCCGTCCGCCTCGAACGCCTCGACGATCCGGGTGAGTTCGGCGGCGTGCCCGCTCCCGTCCGGCTCGTCCTGGTCCGGCGCCTCCTCCCCCGCCAGCCGGCGCACCAGGGCCTCGCCGGCGACACCGCCGGTGTGGATGCGCAGGAACTCCCCTCCGGAGGTCCGGAGCACGGGGGCTTCACCGGGGACGGTGACGATCCCGGTGCCGGGAGCGAGTCGACTGCGGGTCACGGAATCCTCCGAAGCGGAAAAGCGGTAAGCGGGGACGGGACGTTCGGGGGCTGAACGGGGCGGGCCCGCCCGGGATGTCACCGGGCGGGCCCGCCCCCGCACCACGCGGGGAACCTGCCGTCAGCGGCAGGCGTCGCTTACTTCTCGGTCGCGGTGTCGGCCTCGACGGCGTCGTCGAAGGGGTTCTCGACGAGGGCGTTCGAGTGGGTGGCGGAGAGGTGCGCGAGCTGGCCCTGGTCGGCGATCGGGCTGAACACCTTGTTGTTCTCCATGAGTTGAATCTCCATTCGGAAGGATCGGATAGGTGTTTCGGTCGCGGCGTCGGTGCGTGCCGCAGCACAGACACTAATGAATATGATTTTCATTCCGCAATAGCTGGAGCGGATCGAGAGGGTGATCTGGGTAACAGACGGGCCACCCGCCCTCGCTGTCGGCCCCCACCCGGCCCTCCACGCCGAGGACTTCGGCCAGCAGACCCCGGGTGACCACCTCGGCCGGAGGCCCGTCGGCGGCGACGCGGCCCTCGCGCAGCGCGACGATCCGATCGGCGAACCGCGCGGCGTGGTTGAGGTCGTGCAGCACCATCACCACCGTCAGTCGGCGCTCCGCGCGGAGCCGTACGACCGTCTGGAGCACCTCCAGCTGGTGCCGCAGATCGAGATAGGTGGTCGGCTCGTCCAGGAAGAGCACGCGGGCGTCCTGGGCCAGCGCCATGGCCAGCCGGACCCGCTGGCGTTCGCCTCCGGACAGCGCGTCCACGGGCCGGTCGGCCCAGGCGGTGACGCCGACGTCCGCGAGCGCCCGCGACGTCACCGCGTCGTCCCCCTCCCGCAGCATCCCGAGCGGACCCCGGGCGGCGTAGCGTCCCTGACGCACGAGTTGGCGCACGGTCAGTCCCGGTACGGCGGGCGCCGACTGATGGAGCAGGGCGACGCGCCGGGCGGCGGTGCGGCGGGGCAGCCGCGCCACGTCGTCGCCTTCGAGCAGGACGCGCCCGCCGCTCGGGGTGAGCAGTCCGGCGGCGAGCTTGAGGAAGGTGCTCTTGCCGCAGCCGTTCAGCCCGATCAGCGCGACCAGTTCGCCGGTGCGGACGCTCAGGTCCACCCCGCGCAGGACCATGCGTCCTGGGTAGCCGAAGGTCAGCCCCTCCGCCCGGACGACCTCGGGGCCGGGCATCACCCTCGGTTCCGCTTCCGGCCCGGCCGCCTCCACCGGGCTCGGCTCCACTTGTCCGGTCAGGCCTTCCGGCATGTCACCCTCCTCATCCTCTGTCCTCCACTTCCGTTGACGCCGGCGCCGATGCCGATGCCGGTGTCGACGCCGACGCCGACGCCGCCATCGACGCGTCCCGTCCGCGTACGGCTCTCCGTCATCGCTCGTCCGCCCGTCGTCGCGCCACGACCATCAGCAGCCCCGCCCCCACGAAGGTGGTCAGGGCGCCGACCGGCAGGGTCAGCCGGTCCGTTTCGAGCGCGGTGGCCAGCAGCCGGGACAGCAGCTGGGCGGCGGCGTCCGCCCCGCACACCACCGCCGCGCCGAGCAGCGCGGCACCGGGAAGGGTGATGCGCAGATCGGCCCCGAAGACGGCCAGCGCCAGATGGGGCACCAGCAGACCCACGAAGCCGAGCGCCCCCACGGCCGACACGGCGCCGGCCGTCAGCGCGACGGCGCACACGAGCGCCGCTCCCCGGCCCCGGCCGGTGGCCAGGCCCGCGGCGGAGGCCTGTTCGTCGCCGCAGCGCAACAAGGTCAGCGGCCCGGCGAGCAGCCAGGCCGCCGCGCCCCAGAAGGCGGCCCACGGCCAGAGCAGATTCCAGTGCTGCCAGACCCGGCCCTCGGTGGAGCCGATCAACCACTGGACGACGCTGCCGAGTTCGCCGGGCGCCACCAGAAGGACGACGGCGGTGAGCCCGGCGAGCACCGCCGACACGAGGACCCCGTAGACGGCTGTCTGTTCCGGGTCGCCCCGGTCCCGCCCTGCGAGCAGCCACAGCAGCCCCGCCCCGGCGAAGCCGCCCAGACAGGCCGCCACGACCACGGCCGTGGGGGATTCCCAGCCCGCGAGGCCGAGGCCGGTCGCGGCGACCGCGCCGAGCACCGCACCGGGGGTGACGCCGGTGACCTCGGGCCCGGCCAGCGGGTTGCGCAGGGCCGACTGGAGCACGAGCCCGGCCACCCCGAGGCACGCCCCGGCGACCAGGGCCACCAGCAGCCGGGGCAACCGCAGTTGGAGCACGATGTGCTCGGCGGTGGGGTCGTCACCGCCGCCGAGCAGCACGGCCCGGACGCCATCGGGAGTGACGCCCCGGCCGGCGAACAGATCGGCGCAGGCCACCGCGGCGACGAGCAGCGCCAGGCCGCCCATCCGGACGCCCGGTGCGCGCAGAATCCGGCGGGACGATCCGGGCACGGTGTCGATGAGTGTCATCGTTCCGCCTTCCGCAGGACGGGAGCGGGCAGGTCCGGCGGAGTCCCCGGCAGGGACGGAAGCACGGGCCCCCGGTCCCGGGCGGGCCGTCTCCCCCGCTTCAGCAGCACGACCCCGACCGGCACCCCGACCAGGGCGGTCCACGCGCCGACGGGGGTCTCGACCGGGGCGAGCGCCAGCCGGGCCGGCTGATCGGCACAGAGCACGACGATCGCGCCGCACGCGGCGGACCGGACGAGCCACCCGGCCGCGCCGCCGTCCGGGCGGAGCCGGCGGGCGAGGTGGGGGGCGAGGAAGCCGACCCAGGCCACCGGTCCGCAGACCGCGACGACGGGGGCGATGAGGACGACGGCGATGCCCAGCGCGGCGACCCGCGCGCGTTCGACGCGTACGCCCAGCGCACGGGCGTCGTCGTCGCCGAGGCGCAGCACACCGAGCACCGGCACGCACAGCACCAGCGCCGGGACGGCCACGGCGAGCCAGGGCAGCAGACCGGTGACGTCGTCCCAGGTGCGGGCGGACAGACTGCCCAGCAGATAGCGGTAGATGAGCTGGAGATCGAGCTGGTCGGCCATCACCATGAGCACCAGCAGTGCCGCCTGGAGCGCGGCGGCGACGGCGGCTCCGGTCAGCAGGACGGCCGAGGGGCTCCGCCCGAATCCGGCGGCGACCAGAGTGAGCAGACCACCGAGAGCGGCCCCGGCCAGGGCGAGGAACGGTTGCAGTCCGAGGGGGACTGCCAGGGCCAGGACCAGCGGTGCGGCGACGCCCAGGGCGGCCCCGGAGGAGACTCCCAGCATCTCGGGGACGGCCAGCGGATTGCGCAGGGCCTCCTGGAGAACGAGGCCGGCCGCGCCCAGGCAGGCCCCGGCGATCAGCGCCAGCACCATGCGGGGCAGCCGTAGTTCGGTGACGACGAGCCCCGCGAGCCCGTCGGCCCCCAGCGTGGCCGGGAGCCTGGCGGGCGGGACGTACGGCGTGCCGAGGCTGAGCGCGCAGACCGCGCCCGCCAGGGCCGCCGCGCCCAGGCAGAGCGGCGCAACGGGCAACCGCCTCACCGCAGTGCGGCCGTCGCCTCGTCGAGGACGACGCCCAGGGAGCGGGTGCCGCGCCCCTTGGCCCACACCTCGGAGTCGACCTCGATGACCTTGCCGTTCCGCACGGCGGGGATGCGTGACCAGAGGGGGTTCTTCGCCAGCTTGTCGGAGAGCTTGCCGTCGGGGGCGCCGAACGACAGCGTTTCCACGAACAGGACGTCGACGTCCCGGGCGAGGATCTCCTCCAGGCTGTAACTGCCGTCGACGCCCCGGCTCTTCCAGGGGTAGTGGGAGATCTTCGGGAACAGCCCGGCCGCCACGTCGGACTCCGGGGTGGCCACGCCGAAGTTCTCGTCGCTGCCGTAGACGATCAGCGCGGTCTTGTCGCTCTTCCTCTGCTCCGCCTGCGCCAGGCGGGTGCGGAAGGTCTTCTCCGCCTTCTCGCCCTGCTCGGTGCGGCCGGTGAGCGCGGCCAGGTCCCGCAGGTAGCCGACGCTGTCCTGCCAGGATCCGGGCTGGACCGGCCAGAACGTCGTGGCGCCCTTCAGCGCGGGGGCCAGCTTGCCGTGCGTGTCCTCCAGGCCGATCACCAGGTCGGGCCGGTGGGACAGGATCGCCTCGACCTCGGGGCTGAGGAAGCCGCCGGGCACCACCGGTATCTCCGCGGCCTCCTTCTCGCCCAGGAACTTCGGGTGCGCCAGCACCTGGGAGTTGGTGGCGGCGGGGGTCATGCCCAGCTCGACGAGGATGTCGTCGCAGAGGGCGACCAGGCAGACGATCTTCTCCGGCGGCTTCGGCAGGGCGACCGTGACGCCCTTGGCGTCGGTGATCCGGGTGGCCGCCTCGATGGGCCGCACCTCCGTGGTCGTGCGGGCGCCGGACCCGTTCTCCGGAGCGACGGCCGGTCCCCCGGTGTCGGCCTCCCCGGTTCCGCAGCCGGCCAGCAGACCTCCCAGTACGGCGATCGCGGCCCAGCGGCGGACTCTCAGCGCGGTTCGTGGCATCGACGGTCCCTCAACGTTCCTGTGCGGTCCCGGGGATGCGGCAGAGAAGGCGGCGGAGCCCCGGGAAGCGATCCCCGCCACAAGCGGAAACCATACACATGATTATCATTTCCAATAAAGTGCCGGGTTCTCATCCGGTTCTCGCCGGAACCCACCGGCCCCCGCCGCCCCCACGACCCCGCCGACCGCAGGAGTTCGCCATGCCGCAGTCCCCGCACCCCTCGACCCACGCACCGCCGCGCCTACTGGTCTCCGACCATGTCGCCGGCCGGATCAGCCTGTTGGACCTCCCGGGCGGCACGGAGCGCGCCGAGCTGAACCACCGGCACCTCGCCGAGCACGCGGGGTTCCTCGCGCTGCCGGACGGCCTCACCGCCTGCGTGGACGACCGGGCGGGCGAGCTGCTGGTCCTCGACCCCTACGGCCCCGGCGCCGGCCGGCCGCTGGTCCGGCGGCGCATACCGGTCGCGGTCCCCGCCGAACACCTCGCGGCCGACCCAAAAGGGCGGCACCTCGCGGTGACCACCGGCCTCGGCCGCAACGAGGAGGCCTGGACGGGGCTTCTGACGGCCGTCGACCTCGACGCACCGGACGGCGCCGTCGCCGTACGCGTACGCGGCCGGACGGGCGAGCCGGGGGTCACGGTCCTCGGCGGGCCGGCCTCGCTCGTGGTGCTGCGCCACCGGGAGCCGGGCGAGCTACTGGTCCACCGGCACCGCGACCTGATGCGCTCGGCCCCCGCATGCCCTCCGGCGATCCCGGTCCGGCGGATCGCCCTGCCGGACGACGACGGGCACGGCGACGCGCACGACCCGCTCACCGGCCGGGTGTTCGCCGCCGCGGGGTCGGGGGTGCATCGCGCCCGGCGGGAGGGGGACGGCCTCGTCAGCGAGGCCCCCCTGCTCTGGTCCGCCGACGGGCGCTCCGGCGGGCGCGGATACTACCTGCGGCTCGACCCCGTGCGGCGGACGCTCTGGTCCTGCGTGCGCGGCGGACCGAGCGACCCCGGGCAGTGGCCGGACTGGTCCAACGACGCCTGGTGGCACCACCTCGACACCGGCGTCACGGGCCGGCTGGACCTGGGGCGCGGGCTGGCCTTCCGGCTCGCGGTGACCGCCCGCCACATCGCGTACACCCGTGTCCACCCGGACGGCGACGAACTCGTCCTGCTCACCGCCCCCTCGGTCGCCGGAGCCCGCCCGGAGGTCGCCGCGCGCCTGCCCCTGCCCGCCATGTCCGGGGCGCCACGGCGCGGCGGGACCCCCTGGGACGGCGTGCAGCGGCGGGCCGTCGCCGCCTCACCCGGCGGGGGCCTGGTCGCGGTCAGCCGGGGAGGCCATGGCGAGGTCCACGTCTTCGACGCGGACCGGGCGGACCTGCTCACGACCCTGACCGTCCCGACCCCTCTGAACGACGGCGGCCACCTCGCCCTGCTCACCCCCGGGGACGGGGCGGAAGCCGACCCGGTCGGCCGCTGAGGAACGCGTCGCGGGTGGTGGCGCGGCGCGACCGCCGAACCACCACCCGCGCCCCCGCGCTCAGACCATCCTCACCAGGACGACTTGGTCACCCCCGGCAGGAACCCCGCGTGGGCCTGCTCACGCAGCCGGATCCGGGAGAGCCCGAACCTGCGCAGATACCCCCGGGGCCTGCCGTCGACGCTGTCGCGGTTACGCACCCGCGTGGCACTGGCGTCACGCGGCTGACGCCGCAACTCCTCGACGGCAGCGCTCCGTTCGCGCTCCGGCGTACCGGGTCGGCGGATGATCTCCTTCAGCTCGGCCCTGCGGGCGGCGTAGCGGTCGACGGTCTCCCGGCGCCGGTCGTTCCGCGCGATCTCGCTCTTCTTCGCCATCAGACCTTCCCGCCCCGCGCACGGATGCGCGCGACCGCGGCCTCGACGCCGACGCGGTCGACGGTCTTGATGGCCCGAGCGCTCAGCGTGAGGCGCGCATAGCGGCCCTCGCCGGGCAGCCAGTACCGCTTGCGCTGGATGTTCGGGTCGAACCGTCGGGATGTCCGGCGGTGCGAGTGGGAGATGTCGTTGCCGAATCCCGGCTTGGAGCCGGTCAGTTGACAGTGGGCGGACATGAGGTTACCTGCCTCTCCTTCGACGCATCCATTATTGAAAATGGAAACCATTGCCATATAGTAGCGCCCATGGCTCGCAACGAAGTACGCCCGGTCATCAAGCTCCGCTCCACGGCGGGGACCGGCTACACCTACGTCACCCGCAAGAACCGGCGGAACGACCCCGACCGGATGGTGCTGCGCAAGTACGACCCGGTCGCCCGACGCCACGTCGACTTCCGCGAGGAGCGCTGAGGCCGGAAAGGCTCGGCCGCTCTTCCGCACACGCCCCGGACCCGACCCCTAGGACACCTTCATGAAGCCCGGAATCCACCCCTCCTACGGCCCCGTCGTCTTCCGCGACAAGGCCGCCGACTTCGCGTTCCTGACCCGCTCGACCATGACCAGCGACCGCACCGTCACCTGGGAGGACGGCAACACCTACCCGGTGGTCGACGTGGAGATCTCCTCCGCGAGCCACCCCTTCTACACCGGCACCGCCCGCGTGCTGGACACCGCCGGACGCGTCGAGCGCTTCGAACGCCGCTACGGGCGTGGTGAGGCCCGGTGAGCGAGCACCGCACGAAACTGCCTGTCGTCATCGTCTGCGGCCTGCACTCCGAGGCCCGCCGCGAAGTGGTGGAAGGGCTGCTGCGGGACATCCCGTACAGCGTCGCGCTGCACCACGACCTGTCCACGGCCACCGGCGGGACCGTACGTCGCTCCCTGCGGGATTCCGGCGGCGAGCTGGATTCCGGCGAGACCCCGCTGGTGAACGCGTGCGCCTGCTGCGCGCTGCGCGAGGACCTCGTCCCCGAACTCGAACGCCTCGCGGGGGACGGACGGACCCGCCTCGCCGTCCTGGAGCTCTGGGACTCCGTCGAGCCGAAGTCCATGGCCGAGGTGATCGCCGCGCACACCACCGCCGCCGAGGTCACCAACGTGTTCGCGGCGGTCGACCCCACTCTGGTCCTGCCCTGCCTCTCCAACGGCGACGATCTGGCCGAGGCCGGTCTCGCGGCGGCTCCGGCCGACCGGCGGACCATCGGCGACACCTGGGCCCGGCAGGTGGAGTACGCACCCGTACTGGCCGTGGTGCCGAGCCCGGCGGCCGACGACGAGGACCGCGCCCTGATCCGGCAGCTGAACCCGACGGCCCGCCAGGCCGCCTCCGGGTCGGCCGAGTTGGCCCGGCTCGCCTTCGCGGGATTCGATGTGGAGGCGGCGGACGCGGGCCAGCACCCGGCCTGTGCGCTGCTTCCGCAGGAGGCCGACGAGGCCGGGGTGGGCACGCTCGTCTGGCGGCGGCACCGCCCCTTCCACCCCGAGCGCCTGCTCGACGCGCTGGAGGACCTGAGCTGCGCGGCGGCCCGCAGCCGGGGCCGGTTCTGGCTCGCCGACCGACCCGACACCCTGCTCTCCTGGGATGCCGCGGGCGGCGCGCTCTGCGTGGAGAACACCGGCCCCTGGCTCGCCTCGCTCCCGGACGCCGCCTGGTCCATGGTGCCGCCCTACCGACGGGCGGCCGCCGCGCTGGACTGGCACCCGGAGCACGGCGACTGCTGCCAGCACCTGGTCTTCGTCTCCCCCGGCCTCGACCGCGACGGCCTGACCGGCCTGCTGGACTCCTGCCTGCTCACGGACGAGGAGTACGGCTCCGGCCGGGAGACCTGGAAAAGCCTGCCCGCCGCGTTCGACGCGCTCCTCGACCCGGTGCACTGACGTCCCGTCCCCCGTCCTCCCGTACCCCGCGAGCCGAACGACCACCGACCGCACACCGAGCACGAAGGAAGCCCCATGGCACGTCAGCAGGACCCCCGCAAGCCGCTCAAGAACCGGCCGAACCCCCTGGACGCCGCCAGGATCACGTACATCGACTACAAGGACACCGATCTGCTGCGGAGGTTCATCTCCGACCGAGGGAAGATCCGCAGCCGCCGGGTCACCCGGATCAGCGCCCGGCAGCAGAGGCAGATGGCCGCGGCCATCAAGAACGCCCGCGAGATGGCCCTGCTGCCGTACACCGGATCCACGGCGGGCAGGTAGCACGCCGGGACGGTCGGGCGGTACGGAGTCCTGCTCCGTCGCCCGGACGTCGGCGCGCCCTGGTGGATCAGAAGGCGAATACGGCGTTGTCGTTCATGCTGCCCGCCATCTCGCAGGCATTGCCGTAGGCGGTGCTGAACTGGACCCGCTCGCCCTGCCAGACGCCGTGGGCGGTCACGACGATCGGGTCCCACTGTCGGGTACAGGTCCGGTTCGACGGTCCGGCGGTCAGCTCGGAGAACTTCCCCTGGACCGCGGCCAGTTCCTTGCAGGCCGCAGCGGGAGTGGGGTGCGTTCCCTCGGCGGTGGGGGCGCAGGTGAGCGTCACGGCCCGCTCGACGGTGGCGGTCAGCGGGTCCTCGCCGCGGGCCACGGTGAGGACGAGCGCCGAGGGCGCGTAGAGGCTCTCCGCCCCCGTCGGCGCGGCCTGGGCGGTGGCGGTCGCGAATCCGCCGAGCAGAAGGGTGCCCGCCGTGACGGTTGCGAAGATCGCGTGAGGGTTGCGTCGCATGAGTGAAGACTCCTTGGTCGTGTGCCTGATTGCGGTCAGGAGTCTTACGTATGCGGAAAGTAGGCGCACGCCGACGGCCCGCTTCCAGCCGCAGACGAGCGTTCGAGCCGACCGAATGGTCATTCGGGCAGCTCAGGCACCTCGCGCGAGCCGTCCAGCATATGGACGAACTGCGGCGGTTCAGCACAGAACGACCGCCTGACCTGCGGATACACGAGCATCCATTGATGCGCCACACCTCCGCTTCGGCCAGAATGTACCGCCACCCGGGACCGCCGGACCCTTCCGCGAGCGTCAACCGCTCCCGACCGCGACCAGCAACCGGAAGGTGAACCACCCGAGGGTCACGCGGAGGACACGATTCCGAATACCGCTTGACCAGGGCAATTTAGGTTAGGCTAACCTCACAGCCGTGATCGCTCCTGCCCTCGACCGAGAAGACCCACCGCCGCGTCGGCGCTCCGCGCCCGCTGCCGGTGCCACCGCCGCGCCCCCCGGCGCCGAGCCCGGCCCGGCCACGGCCTTCGCGGGCCCCGAACCCGATGCCGGCCTCGAAGCCCGCGACATGACGATCGCGTACGACCGTACCGACGTCGTGCACGGGGCCGACCTGCGGCTTCCGCGCGGTCGCGTCACCGCGCTCATCGGGCCGAACGGCAGTGGGAAGTCGACCCTGTTGCGTGCCGTGGCCCGGCTGCACAAGGCCCGCGTCGGCAGTGTGACCGTGGCGGCCGGGGCCGAGGACGCCGCGCCTGTCGACGCCCTCGCCCTGTCACGCTCCGACTTCGCCCGCCGGGTCACCCTGCTCGCGCAGAGCCGGAACGCGCCGGCCGGCCTCAGCGTGCGCGACGTGGTCGGATTCGGCCGGCACCCCTACCGGGGCCGGCTCCGGGGAACCGATCCGGACGGCGCCCGGATGGTCGAGCACGCGCTGGCCGTCACGAACCTCGCCGAGTTCGCCGACCGCGGGGTGGAGAGCCTGTCCGGCGGGCAGTTGCAGCGTGTCTGGTTCGCCTGCTGCCTGGCCCAGAACACCGACGTCCTCCTCCTCGACGAGCCGACCACCTATCTCGACCTGCGCTACCAGGTCGAGATCCTCGACCTCGTCCGCGACCTCGCCGACACCCACGGCGTCACCGTCGGGGTCGTGCTGCACGACCTGGACCAGGCCGCCGCCGTGGCCGACCAGGTCGTCCTCCTCTCGTCCGGGCGGATCGTCGCCGCGGGCACGCCCACGGAGGTGTACGCCCCCGAGCGACTCAGCGACGCGTACGGCATCCGCATCGACGTCGAACCCGACTCCTCCACCGGCATCCCGCGCACCCGTGCGGTCGGCCGCCACCACCTTCGTTCCGAAAGGCCCTGAACACCCTCATGAAGAACCAGCACCTGACGTGGCCCGTCCTCGCCGCCGCGGCCGCCCTCGCCCTCACGGCCTGCGGCACCACCGAGGCGCCGAAGAAGGAGTCCGCGGGGGACGGCGCGGTGACGATCACGGACTCCCGCGGCAAGAAGATCACGCTCGACGGGCCGGCGACGCGCGTCGTCGGCACCGAGTGGAACGTCGTCGAGTCGCTCGTGACCCTCGGCGTCCAGCCGGTCGGCGTGGCCGACGTCAAGGGCTACACCGCGTACAACACCGCCGCGCCGCTCACCAAGGGCGTCAAGGACATAGGCACCCGGGGCGAGCCCAGCGTCGCCACCGTCGCCGGCCTCAAGCCCGACCTGATCATCGCCACCACCGACCTGTCCGACTCCGCCATCGCGCAGCTGTCCAAGGCCGCTCCGGTCGCCGTGGTGCGCTCGGCCGACGCGAGCCGGCAGATCGACCAGATGGTCGACACCGTCGAACTCATCGGCAAGGCCACCGGCAACGAGGACAAGGCCGAGTCCGAGGTCGACTCTTTCCGCAAGGCGGTCGCCGACGGGAGGAAGAAGCTCGCGGACGCCGGTCTCGACGGCGAGAAGGTCGCCTTCGCCGACGGCTGGCAGGAGGGCAACCAGGTCTCCGTCCGCCCGTACGTCAAGGGCTCGCTGCTCTCCGACGTGAACACCGAACTCGGCCTCGTCGACCCGTGGAAGCTGAAGGGCGACGCGGCCTACGGCCTGGCGGCGACCGATGTCGAGGGCCTCACGAAGATCGGCGACGCGCGGTTCGCGTACATCGCCAACGACTCCGACGGAGGCGACCCGTTCGCCGACGGCCTCAAGGACAACGCGGTGTGGAAGTCTCTCCCGTTCGTCAAGGACGACGAGGTCCACCGGCTGCCCGACGGCATCTGGATGTTCGGCTCCACCGCGTCGATGCGTGAGTACATCGACGCCCTCGTCGGCGCGCTGACCGCCTGACGATGAGCACACGCACCACAACCGCCCCGCCCGCCCCCGTGAAGACGGGGGCGGGCGCGGCCGGTCCGGCCGGGGCCACGTCCCCGGTGACGGCCGGCCCGCCGGCCCGTCGCGGCCGGATGTTCCTCCTCGCGATCGCGGGGATCGTCGCGCTGGCCGCACTCGCGATCGTGCACGTGGGCCAGGGCACCGCCGCCGTCGATCTGCACACGCTCTGGCAGTTGGCCACCGGGGCCGCCTCCGACCGGACCGCCGACGAGCAGACGGCAGCCGTCGTCCTGGACTCCCGGCTGCCCCGGCTCGCCGCAGGGCTCCTCGTCGGCTGCGCGCTCGGCGCGGCGGGCGCGGCCCTCCAGTCGGTGTCGCGCAACATGCTGGCCTCCCCCGACACGCTCGCCGTCAACGCGGGCGCGTACCTCGCGGTGGTCGCCGTCGCCGCGTTCGGCATCACGCTGCCCGCGCTGCCGGCCGGGGCCACGGCGTTCCTCGGCGGGCTGCTGGCGGCGGGCGTCGTCCTCGGCCTCTCCCGGGCGGGGGCCGGACCGATCCGGCTGGTGCTGGCGGGTTCGGCGCTCACCCTCGCCCTGTCCGGGCTGAGCGGGATGCTGCTGCTCCTGCGCTCCCAGCAGACGACCGGGCTGTTCGCCTGGGGCAATGGTTCACTCGCCCAGATCGGCATGCAGTCCATCGACCGGCTCGCCCCGGTCGCGCTCGTGGCGTTCGCCGGACTGATGCTGCTCGGCAGGCGGCTGGACATCCTCGCCCTCGGCGACGACGGCGCCGCGGTCGTCGGTGTGAGCCCCCGGCTGACGCGCAGCACCGCCGTCGTCCTCGCGGTGCTGCTGGCGGCGGTGTCCGTGGCGGTCGCGGGGCCGGTCGGCTTCGTCGGCCTGTGCGCGCCCGCCGTGGTCCGGCTGCTCAGCACCTGGATCCCGGGCCTGGTCCGGCACCACGCGTTCATCCCCACGTCGGCGCTCGCGGGTGTGCTGGTCGTGCTCGGCGCGGACGTCGCTCTGCGCGCGGTGTTCGGCGCCCAGGCGGGTGCCGAGGTGCCCACCGGCATCGTCACGACCTGCTTCGGCGCGCTCGTCCTGATCGTCCTGGCCTACCGGTCGCGCGACATGGGCACGGACAGCGGCTCGACGGCGTTCGCCCGGCTGCGCAGCCGGCGGGCGTTCGTCCTCACGCTGGTGGCGACGGTCGTGGGGCTGCTCGGCGCGGTGGTGGCGGCGACACTCTTCGGCGACGCGACGCTGCTCCTGGGCGATGTGGGCAACTGGCTCACCGGCCGGGCGGGGCAGTTCGTCGGCTACGTCCTCGACACGCGAGTCCCCCGGGTCGCCGCGGCCCTGCTGGCCGGTGCGGCGCTGGCCGTCGCGGGTGCCGTCGTCCAGGCGGTGTCGCGCAATCCGCTGGCGGAGCCGGGTGTCCTCGGCGTTGTCAGCGGTGCGGGGGTCGGGGCGGTCGCCGTCCTCACCGTCGTTCCGCTGGCGAGCTTCTGGCTGATCGGCGGCTCCGCGCTGGCCGGTGCGACGGCCGCCGCGGCGCTGGTGTTCGGTCTCGCCGCACGCCGCGGGCTGGAACAGAACCGCCTGGTCCTCATCGGCATCGGCGTCCAGGCCGGTGCGGGCGCGTTCGTGAGTCTGCTGATCGTGCTCACCGACCCGCACAACGAGACGAAGGCGCTGGCCTGGCTCGGCGGTTCGACGTACGGGCGGACGTTCCCCGAGCTGATCCCGGTGCTCTTGGGTCTGGTCGTCGCGCTGCCCGTCCTGGCGTTGCTGCGCCGCGAGCTGGACCTGATCGGGCTGGACGACGAGACACCCGCCCTGCTCGGTGTACGGATCGGCGCCACCCGGCTGGCGCTGCTGAGTCTGGCCGTCCTGTTGACGGCGGGAGCCGTGGCGGCGGTCGGCGTGATCGGATTCGTCGGCCTCGTCGCCCCGCACGCGGCACGTGCACTGGTGGGCCGCGGTCATGTGCGGGTGATACCGGTGAGCGCGCTGCTCGGCGCGCTGCTGGTGGTCGTGTCGGACCTGGTCGGCCGGGCGATCATCGCCCCGGCGCAGATCCCGGTCGGACTGCTGACGGCCGTGATCGGCGCCCCGTACTTCATCTGGCTGCTCTGGCGGTCGCGGCGCGAGGGGTGAGCGCGGAGCTGTCCCGGTTCCGGAGCCGCGCGGTCGTCGTCGTCCGCGCGGCTCTGGCGTTTCCCCGGGAAGGGTGGTCAGCAACTCCCTCGGTCAGACGTGGGAAAGGAGGCCGTCCAGCGGTTCCGGCAGGCGTGCGAGGTCCAGTGCGTCCGTGAGCGCTCGCGCGTAGTGCTCCTTTCTGCCGCCGATGGTCCCCATGAAACGCCGCAACTGCGCCTCGACCGTCCGCTCCCGCTGGGCGGGCTGGCGTTGGAAGATCCGGAAGGTGCGCAGGTCTCCCTGGTCGTCGATGACCTGCTGGACGCCGTCGGTGCCGAGCGCCCGGATCAGCTCGTCCTCCAGGTCGGCGCGGCAGGTGAAGAAGCCCAGCGCCGCCAGTTCGTCGGGGGTCCGGGCGGTGCCGAAGCCGGTCCGCTCCAGGCCCTGGACGAAGAAGCGCTCCTCCGCCGCGTCGCACAGACCGGCGGGCCGGGTGTCGAGCCCGTCGGGCCCCAGCAGGCGCAGATAGCGGGTGACGCTGGTGGCGCCCCCGAGCGGCACGACCACGACGCCCTCGGCGCTCAGGGTGCGCCCCTGGCGTTCGGCGAGGGCCTCGACCGCCGCCCGGTCGCTGACGCCCTCGACGAGCACCACGGTGCGCAGGCTCAGGTCGGCCGCCAGCGCACGGGCGGCCCCGGCCTCGGCGGGCGCGGGCGCCTCCCTGTCGCCCGCGGCCCAGGAGACGACCGTCTGCCGCAAGCGCGTCGCTGTGTCCACGGAGCCAGTCTCGCACCGTGATCGGGGGGCACGGCAAGGGTTTTCCGGTACGTCGGCCGGGGCTGCCCCGGGTACATCACCGGGGTGCGGGAGGCCTGCGCGCCAGGTACAGGCCGACGCCGAGGGCGAGCGCCAGGACACAGCCGGCGAAGGTCAGTCCGGCGTTCCTGAGTCCGATGCCCAGGGTGAGGGCGCCGACGCCGACCACGGGCAGGGAGATGCCGAGGTAGGCGATGACGAAGAAGGCGGACACGGTCGCGGCCCGGTGTTCGGCCGGCGCGGCGGCGCTGATCGCCGTCACCGCGCCCCGGAACGCGAGCCCCTGGCCGAGGCCGCCGCACAGCGCACCGGCGATGAGCAGGGGAAGCGAGGTGAAGAGCAACGAGGCGCCCACCAGGAGAAGGCCCCCGACCAGGACGAAGCAGCCGCCGGGCAGGGCCCGCCGTTCGCCGGCCCGCCCCATGAGGGCCTGCCCGGCCGTCGAGGCGAGGAAGACGGAGAAGACGACGAGTCCCGTCAGGGCCAGGTTGTGTACGTCGAGCGTCTCGGCCACGAACGCGGGGGCTACCGCGGTGAAGAGGCCCAGCAGGGAGAACCCGGCGAAGGCGGCCAGCGCCGAGGTGGCGAACACGCCGCGCATCGCGGGCGGGACGGCCAGGCCCTGGGGCCGCAGCCGCACTTCCCGTACCCGGGCGGAAGCGACCGTCTCGGGAAGGAACCAGGTCAGTACGGCGGCCACGGCGATCAGCGCCAGGTGTACGGCGAAGGGCAGCCGCAGGGGCCAGGGGGCGTACTCGGCGAGCAGCCCGGACAGCAGCGGGCCGCACCCCAGGCCGCCCATGTTCGCGGCGGTCGCGGCGAGCCCCGCCCGGGCCGCGCGTCCCGGCGGGGCCAGTTCCATCACGGTGACCGTCGCCGCGCCGCTCAGCAGTCCGGCGGCGAACCCGGAGAGCAGACGTCCGGCGAAGAGGGCGGGGAGCCCGCCCTCGAAGAGGAAACAGAAGGCACTGGCCGCCGAGAAGCCCAGGGCGGCCAGGAGCACGGGTCGCCGCCCCGCTTCGTCGGAGACGTTCCCGGCGAGCAGCAGGGTGGCGATCACTCCGAGGGCGTAGACGGCGAACACCACGGTCACCATCAGCTCGGAGAAGCCGAGCTGTTCCCGGTAGAGGCCGTAGAGCGGTGTGGGGAGCGTGGTGCCCGCCATACCGATGGCGAAGACGGCCGCCGCTGCCGGGTAACCGAGGCGTTTCCCGCGGTGCGCGGAGCCGGGCGTCCGGCTCATGCGTCGGACGGAGGGTCCGTCGGGGCGGCGGAGGTGATGTGGGTGAGCACGCACAGCCAGCGGCCGTCCCGCCGGACGAAGACGTCCGTGACCCATTCGTCGGCGTCGAAGCGGCGGCCACCGTAGTGGGCCGTGTTCGTCATCCGTGCGGTGACCGTGGCGGTGTCCTGGTGGACGCGGATCCTCGAAGGGCTGATGGCCCGCATCGCCGAGTGGGTCAGGTCGCCGGACGCGACGTGGCCGAGGAACGCGTCCCGGTCCGTGATGCCGGACTCGGAGACGATGACCCAGTCGTCCGCCATGAAGGCCCTGATCCGCGGCACGTCGTTCGAGACGATCGCGGCGGACCACTCCTCCACCAGGGCGACGAGCCGGGCCTGTACCGCAGGGTCCTGGGCGTCGGCGTCGTTCGGCGGCGGCCCGGAGCCGGCTCCGCTGTCTTCCATCGTTCGAGCGTAGCCGCGGGGCACGCGGGTCGCAGTTCCTGGGCGGCCGGGCGGGCGCCCAGGAACGGAACGGGCCCGGGTCGCGGGTACGGGGCCTGCGGTTCCGTGCGCTACGCGGGCGGGCCTCCTTCGACAGCGGCGGTCGGGCCCTCGGGGTCCTGGCCCGTCGGTGGGTCGGGCAGCTCCCGGCAGCGGACCATGAAGGACCGCTCGAAGACGATGACGGTCTCCCCCGTCGACTTGGTGCCGGTCGTCTCCACCGTGATGATGCCCTGCCCCGGCCGGGACCGGGACAGCCGCTTGTCGAGGATGCGGCTCGTCGCGTAGAGGGTGTCGCCGACGAAGACGGGGCTCTTCAGACGGACCCGGTCCCAGCCCAGGTTGGCCACCGCCCGCGCCGACAGCGCCTGCACGGTCATCCCGCCGACCAGGCACAGCGTGATGCCGCTGTTCACCAGGACCCTTCCGTACTCGGCGCCGGCGCCGTAGTGCTGGTCGAAGTGGAGCGGGTGCTGATTCATCGTCAGCAGGGTCAGCCAGGTGTTGTCGGCCTCGGAGAGGGTACGGCCCGGCCAGTGCCGGATCACCATGCCCGGTTCGAAGTCCTCGTAGTCCCCGCCGTGCTCCTCGACGTACTCGTTGTCCTTGACGTGACGCAGGGTCATGTGCGGCATCTCTCCGGTGATGTCACTCGATCAGGGGCGGCGCGGGCGGGCGCAGTGGTACGCGGGGCTGGGCGTGAGCGGTGCTGCGGTCAGATCGCCACCATCACGTTGTCGGAGCTGCTCGTTCCGCCCCGGACACTGACGATCCCGGCGGAGCCGTCGCCGAAGAACCGGCAGAACAGCCCGGCCGGCCGGCCACCGAATATCAGGGGCCCCAGCACCGGCGCGACATCGGCGTCGTACGGCTCGTCGACCCCGTCGGCGATCAGCGATACCCGGCAGGTCCCCGGCTCCACGAACTCCTGCACCACGCTGGTGCGGCCCTGGACGGCCTCACCGACGGCCGACTCCCACGCGGCCTGTTCGGCTTCGCGGCCGATGATCACCTGTTGTCCGCTCTCCCCGAGCGCGGCCTTGAGTACCAGCCGCTCGCGGTTCTTCAGCACGAACGGCACCAGGTCGACCTGCTGTCCCTCGCGGTCGGTCCTGCGCTCGGAGAGGATCCGCGTCCACGGCAGGTACCGCGCGATGAGCCCGCGCTCGCCCTCGGTCATCCAGGGCCGTCCCTCCGACAGGAGCCCCATGGTGAGCTTGCTGTGCAGGAACGTCGATGTCTGGGTGCCCACCAGCAGGCAACCGTGGTCCAGGGCGTCCTGGACCGGAGTGGTGTCGAGGCCCGCGTCGAGCCAGTCCGGAATGGTGAAGTTCCGCAGTCCGACCGGATAGCGCAGATGCGGGGCGCAGTCCCACGCCTCCGGCAGCTCCTCCGGTTCGAAGAAGCGTGCGGTCAGGCCGTGGCTGTTGTAGTAGTCGGCCTCCATCTCGAAGTACCGCCGCTCCACGCCGGTCACCCGGGCGCTGCCGACGACGGCCACCCTCGGCGCCACCGCCGACTCCGCGCTGAGCGACCGGAACATCTCGGCGCGTGCGGCGAACGGGCTCGGCGACCGGAACGGGGCCCGGCCCTCCTCGTCGGCGTGCAGCGCGCGCCACACCGCCAGACGGCTCTGGGTCTCCACCACGCCACCGAGCGCACCGCTGACGTTGAACTCCAGGAACTGCGGCCCGTCGGGCCCGATGACCAGATCCGGACGGACCACGGAGTCGGCGTACCGCTCCTCGACGAACGGGTCGCACGCCCACAGCCGGTCCTCGGTGGCGGGCATCGCGTAGGCGGTCAGCCGGTCGGCGGTGGTGCGCCCGCTCTCCAGGGCGGCACGGCGCAGCAGATCGACCAGCGCGACGCTCACCCGGAAGATCTCGGCGTAGGACGCGCGCGGGATCGCCAGCGGCGCCGCGGGAAGAACCTTCTGGTACGGCCAGCCGGTGTCCCGCAGCTCGTGCCGCAGCATCCGCCGGATCGCGTCGGCCGACGCGGCGGGCCTCAGCCGGTGGCGGCCGAACCACGGGTGCCCGTGGCCCGGACCGAGGTCCTCATGCGTGTCCATCCGGCGCTTCCTCCTCTGTCGGCGGGACGGCGGCCGGGCCGCCGGTTGTCTGCTCGGCCGTACGGTGCTCCTCGAACAGCGCCACCGCGGCGGCGGTGTCCTCGATGGCCATGCCGACCGTGCGCAGGACCGTGGTCCGGCCGGTGACGTCGACCTGGCCGCTCACCAGGCTGCCCAGTTCGTACAGGTCCTCGGCCTTGATCAGGCCGCCGGCCAGTGCGGCCCGGATCTCACCCGCGCCGTCCAGCGCCGCGGTCCGGTCCTCGACGACGGTCACGGCGTCGGCCAGCAGGGCGGGGGCGAGCTCGACGGCGTCCGGGTGGGTTCCGCCGATCACGTTCACATGCGCCCCGGGGGTCACCCAGTCCGCCTCCACCACGGGGGTGCCGTCGTCGGTCGAGGTGGCCGTACAGATGATCGCCGCGTCGGTGACGGCGTCCCTCGCGGTGGCGCAGACCGTCACGTGGACGGGCCGTGGTGCGGTGTCGCGGATCCAGTCGGCGAACTCCTCGGCACCGGCGCGCGTGCGCGAGTGGACGCGGAGGTGACGGATCGGGCGGACCGCCGTCACCGCCCGGAAGAGGGCGCGCGCCTGGACCCCCGCGCCGATCACCGCCAGGTCGTCGGCGTCGTCGGGCGTGCACCAGCGGGTCGCCAGTGCGGCGACGGCGCCGGTGCGGACGGCGGTGAGTTCGGCGCCGTCCAGGAGGGCGGTGATCTGCCCGGTCTCCAGGTCGGTGAGCGCGACGATCCCGTGGATCAGCGGCAGCCCGCGTACCGGGTTGTCGGGGGTGAGCGTGGTGACCTTGACGCTGCCCACCGCGCGCCGCTCCCAGACGGCGGGGCTGACCAGGAGGACGCGCCGGTCGCCGTGTTCGAGCACCGTGCGGGCCGGGGAGCGGGTGCGGCCGGCGGCCAGGTCGACGAACATCTCGCCGAGTACGTCGACCACGCGGACCATCCGCCGGGTTCCGGCCATGTCGGCGGCCCGGACCATCACCGGCGCGCTCACGCCGTTCCTCCGGCGCGGCCGAACCGGCGCGTCCAGGCGTCCTCGCGCGCCACGGTGGTGCGGGCCAGCCGGGCGAACGGCGGGCCGACCATGTTGCCCTCCAGGACGGCGATCCCGCCGTCGGCCGCCGCGACGGCCTCCACCACTCGGCGGGCCTGTCCCAGCTCTTCGGGGCGGGGCCGCAGGAGGCGGTTGATCACGTCGAGTTCGCCCGGGTGGACCGTCGCCTTGCCGTGGAAGCCGAGCGCCCGCGCCCGGGTGGTCTCCTCGGCGAGGACCGCCGGTTCGGCGAGCCGGTAGTTGGCGGTGTCGACGCACGCCGTGCCGTGCCGGGCGCAGGCCATCGCCATCGCCTGCCGGGCGGCCAGCATGGCCTCCCAGCTGATGTCGACACCGAGTGTGGCGGCCAGGTCGGCCGAGCCGAGCACCAGGCCGTCGGCGGCGCGCGCGATGGAGTCGATGCGGGTGACCGCCTCGACCGTCTCCACCGTCACGTAGATCTCGGGGGACGCGCCCGCCGAGGCCAGCATCCGGCGCAGCAGGTCGACCTCGTCCGCCGAGGTCACCATCGTCATCAGGACGATGCCGGGCCGCACCGGGCCCTCGGCCAGCATCAGGACGTCCTGGACCCCCGCGAGGCTGCCGAGTTCGTTCATCCGCACGGCGACGTCAGCCGGTCTCGGCGTCTTCTCCAGCGCGGCCCGGCAGACCGCGCGGGCGGCCTGCTTCTCGGCGGGCGGTACGGAGTCCTCCAGGTCGATCAGGTGGACGTCCGCGTCGTACGACCAGGCCTTCACCACCTTCTCCGGCGACAGGGCCGGCGTGTAGAGGATGCTGCGCGGAATCGCCCTGGCCGCCCCGGTCACCGGTTCACCGCCCCGGGGAGTGTGGTGCCCGCCGGGCGCGCCCCGGCCTCGGTCAGCGCGGTGCAGAGCCGCTTGATCTGGTCGGCGCTCTGGCCGGCCCGCAGCATGACCCGCAGTCCTGCGGTACCGCGGGCGACGATCGGGAAGAACACCGGTGAGGTGTAGAACCCGGCCGCGAAGACCTGTTTGGCGGCCTCGACGACCGTGTCGTCGCTCATCGGCACCACCCGGATCGGGTAGGTGCCCTCGGCCTGCTCGGTCATGACCAGCGAGTCGAACAGCGCGATGTTGGAGCGCAGGCGCCCCTGTAGCCGCGTGAGTTCCTCGGTACGGTGGATCTCGGCCGAGGCGAGTGCCGCGCCGACCGCGGCGGCGTTCATCTTCTGCGAGTAGCCCAGCGGGCCCGCGAACCGTTCGACGATCCGGCGCGTCTCCTCGGGGTAGCCGTCGAGGAGGATCGCCGTACCTCCGGCTCCGAAGCCCTTGGTCAGGGTCGCCACGGTGATGGTCCGCTCGTCGAGCACCGGGGAGTGCGTGCGTACGTAGCCGATGCCGCGTTCGCCGTACGCGGACAGCGAGTGCGAGTCGTCGTAGAAGACCAGGAGGTTGTACTTCTCCTGGAGTTCGGCCAGCTCCTCGACGGGCGCGTAGCCTCCGAGACTGTCCGAGCCGTCCACCACGTAACAGACGCGTTCGTAGGTGCGGCACATGTCCTCGACGAAGTCGAGGTCGTGGTGGCCGCAGGTCACGACCTCGCTCTCGTCGGCACAGCTCGGCTTGGCGTTGGCCAGGGAGACGTGGGCGTTCTTGTCGAAGACCATCAGCGGCTTGACGCCGTTGCCGAGGTGCCCCGAGGCGATCATCGGCAGCAGACCGGTGCTGGCCGCCGCGGTGGAGATCGCACTGATCACCGTCGCGCCGAACAGCTCGCCCAGCGACTCCTCCAGCTCCAGCAGCACCGGTGTCTGGACGCGGGTGCGCGGGATGCAGTGGTCGAGTACCCCGAAGCGGCGCAGCGAGGCGACCGCGCCGTCGATGACCTTGGGGTGGGTGTCCAGGTCCAGGTAGGAGCAGACGGTGAAGTTGACGAATTCATGCCCGTCGGGCATGTGGAACACGCCGTCCTCCAGGTCGCCGACGATTCCGGCGACCCCGTTCTCGTAGGACTGGTTCCAGAAGGCGTTGCCGATCCCGATGAGTTTGTCGTTGTTGCGGTACCGGTGGGTGGGGGTGATCGTCCTGCGCTCGCTCATCGGGAGTTCCCCTCGGTGGGCTTGTAGCTGTAGACGCCCTTGAGCCTCCGGTAGGCGTACGTGTACAGGGCGACGCCGAGCACGTGCGGCCTGCGGAGGATCTTCTTGGACTTGAGCCAGAAGTTGACGTTGATGTTCATCTCGCCCAGCGACTCGGCCTGGTGCCACCAGCCGAGCGGCAGGTAGAGCATGTGGCCCGGTTCCAGGACGAAGTCGCGGCGTCGGGCGAGCTTGGCCGCGAGCCTCGGGTAGCGGGACAGGTCGACGTCGTCGAGGTCGACCACGTTCGACTTGTCGCCGAACCCGCGCAGTACCGACCTCGGGTAGTACGCCCGAACGCCCGGTGGAGCGATGATGAACCGCTTACGGCCCTCCAACGCGATGTTGAAGTTCTCGAACTCGTCGAAGTGGTTCTTGGTGAACACGCCCCGGTGGCTGATCCACAGGTTGGCCGCGTACAGGCTGTCGCCGTAGCCGAAGAACTCCTCGGCGTCGAACCCGATGACGGCGTTCACGTCGGCAGGACTGCTGCGGATGTTCGACACCACCCGGTGCCAGGTGTCCGTGCTGGTCAGGTGCTGCTCGTCCGCGAAGAACTCGCGGAGCTTGATGTCCCGTGTCTCCCAGCGCCCCGGATGGTTCTTGTCGCCCGGCTCGGTGAACAGGGTGACGGTCATCTCGGCCAGGCGCGCGGCCACTTCGTCCCGTCCGAGTCCCTGCACATCGGCCGGCAGCTTGATCACCACGGGGCGGTCGGCCTGGTACAGCCCCCGGGGGCCCACGGCCAGGAACTCGTCGAACGACATACGGGTGATCTCGACCCCCGCTGTCCCGTTCGACCCGGGCACAGCTTGCGGAACTGCCATGTCGCTGGTCCTCCTCTCTTCGCCGGGTCTCGTTCCGCGTCAGCCGTCGGTCCCGCGGGCGCTCAACTCCGCCACCACGTCCACGATCAGGTCCTCCTGGCCGGCGATGGCCTGCCGCCGGCCGAGTTCGAAGAAGACTTCGCGCGGGTCCACGCCCGCGGCCCCGGAGAGTTCGACGACCCGGTGCTTGAACCCGGAGAAGACTCCGGCCAGACCGCTGACGATGCTCATCGAGGCGGTCACCGGAGGTGCCGGCATGAGTTCGCGCTCGGCGAGGTCGGCGGCGTCCAGCAGCGCGTACAGGTCGATGCCCGTGGCGAACCCGCTCCGCTCCAGCACCGGTACCAGCACTTCGAGCTGGGTGTTGCCCGCCCCGGCTCCGAAGCCACGGGCGCAGCCGTCGATGATCAGGGCTCCGGCGTCGGCGGCGGCCACCGAGTTGGCGACGGCCATACCGAGGTTGTTGTGCCCGTGGAAGATCACCGGGACGGTGTCGACCGCCTCGACGATCGCGCCGATCCGCGCGGTGACGTCGGGAGGCAGGAAGTGCCCCGCGGAGTCCATGATCCCCACACCCTGCGCCCCGTATCCGACGGCCCGCGCGGCCTGCTCGGCCAGCTCGCCGGGGGAGGCCATGTGACTCATCATCAGGACGCAGTGGGCTTCGACGCCCGCGTCCCGGAGGAAGCCCAGATGGTGCTCGGCCAAGGACGCCTCGGTGGCGTGCACGCCGACGCGGAAGACGTCGACCCCGTGGGCGATCGCCCGCCGTAGGTCGTCGGAGGTGCCCCAGCCGGGCAGCATGAAGGTGCCCAGCCGGCTGTGGCTCAGCGCCTCGCGGACCGTGGAGAGCATCTCGTCGTCGGTCGCCGCGGCAAGCCCGACCTGCAACGAGGAGGCG
Organism: Streptomyces sp. NPDC026589; assembly: GCF_040638385.1. Lineage (NCBI taxonomy): Bacteria > Bacillati > Actinomycetota > Actinomycetes > Kitasatosporales > Streptomycetaceae > Streptomyces > Streptomyces sp. NPDC026589. Next base: position 158,495 of record NZ_JBEZYG010000008.1, read on the forward strand.
CCCAGACCGTTGCCGTGGCCGACCTCCACCACCGGGATCCGCGCCGCGTCCGCCGCTTCCGCGTAGCGGCGCAGTGCGGTCAGGCCGAGCCGGTGGCGGACGGCGTGCTGACCGTCGCGCAACGTCGGGTCGTGGATCACCACTTGTCTCACGACGACGCCCCCGTCCGGGACGCCCGGTCGGGGCGGGCCGCGTACTGCTCGGCGACCATGACGGCGGCGGCGTTGATGATGTCGAGGTTCCCCGCGTACGGCGGCAGGACGTCGCTGTGCGCCGTGACCTTGAGGACGATCGTCACCAGGTCGTCGGCGGCGGTGCAGGCGACGACCTCGTACCCGGGGGCGAAGGACCGTACCTGCTCGGCCGCCCGGTCGACCACCGCTCGCACCGCCGCCGCGTCGGCGTCGGGCACCCGGGCATGGATGACGGTGCGGAAGGTGGCCGGCGGCACCGCCGGGCTGATGTTGAGGATCACCTTGACGTCGCTCACGCCGGAGAACGCCGTGACGGCGTGACCGGTGGCCGTCACGTACTCGTCGAGGTTCAGCCTGGTCGCGCGGCCGGCCACGTCACTCGCCACGGTCGACACGACCTCCAGGTACGTCACCGGGAACCGGGCCGCGAGCGCGTGCACGACCGGAACGGACGCCTGGCCTCCGCAGCTGATCAGATTGACGTTGCGCGCGGCCTCGGCCGCGACCCCGGTCACGGTGGGCGCCACCATCTGCCCGACCTTGCTGGGGGTCAGGTCGATCACCAGCGTCCCGAGCGGCTCCAGCAGCGGCCAGTGGGCCCGGTGGGACGCGGCGCTGGTGGCGTCGAAGACGACGTCGAACGGGATCGGCGCCGCCAGTACGGCCTCGATGCCCGCGGCGGTGGTGGCGCAGCCGAGGCTCGCGGCGTAGCGCAGGCCCGCCGACTCCGGATTGCGCCCGGCGACCAGCCGGCAGTCCAGCCCGGGCGACCGGTCGATCTTGCTGACCAGGTCCCGCCCGATCGCCCCGGTGCCGATGACGGCGACCGTCACGGTCTCGACGATGTCCGGACTGGCGTTCGTCAGGCGCGCCGCGAGACTCAACGGATGCCTCCGGGGCGCCGGAGGCGGGGGGCCGGCGGAGGCTGTGAGTGGCGACGGCGGGCGCCGGTCGTCTGTCTCGCCGCGTCGGGTTCGTAGGTTCTCATGAACGTTGTTCCCACCCTTCCATCTGCGCGCGGCTGCTCCGTGGCGGTCCTGGCCGCGGGCGGCCGGGTGCCTCACCGGGATCTCCGTCCGTTCCGGACCGTGTCCGACGCGGTCGGTCACGATGCCTCTCCCACCTGCCTCGGGCGACCGTCGGTCGGTCATCTGTGCCGGTCGGCCGCCGAGAGGTGAAGCATCAGTGAGGCGATGCGCGGTCGCACGTGGAGAACGAGGAATCACCGGCCGCAGGTCGTCGCGCCGAAACAATCGGCCGTGAGCGCGAACCGGAGGCTTGACTCGGTGTGCTGAAGCCCCGTTGACGGCATGTCCTCCCCTGCACGCACGTCGCCGGCCGCCGATTCACCCGCCCAGCGGCGGTGAACATATCAGAAGACCGCAGGACACAACCCCCCTCATTCGCGCATGGGTTGATCTTCGGGGGAGGCGCTCGGCGGCTCCTCCCGGCCACCTGAGCGCCGGATACGTGCCTTTCCCCGCAGGACCTGATCTCTCCCTCGACTCCACCGCGGACGCCGACTACTCTCGGGAACCCCGTGCACCTGGCTGCGCGGGTCTCGGCGCACGACGACGGGCTGGTGGGGCGTCGACGGCGGGGCAGCCACATCGAAGGGGGAGGCAATGTACTGCCGATTGCGCCGCCACGCGCGCTCATGACCGCGTCGACGACCGACAAGGCCGACGCGCAACGGCCCGTTCTGGGACGTGACTTCTCCCGGCTGTGGTGGTCCGCCGCGGTGTCGTCGCTCGGTGACGGGGCCACGATCGCCGCCGCGCCCCTGCTGGCCACCCGTCTGACCGACGACCCCCGCCTGATCGGCGCGGCCTCGGTCGCCTTCACCGCGCCCTTCCTGCTGTTCGGCATCCCGGCGGGGCTGCTGGTGGACCGCATCGACATCCGGGCGATGATGGTGCGCGTCGACGTCGGCCGGGCCGTCCTGCTGGCGGTGCTCACCCTCGGGATCCTCGGCGGCTGGGGCGGGTTGCCGCTGCTCTACGTCTGCATGTTCCTGCTCGGCGTCGGCGAGGTCCTCTGCCGCAACGCCGCCCAGGTACTCGTCCCCTTCATCACCCCGCAGGCGGGTCTCTCCACCGCCAACGCCCGCATCATGGCCGCGCAGGAGGCCGGCACCGGCTTCATCGGTCCGCTCCTCGGCGCGCTGATGTTCGGTGTGGCGACGGCCCTGCCCTTCGGCGTGGACGCGGCCACCTTCCTGTGCTCCGCCGTCCTGATCAGCCGCATCCGCCGCACCAGGCCCGTCGAGCGCGCACCGGACAGGTCCGGCGTGATGTCGGAGATGCTGGCCGGCGCCAGATGGCTGTTCTCGCATCACCTGCTGCGCAGCCTCGCCCTGGTGTCCTGTCTGATCAACCTCGCCGGGAGCGCGATGCTCGCGGTCCTCGTGGTGCACAGCGGGAAGGAACTCGGCCTGGGGCCGTTCGGGTACGGCGTCCTGCTCGCCTGCCAAGCGGTGGGAGCCGTCCTGGCCTCACGCTTCGCGCCCGCGCTGACGGAACGGCTCGGCCGGGAAGGTGCGTTGGTCGCCACCGCCGTCCTGATCACCACGAGCGAGACGGTGCTCGCCGCCGTGCCCTCGGTGTACGCGGCCGGCGTGGCCCTCGCGATCTTCGCCTGCGGGACGGTGACATGGAACGTCGTCGTGGTCGTGCTGCGGCAGACCCTGGTGCCGCAGCACCTGCTCGGGCGGGCGAACAGCGTGTACCGGCTCGTGGCCTGGGGCGGACTGCCCGTCGGTGCGGCGGCCGGCGGGTTCGTCGCCGCGGAGGTCGGCACCCGCGCCGTGTTCGGGGCCGGCGCGGTCGTCATGGCGGTGGTCGCGACGGGGCTCCTCGTGGGCGCCCGCCGCCGGTGGATCACCCGCGCCGACCCGGCTCCACGCACGACGGAGACGGACTGAGCGGGCAGCCGTCCGGCGCGCCGCGGGACGGCCGCACCGCGCCGAACGCGGCAGCGCCCCGGTCCGCACCGGCACCGGCACCGCATCCCCCCTGGACCGCACCGCACCGAACGCGGCACCGTACCGAACGTGCCCACTCCGGAAAGGGACACCCCATGACGACGACCACGAGTCCGCGCACCCCGCCCAGGTCGCGGCTGGGCCACGCGTACGGGGAGCAACTCGCGCGGTACGGGCCGACTGGCCGCCCCACGGCCGCGGCCCTGGAGTCCGCCACGTTGAGACTGGCGTACCAGGACCGGTTCCTGACCGGCCCCGCCTTCCTCGGCGAGAGCGAGCTCCGCACCCTCGTGGGAGACCTCCACACGGTCTACGGGCTGCTGCGCTCGCTGCCGGAGCGCGGGTTCGGCGGAAGCGTCACCGCACTGGCCGCGGCGGTCGGGCTGGACCCTTCGCAGTCGGCGCTCATCACGCGGAGCGCCCGGACCGGGTCGCTCCTCCCGCTGGGGCGGGCCGATCTCTACCACGACGGTACGGGGTTCAGGCTTCTCGAATTCAATATCACCAGTGCGCTCGGCGGCTTCGAGAACGCGGACATCAACCGGGCGATGCTGGCCTATCCTCCGCTCGAAGAGTTCGTACGGCGGCACGGACTGCGCTACGAGGACACCCTGGGCCACATGGTGCGGACCATGTACGCGGAGTGCGCCGCGAACATCCCCACCGGCCGGGCCCCTGTCGTCGCCGTGGTGGACACGGTGGAGAACTTCGCCGTCGTGGGACCTCGGCTGCGGGTGTTCGCCGAGAAACTGGCCGACTTCGGGGTCGAGGGGATCGCCTGCGACCTCGGCGCGATCACGTACCCGAACGGCCGTCCGACGGCCTCGGGCCGAACCGTCGACGTCGTCTTCCGGTACTTCCTGCCCGAAGACCTCACCGACCCCACCGCGGCGGCCCAGCTGGAGCCGCTGCTGACCGCGGTCGAGCAGGGGAGGCTGGGCCTGTTCAGCCGACTGGACGCCGAGCTGTACGGCAACAAGGGCACCCTGGCGATGCTCTCCGACGAGGAGCACCGTGACCGCTACGATGCCGCCGAACTGGCGTGCCTCGACCGGATCCTGCCGTGGACGCGGTACGTGCGCCCCCGCGCCACGGACCCCGGCGGCACCCGGGTCGACCTGCTCGCCCACGCCCTGGGGCACCAGCACGAGCTGATCCTCAAGCCGACGCTGCTGCACGGCGGCAACGGCATCATCGCCGGCTGGACGGTGGACCCGGCCGAGTGGGAGAGCAGGGTCGCCTCGGCGATGGACGGCCCGTTCGTACTCCAGCGCCGTGTACGTCCCACCGCCGAGCCGTTTCCCGACGGCGCCGGCGGCGTGCGGGAACTCTTCCTCAACTGGGGCCTCTACCTGAGCGCACGCGGCGCCGAGGACGACGGCTACGCGGGAGGCTTCGTCCGGGGCAGCGCCGATCCGGCCGTGGGGGTCGTCAGCATGGGCAGCGGCGCCACGGTCGGCTGCGTCTTCCACGGCGGCGACCGCTGATCCCACGCGTCCGAGCCCGGCCCGGCAGAGGCGCGCCGTCCAGGAAGGCTTCATAGGCATCGGCCGTGTCCGGCTCGGCCTCAGGTCCGAGGGGGCGTAGCGCGTGTCGGCACGGTCCCGCTGCGGACCGGAGACCCAGAACTCCTCGCTGGTCTCGATGTCGTAGAAGTCGGCATCGATCGGCCCTCCCGCACGGCGCAGCGTTCGCCCGTGGAAGTCCGCGGTCGCCCACGTCTTCGAAAGGTCCACCCACCCGATCCATGGCGCACTGTTCGTCGCAGATGGAACACCTACTCCACCGACCCCTTGGACGCCCCACCGCCAACCGTGCGCGAGGTCGTCGGCACGGCACTCGGAGCGGAAGGATGGGCGGTCGGCGGGCCCCCCACCCTCCCTCTCCTGCCCTAGGGAGTAAGACGATGGGGGCCCCGGAAGAGGAACGTTGCCTCCCGGATCGAGTCGAGGCCGAGCATCACCATGAGGACCCGGGCCAGGCCCATGCCGAGCCCCCCGTGGGGCGGGCAGCCGTACCGGAAGCAGTTCAGGTAGTCCTCCAGGGGGTCGGTGCCCATCCCCTTGTCGGCGGCCTGCTCGATCAGCCGGTCGTAACGGTGCTCACGCTGCGCCCCGGTCGTGATCTCCAGCCCCTTCCACAGCAGGTCGAAGCTGAGCGTGAGCCCCGGGTCGTCCTCCGAACGCATGTGGTAGAAGGGCCGGATACCGGTGGGATAGTGCGTCACGAACACGAACTCATGGCCGGTCTCCTTGAGCATGAGCGCCGCGAGGGCACGCTCCCCCTCGGGGTCCAGGTCCTCCTTCACTCCCTCCGGATCCCAGCCATCGGCGCGCAGCATGCTCTGGGCCTCGGCCATGGTGATGCGAGGGAATGGGGTCTTGGGCACGGCGAGTTCCGCCCCGAACGTCTCCTCGATCGCGTCGCCGTGCCGCTCGGCGACCAGGGCGATCGCGTGAGCGAGCATCCGTTCCTCGAAGCACATCACGTCCTCGACATCGGAGATCCAGGCCAACTCCACGTCCACGCCAGTGAATTCGGTCGCGTGGCGGCTGGTGAACGACGGCTCAGCCCGGAAGACGGGCCCGATCTCGAACACGCGGTCGATACCTGCCGCGATGGCCATCTGCTTGAAGAACTGGGGCGACTGGGCAAGGTAGGCGGAACCGTTGAAGTATCCGAGCTTGAACACCTCGGCACCGCTCTCACTGGCGGTGCCCATGAGCTTCGGCGTGTGCATCTCGGTGCACCCCTGCTCGTACGCGTACGCGCGCATGCCCTGCTCGAACGTGGTCTGCACGGCGAACAGCAGACGAGCCGCGGGGCGGATACGTACGTCCAGGAACCGCCAGTCCATCCGGTGCTCCAGCCCGCTCCGCTCATCGGTGGGCAGTGGGGCCTCGGCCCGGTTGAGGACCTCGACGCGCTCGGGGACGATCTCGAGGCCGCCCAGCTTCACCACCGGGTTGTCGACCACCCGGCCCGTGATGCGGACGGCGGACTCGGCGCTGAGGGACTCCAGGGCGGCTTCCACCGGGTCGCCGTCACCACCGCGACGATGTGTTACCTGGGTCATCGCGGTGTGGTCACGGACAACGAGGAACTGCATCTTGCGCTGGAGTCGGAGTGTGTTCACCCATCCGCAGACGGATACCGTCCTGCCCACGTGTTGGCGCAGATCAGACAGGTGTACGCGTTCGTTCGCGTGGATCATCAAGGCCCTCCCAGGCACTTTCGTGATCCCTTGGAAGCGTGGGCGAGAAGGGTACTCGCGGTGCCACCACGCCTTCGCCGCCGCCGGAGCGACAGCCTCTTGACAGCCAGATGACGGTGGCCGGCCGGCGGGGCATAAAGGCGGTGCGCCCGTTCCTCCCCGCACTCAGGAGGGTCTTCGCCACAGGGAGCGAGACTGCCTTCACAGCACCGGCAGTTCTCTCGGCTCGCCCGGAATGCGGCTACTCGTCTCCATCGACGCGTTGCGATCACCTTAAGCCACAGCGCCGATCCGTCGCAACGAGCCCCGAGGGGCGGCGAGTAGCCCTTCCGCAGATGCCCGGGGCAACGTCTCCCCGCAGGCTCCCGAAGGCCCGCGCCGCGACCTGCACACCTTTACGCATCCTTATTTATGAAACAACATTTCTCTCGACAGGGCGACGATCACCGCCTAAAGTCGGGCTCGCTCATTGCCTGTCAGATGCCTGTTGGCTGGGGGAAAAGCGGGAATACCTTCCCTCACTTTCCCAGCCATTTCCGTTTGCGTGACGCCACCGGACCAAGGGGAGTCTGCATGCCTAGCACACACAGGCTGTCGGAGCGCATTCATCACGCATTACTTGCCACCGGCTCGCGTCCGGCCATTGTCTTCGAAGACGACGACGGCATCCGCACATCATTGTCCGGAGAAGAATTACTCCGGCATTCCCGGGCGATAGCCCACCGGCTTCGCGCTACCGGTGACGACGGGCCTGTGGCTTTCCCGGCCCACCGCAATGCAGACACCGTGGCGGGAATGGTGGCCTGCCTGGAAACAGGCAGACCGTGGCTGCCGCTCGATCCGTCCCTCGCACCCGGCCCCTGGGCGCGACGGATAGCGTCCGCCGGGGTGCGGACTCTTCTGTCCTCGGGAAAGGACTTCTCACGGGCCGGCGAGCTGGCCGCCCGGATCTCGCCCACCCCGGCTGTCGTCCGCGGAGACCGGTACACCGAAATACCCCTCCCGGATACCGGAATTCGCGTCGCCCCCTCCCCCGGCGGCGCCGGACGGACCGCTTATCTCATCCAGACCTCGGGCACGACCGGGGAGCCGAAAACCATCGCGGTGCCCCTTTCCTCCCTCGATCATTACCTCACCTCCACGCTCCCTCTTCTCGGGGGGCCGGCGCTGCGGGGCGAACGGCTGGGCGTCCTGACCACCCTCGCCGCCGACCTGGGTTACACCGTCCTGTTCAACGCACTGCTCGCCTCGGCGGAACTGCACCTCGTACCGGAGCACGTGTCGCGCGATCCCGGCGAGTTCGCCGCCTACCAGGGCGAACACCGACTGGACCTGTACAAGACCACGCCCGGTCATCTGCGCGCCCTGCTCGCTCAGGAGAACGGGGCGCGGTGCCTCCCGAGGAGCCTGCTGATAGCGGGCGGCGAGGCGTTCACCGAGGATCTCCTGACCTCGCTCTCCTCCGCCGGGGCGCAGTGCCGGGTGCTGAACCACTACGGCCCTGCCGAGACCTGTATCGGGGTCGCTCTGGGCGAGGTGTTCCCCGCGCCCGTCACGATCCTGGGCGGTACGGCACCGGTCGGACGGGCCATCGGGGAAGCAGAGTTGACAGTCCTGGACCCTGCTGGGAACCGGGTCGCCCCCGGCACCGAGGGAGAGATCGCGGTCGGCGGCCCCCCGGTCGGGTGGGGATACCTCGGGGCTCCGGCACAGACCGCGGACCGTTTCCGTCCCGATCGGCGCGCGGCCGGCGGGCGGCACTACCTCACGGGGGACGTGGGGGCGATCCGGGAGAACGGAGACCTCCACGTACTGGGGCGGGTGGACCGGCAACGCAAGGTGCGGGGGCACCGGGTGGAGCCCGCAGGCGTCGAAGCGGTGCTGCGGGAGACCGGGCTCGTCACCGACGCCCACGTGGACGTCCGCCACGTCGGGAGTCTGGGCGCCGTGGTGGTGGCCTGGGTCTCCGGCGGCCCCCGTGCCGAGCCCGGGGCGATCCGCGCACAGGCGGCCCTGCGGCTGCCCGATCACGCGCTGCCCAGCAGGATCATCATCCTGCCGCGGCTGCCGCGCACCGCCAACGGGAAGATCGACCCGGCGGCGCTGCCCGGACCCGACACGCTCGGCGCGGCCGTAGGCGTGCGTACACAGAGCGCCGGAGGCGCGGAAAGCGGCGGAGACACCGATCCCCTGGAGAGAGAGGTGGCAGCGGCCTTCGCCGCGGTGCTCGGTCTTCCCGCTCTCGGCCTCGACGACGACGTGCTGGCGCTCGGCGCGCACTCCCTGGCGATCGTGCAGGTGACCGGGCGACTGGGCGGGGCCGACCTCGGGGTGAGCGATGTGTATACGGCCCGGACACCGCGCCGGGTCGCCCGTCTGCTGGCGGAACGCGGCGGCCGCCCCGTCGACGCCGAGCACGGAAGTCCGGCCTCCCCGCGACTGACCGCCCCTCCGCCGACCGGCTTCCTCCCCCAGCAGCAGGGCATCTGGATCGACGAGGCACGCCACCGCGGCCACTTGGTCTACCGCATCCCCCTGCGCTGGGAGTTGCGCGGCCCTCTGTGTGCGGAAGACGTCGGCGCGGCCTTCGACACGGTGCTCGCCCGGCACGGCGCCCTGCGGTCCCGGGCGGTGCTCACCGGAGAGAAGCCCGTCGTCGTGCGGGACTCCGTGTCCACCGCCCGGCTCAGCACCGCCGATGTTTCGGCTCTCGCCCCGTCCCTCCGGGACGCGGAGGCCGCGCGGCTGGGCGACGCGCTGTTCGCCGAGCCGGTCGACCCCGAACGAGGGCCCGTCATCGCCGCGTTGCTCGTGCGTCGCGCGGCCGACCACCACGACCTCTTCGCACTCGTCCACCACGGGGTGTTCGACGCGGCGTCGGCGGACGTTCTCATCGACGAACTGCTCGGCGGCGGGGGCCCGGCCTCTCCCCCCGCCCAACCGACCCCGCTCGCGCCTGCCCCGCACACCCGGCACGGCCGGAGACCGCTGCCCGCGCCGGCCGAGTTCGCCCTGGACGGCGGGGAGCCGGAGGCCGGGCCGGGGGACTCGGACGTCGTCCTCGCGGACATTCCGGCGCCGCTGTGGGAGCGGGTGCGGTCGGCCGCCGACGCCGCCGGCGTCTCGCTCTACACCGTGGTGCTCGGCGCGTGGGCCACGGTCCTGGGCCGGCAGAACGCCGAACGGCGCTTCGCCGTCGCCACGGCCGTCGACGTACGGGCCGATCACGGCCTCGGCGGCCGGGAACCCGTGATCGGGTGCTTCGTCAACACCGTGCCCGTCGTGGTGGACATGGACCCGAGCCGGACCACTGCGGCCACCTGGCAGTCCGTGGCCGGGGCCGTCGCGGCGGCGCTGGACGACCGGCTGCGTCCGTACTCCGATCACGCGTCGTGGATGCGCGGGACGTACGGCACCGGTGCCCCGGCCCGCGCCTCCTGCACGCTCCAGCAGACGCGCGTGCACCGGCACGCCGACGTCTCGGCGTTCCCCCGGCCCACCACCGTCGCACGGGCCACCGCGGATCTGGACCTCGTGGTGACCTCGTACGAGAACGACGCCCCCGTCGCCGCCCTGCACTTCCGCCCCGGGGTGTGCGACCGGACGCGTGCCCGACGCCTGGCCGATCAGTTCCTGACCGTGCTCGGGGAGAGCTGCGCCCACCCGGAACTCCCGCTCTCGCGCGCCTCCTCGGTGTCGGCCGCCGCCCGCGAGGAGGTGCTCGCGCTCGGGAGGGGTCCGGACGCCGCCGCCCGGCCGGGGCTGGTGTCGCCGGTGCGCCGCGTCGCGCGGCTCGACCCCGGCGCCGTCGCCGTACGGACCCCGGACGGCGACTGGAGCCGCGAGCGGCTCCTCGGCGCGGCCGACTCGCTCAGGGCCGCGCTGCGGAACTGCGGTGCGGGGCCGGGCGACCGGGTCGGCCTGGTGCTTCCGCCCTCCCCCGAGCTCGTCGCCATGTGGCTCGCGGTACTGGACCTGGGCGCGGTGGTGGTCCCCTGCGACCCCGGGTGGCCGGCGCAGCGGCTGCGGCAGGCGTTCACGGCTACCGGCCCCTCGGTGGTGGTCTGCGCCGGACCGCTCCCGGACGCGGGGGCCCCCGTTATCGACGTACGGGAAGCGCTCCGGACGCCCCCGGCGGATCCCCCCGGCGAGGAGCCGTCATCGGGCACCGCGTACATCGTCCTCACCTCCGGTTCGACCGGCGTCCCCGGTGCGGTGGCGGTTCCCCGGGAGGCGGCGAGAACCTTCCTGGGGGCCATGGACCAGGACTTCCCGCTCACCGGGCGGGACCGGGTCCTGGTGCTGACCTCCCCCGGCTTCGACGTCTCCGTGTGGGAGACTCTGGGGCCGCTGGGCAGCGGAGCCGCGCTCGTCGTACCGCCCTACACGTCCCGCACCGACGTCGAGGGGCTGCGGCGGCTGATCACCGACGAGCGGGTGACCGTGTTCCAGACCGTGCCCTCCCTGTTGCGGGCGCTGCTCGACGCACCGGGGGCCGTCGGGGACACGGCACTGAGACTGATCGTGTGCGGCGGCGAGGAGATGCCATCCCGTCTCGCCGAACGGGTACGCGCCGAACTGCCGGGCGTCACGCTGGTGAACGCCTACGGCCCCACGGAGACCACCGTCGACGCCACCCGACACCCCGTGACGGCGAAGGACGGCCGCTCGCTCCGTGTCCCCATCGGCGGGCCGGTGGGCGGGGGGACGGTGTACGTACTCGACGCGGAGGGCGCCCTGGCCCCCCCGGGGGCCGTCGGCGAACTGGTGATCGGCGGGGCGGGGGTCGCCCACGGGTATCTGGGCGCGGCCGGACGGACGGCGGCCCGCTTCCTCCCGGACCCGTTCCGGGGCGTTGGGGGCGCGCGGATGTTCCTGACCGGGGACCGGGTGCGGTGGACCTCGGAGGGCCGGCTCGACTTCCTGGGCCGGATGGACAACCAGGTGCAGGTGCGGGGGCAGAGGGTCGAGCTGGAGGAGATCGAGGCCGCGCTGCTCGGCCATGCCGACGTCGTCGCCGCGGTCGCACTCCTCGACACGGCGTTAGGGTCCAGCGCACGGCTCAGCGCGCGCGTCGTACTCCGCCAGGGTCCGGAGGTCACCGCGGAGTCGCTCCGACGGCATCTGGCGGAGCGGCTGCCCGCGACCGCCGTACCGGAGCGGCTGCTGCGGGTGGACGCGCTGCCCCGCCTCCCCAACGGAAAGCTCGACCGGGCTGCCGCGGGCCGGCTGCCCGGAGTGCCGCTCGCCGTCGCGGCCACGGTCCTCGGGCCGGTCGAGGAACGGGTCGCACGGGTGTGGGAGACGGTCCTTGCCGGGACCCTGCCCGGAGCGGACACCGGATTCTTCGACGCCGGAGGCAATTCCCTCCTCGTCATGACCCTGCGGGCCCGGCTGTCCGAGGAGTTCGGCGTCGGCCTGCGCGTCGCCGACCTTTTCGCGTACCCGACGGTACGTCAGCAGGCGGGCCTCCTGGCCCCGGTGGCCTTGGGCGGTGGGCCACGTCCCGGGCGGCCGGTTCCTCCGGCCGGCACGGGAGCGCGGGAACACGAGCCGGCGCCGTCCCCGGAGGCAGGTCAGGCCGGCTTCGCCGTCGCCGTCGTCTCGCTCGCGTGCCGGGCGCCGGGCGCCCCCGACGCGTCGGCCTTCTGGTCCAACCTGCGCGACGGGGTGGTCTCCACCCGGCACTTCGACCGGGCCGAACTGCTCGCGGCCGGGGTGCCCGCGGCGCATCTGGACGACCCTCGCCATGTACCGGTCTGCGCACCTCTGGACGACCCGTACCACTTCGATGCGGGCTTCTTCCGGATGTCCGAGGAGGAGGCCGCGCTCGTCAGCCCGCAGCACCGGCTGTTCCTCGACTGCGCCTGGCAGGCGCTGGAGGCGGCCGGCTGCCTGGTGAAGGACGGACCGCGCCGCGTCGGCGTGTTCGCCGGGAGCAGCGAGGAGAGCCGCCGCTCGACCGATCCGGCCGATCTGCGGGACACCGCCGAGCGCATCGCCCTCGAACTGGGCAGCAGCCAGGACTTCCTGGCGACCCGGGTCTCCCACCTGCTGGACCTGCGCGGTCCCGCGATGTCCGTACGCACCGCGTGCTCCACCTCACTGGTGGCCGTGCACCTCGCGGTGCGGGCCATCGCCGCCGGGGAGTGCGACGTCGCCCTGGCCGGCGGGGTCGCGCTGCGCCATCCCGCCGTGCGGGGGCACTTCCACGAGCCCGGCGGGATCTACTCGGCCGATGGCCGGTGCCGCCCCTACGACGCCGCCTCCGACGGGATCGTCAGCGGGGACGGGGTCGGCGCGGTCGTGCTGAAGCCACTCGACCGGGCACTCGCCGACGGCGACCACGTACACGCGGTGATACGCGGGACGGCCGTGAACAACGACGGTGCGGACAAGTCGGGTTTCACCGCGCCGAGCTTCTCCGGCCAGGTGGACGTGGTGCGTTCGGCACTGGCGAGGGCGGGCGTGGACGCCTCGACCATCGGATACGTCGAGGGGCACGGGACCGGGACTGCGCTGGGCGACCCCATCGAGGTGGCGGCGCTGTCGGCCGTCTGGCGCCGGAGCACCGAGGCGGTGGGGATGTGCTCGCTCGGGTCGGTGAAGGGCAACATCGGCCATCTGGACGCGGCGGCCGGTGTGATGGGGCTGATCAAGGCGTGTCTGGCGGTGGAGCACGGGGAGATCCCCGGTCTGCCCACCTGGGAGAAGCCCAACCCCGAGCTGAACATCGAGGACTGCCCTTTCGTGCTGCATTCCGGAACACGGGCCTGGCCGGTGACCGGAGGGCCGCGCCGGGCGTCGGTGCACGCGCTCGGCCTCGGCGGCACCAACGCGCACGTGGTCATCGAGCAGGCGCCACCCCGGGCGGCGGCCCCCGACGCCCCGCTCCTGGTCCTGCCACTCTCCGCCCCCACGGCGGAGGGCGTGGGGGAACTGGCCGCGTCCTACGCACGCGCCCTGCCGGACGGCGCCGACGCTTCCGCGACCGTGTGGACCGCGCGGTCCGCCCGTACCTCCTTCCCCGTCCGCAGGGCCGTGGTGGCGGCGGGGCCCCGGGAGCTGCGGGGGGAACTGGGCCGCGACCGTGCCCCCGTGACCGCCGACCGCCCGCCCGTCGTGCTGATGTTCCCCGGCGGCGGCAGCATCCGTCCGGGTGTCGGGCGTCGCCTGTACGGGACGGTTCCGGCGTTCCGTGACGCACTGAGCGCTTTGTGCGATCCGGTGGAGGCGATCCACGGTCTGGATCTGCGCGAACTGCTGTGGGGGCGGCACAGCGACCGACTCGCCACGCCCCGATTCGGCTTCGTCGCCCACACCGCTCTGGGCATCGCCGTGTCGCAGATGCTGCGGGCCCTCGTCGACGAACCGTTCACACTCCTCGGCTACAGCCTCGGCGAGTTGTCCGCCGCCGCGGCCGCAGAGGTCTTCGGACCCGCCGAAACGCTGCGCATCGCCGAACTGCGGGGGCGCGTCTTCGAACGGGTCCCGGACAGCGGTTCCTCGTACGTGGCGTGCGGCGCGGCGAAGGTCGCGACGCTACTGCGGGACGACCTGGTCGTCGCCGTGCTCAACGGGCCCGGCGAGTGTGTCGTGTCCGGATCGGTCCCCGCGCTGGCCGGCCTGGAGCGGCGTCTGACCGCCCTGGGCATCGATCACCGCAGGATCGCCGTACCCGGTGCCGTCCACTCGCCTCTGCTCAACCCGTTCCTGGACGAGTACCGCGAAATGGTGGCGTCCTTCGGGCCCCGGCCGGCCCGGTTGCCGCTGGTGTCCAACGTGACCGGGAAGCGGCTGACGGAGACCGAGGCGACCGATCCCGGCTACTGGGCCCGCCAGTTGCGCTCGACCGTTCTGTTCGACGACTGCCTGGAGACGGCCGCGCGGAACGGGGCCGCTCTGGTGGACACCGGTCCGGGGCAGGGGCTGCGTTCGATGGCCCAAGGCCTGGCAGGACGCCGCCCCGGGGTCTCCGCGCACGCCGTGATGGGCGGCGGCCGTGCGCAGACCGACGAGGCCCTCTCCCTCGCCCGCTGCCTGGGTGACCTGTGGGAGCGGGGCGCGTCGGTGGACTGGGAGCGCTGGCCGGGCCCCGCCGGGCACCGCTACCCCGCGCCGGTGGCGCCGCTGGCCCGCAGGGCGCTCCCGCCGCCCGCCGTACGGCCCTCCGAGCGAAAGGCGCCGCCCGACGCCGGGGGCGTGCGGCTGTGGCGGCGGCTGTGGCGGCAGGTGCCGCTGCCCCGGGCCGACGGCCCGGCGCGTCTGGTGCTGCTCGCCGACGACGGCGAACTCCGTGACCGGTACCAGGCCGGCGCGCAGGCGTCGGGTACCCCGGTCCGGGTGACCGCCGTGCCGGAGGAGGCGTGGACGCTCTCGGTCGCGGACGGCGCCTGGGTGGTGGACCTGCGTCCGCTGCACGGCGCGGGCGTCGAGGCGTTGCTGTCGCTGGTGGCGATCGCCCCGGCCCGGTCCGCGCGTCTGTGCGTGGTGTTCGAGGGCGGCGCCTCGGTACTGGGCGACGAGCCACTGGACCCGGCGGCGGCGATGTTCTGGCCGGCGGTCCTGGCGGCCGCGCAGGAGCGGAGCGGTCTGCGGGTGGCCGGAGTGGACGTGACCGGCGCTCCCTCGGCCGTACGGCTGCTCGGAGCGCTGCTGGCGGGGGACGCCCCTCCGCCGGAGACCGCGGTACGGGGCGCGAGCGTGTGGGAGGCCACGGTCGCCGCCGTCGAGGAGCACACGGGCGTCCCGGGGCCGGACAGCCCGGTGCCTGACGTTCCGACGCCCGGCTCCGGTACTCCCGCGCCCGACGAGGTCCTGCGCCGAGGCGGCGTCTATGTCGTCACCGGCGGGCTCGGGCGCTACGGAAGGTGGGTCGCAGAACAGTTGCTGCGGCGGGCGGCGGCCACCGTGGTCCTCCTCCAGCGCGGCGCCCCGGGACCGGCCGGCCCCGGGAGCGGCGGGGAGGCGGGGCGGCGAAGCGCCGGGCTCGCGAGGCTGCGCCGTCTGGGCGGGCGGGTGGAGACCATGACCTGTGACGTGGCCGACGCCGTGGCCCTGGGCGCGGTCCTCGACCGTGTGGAGGAGTCGTTCGGCCCGGTGGCCGGTGTGGTGCACGCAGCGGGCGACATCTCCTCCGCGGCCGGTTTCAGCCCGCTGGGCGACATCATGGCGGGCGGTCTCGAAGCGGGGCTCGCGCTGCAGGGATCGGCCAAGGTGCACGGCACCCGCGCTCTGGAGCGGGTCCTCGCCGGCCGGTCGCTCGACTTCTGCGTACTCATGTCGTCCAACGCGGCTCTTCTCGCCGGTCCGGGACTGTCCCTGTACGCACCGGTCAACGCCTACCAGCACGGGGCGGCGCAGCGGGTGGAACGGCCGGGCCCGACCCCGTGGATCTCCATCGGCTGGGACGGCTGGCGGCTGCCCACCGACGCCGAAGGGCCGGGCCCGGGCGGCTCGCTGGACCGGTACGCGCTCTCCGGCGAGGAGGCCTTCGACGCCCTGTGCCGGTCGGTACGGGCCGGTCTGCCCAGTGTGTACGTGAGCCGCGGCAGCCTGGCGGACCGCTATCGCCGGTGGGTGACCGACCACGGCGGGGACGGTTCGTCGTCCGACCCGGAAGCCACGGACACCGCCCCCGTCCCTTCCGCCGCTCCCGGGGACGTTCTGGGCGCCCTGCGTCAGGTGTGGACCCAGCTCGCGGGCGGCCCGGAGCCCGCCCCGGACGAAGACCTGTTCGGCCTGGGCGGCACCTCCCTCACCCTGATGCGGCTGCGTGCCCGGGTGCGGGACCTGACAGGGGTCGACGTCCCCCTGGCCGCCCTGATGGACCGCCCCACGCTCGCGAGTACGGCGGCACTTGTCGCGGCCGGTGGGGCGGCTGGGACGGCTGGGACGGCTGGTGGAACGGTCGGGACGGACAGGCTCGCGGAACCCGAGGGCGACCCCGACCTCTTCTCGGTGCTCGACGATCTGGAAGCGACCGGACCGCGTCACGACGATCCGAAACGGAGCGCGCACTGATGAGACTGACCGAACGACTCTCTCGGTTGGGTCCGGCCGAACGACGGGCGCTGGCGGCCCGGCTGCCGGAACTGCCGGCGATCACGCGGAGGTTGTGGACCGTGAGCCGGCTGGCTCCGGACACGGGGCTGTACAACGTCGTGGAGGCCCACCGGCTGCTGGGCGAGCTGGACGTCGCCGCGCTCACGTCGGCGCTCGACGCGCTGTACTCCCGCCACCACGGACTGCGCGGTCTCGTCGTGGAGCTGGAGGGCACGCCCCGGACAGCCCGGCTGCCCGCGGCGGAGGGGTTCCCCCTCACATCGGTGGATCTGTCGGCCCTGTCGCCGTACGCAGCCGAGGCGCGGGGCAACGAAGCGGTGACGGAGTTCGCGCGGCGTACCGTCGATCCCTCGAAGGAACCGCCGGTGCGGGCTCAGCTCGTCCGGACGGGCGAGCGGGAGTGGCTGTTCACCGTGGTGATGCATCACCTGGTATGCGACGGCGAGTCGTTGCACGTGTTCTACCGCGAACTGGCCGATCTCTATGGCGGACAGGAGGTGGACAGTCTGCCGCCCGTCCCCGATCCGTCGTCGGCACAACGGTCGTTGGAGGGGCCCGCGCACGCCGTGAAGCGCGCCGCGGACCTGGAGAACTGGCACACCCGGCTCGCGGACCTGGACCGGATTCCGCCGCTGCCCACTGATCGGCCCCGGTCCAGGCGGCAGGGTTTCGAGGGCGCCCGGCACACCCTGTCGTTGCCGCAGGACTGGGCCGACCACGCCCGGGCCGCGGCGGCCGCGCACTCCGTCTCGCTCTTCGACGTGGTCCTCGCGAGCTGGGCGGTCGTCCTGGGCAGGTTCAGCCGCTCCGAGGACGTGGTGGTGGGGACGACGGTGAGCATGCGGGCCGAGGCGCGGGCCGCCGACGCGATCGGCTTCTTCATGCGCACGGTGCCGCTGCGGTTGCGGGTGGGCGGGGAGCGGTCGGTGCGCGAACTGCTCGCCGGGGCCCATGAGGCGGTGGTGAACGCCCTGGCGCACAGCGGGGTGGAGTTCGACGAGATCGTGCGGGTGACGGGGCACACGGGGACCGGTACGGCTCCGCTGTTCCAGGCGGCGCTGGAGCTCCATCACGACAGCGCTCCACCGCGGTTCGACGGTCTCCGTGTCGAACCGCTGCTGGTGGAGTCGACGTCCGCCGCGTTCGATCTGACCCTGCACCTGTCGACCGACCCCCGGACCGCCGACTTCCTCGAATACTCCACGGAGCTCTACTCCCCCGGCACGGCGGCGAGTCTGGGCGAGGCTCTCGGCTCGGTGCTGGCCGCTGTCGGGAACCGCCCCAAGGAGCCGGTCGAGACCCTGCCCGTCCTGGGCCCCGGGGGCGCGGCGCGGGTCGAACGCTTCGCCGAGGGCCCGGCGCTGCCCGCCGTCCTGCCCCCGCCACCGGCTGCCGCCGTCAGGGCCGCAGCCCTGCGGCATCCGCGCCGCCGGGCCGTCCTGTGCCGGGAACCCGGCGGTCTCAACGAGGTCGACTTCGGGGGTCTGATGGCCATGGCGGACATGCTGGCGGGGCGGCTCGCCGCGGCGGGGGTCGGACCGGGGCAGTACGTCGGGGTCGCGCTGCCCCGATCGGTGGCGCAGATCGCGGCGCTGTTCGGCTGCTGGGCGGCGGGGGCGGTGGCCGTGCCGCTCGACCTCCGGTTGCCCGAGGAGCGGCTGCGCCGCATGACCCGGACGGCCGACGTGCGCGTGGTGGTCGTCGAGGACGCCGGGCGCCCGCCCGCGGGCCTGGGCGGCGCCCGGGCGGTGGGGGCGCCCGAGCCGGTGCACGGAGCGGACGCCGCGCCCGTACCGCTTCGTCCGGTGCGTGCGCGGGATGTCGCGTACGCCGTCTTCACCTCGGGTTCCACGGGTGAGCCCCGGCCCGTGGCGGTGAGCCACCACAGTCTCGCCGCCTTCGGCGCGGCGATGGACCGGCTGGTCTTCTCCGCACTTCCCGCGTCGAGTGTGGTCGCGGTCAACGCCCCCCTCCACTTCGACGCGTCCTTGCAGAACATAGGTTTGCTGGGGGCGGGCCACAGTCTGCTGGTCGTGGACGAGGAGAGCCGCACCGATCCGGAGCGGTTCGTGGCCCTGCTGGAGGAGCATCGGGCGGCCACGGTCGACTGCACCCCCACCCATGCGGAGGCGCTGGTGGCCGCAGGGCTGCTGGACGAGACCCGGTCCGCTCCCGACTTCCTGGTCCTGGGGGGCGAGGCCGTCCCGGACCGGCTGTGGTGGGCACTCGCGAAGAGCCGGCTCAGCGCCGTGAACGTCTACGGGCCGACCGAGTTCACCGTGAACGCCACCGCCCGGCCGATCGACGACGACCGGTCGGTCCCGACGATCGGACGGCCTCTCGCGGGCTGCCGGGTGGACATCCTCGATCCGTCGGGCCGGCCCGCTCCGCCCGGTTTCCCGGGCGAGATCCACCTGTCGGGTCCGCAGACGGCACTCGGCTACACCGGACACGCCGGGCGGACGGCCGAACGGTTCCGGCCGGCCCCCGGCGGGGTGCGCCGTTACGCCACCGGCGACCTCGGGCGCTGGCGGGCCGACGGGGAGATCGAGTTCCTCGGCCGGGCCGACCGTCAGGTCAAACTGCACGGATACCGGCTGGAACTGGACGAGATCGAGGCGGTCCTGCGCTCCACTCCCGGCGTCCGCGACGCGGCCGTCGCGGTGATGGGGCCCGAGGGTGCGGCTCCGCATCTCGCGGCATTCCTGGTGACCGAGGGGGACGGCGTCACGGACCGCGCCCGGGAGCGGATGCTCGACAGGCTGCCGGGGTACGCGGTGCCCGCCGCCCTGCACGTACGGGAGTCCCTGCCCGTGACGGCGAGCGGCAAGCTCGACCGCCGCGCCCTGGCCGTTCCGTCTCTCCCGGACCCCGTACGCCGGGAGGAGTCCCGATGGACGCCGACCGAGGAGAGTCTGGCGGCACTCTGGGAGGAGTTGCTGCGGACGCCCGTGGAGACGGCCGACGCGGACTTCTTCGCCTTGGGAGGCAACTCCCTGGTCTTCGCCACCCTGTTGCGTGACATCACTCGGCGGCACGGGGTCCGGCTCTCCGCGCACACAGCGTTCCGGGCCCGGACGCTGACGGCGATGGCGGCGGCCGTCGACGCGTTGCGGCGGCGGACGCCGTCCGAACCCGAGGGGTCCTTGGTCGTCCCCCTGGCGGCCGGGGACGGTGTCCCCCTGGTCTGCTTCCACCCGCTCGGCGGAAGCCTCCTCGGTTACGCGCCGTTGGCGGGCCTGCTGCCACCGGGCCAGGCGGTGTGGGGCGTCCGCTCCCCCGGCATCGCCGGCGCGGACGCGGAGCCGGCCGATGTGGACGAACTCGTGCGCCGGTACGCCGATGCTCTGCTGGCCGCGGTCGACGCCCCGGAACTGGCCCTCTTCGGATGGTCGTTGGGTGGCCTCATCGCCGTGGCGATGGCGGCGGAGATCGAGCGGCGCGGCGCGCGGCGGGTCCGCTTCGTCGAGCTGTGGGACTGCGGGCTGGGGACCGCCGACGCATACACCGACCGGCGGCTGACGGAGCTGGCCCGAGAGGCCGCCGGAGCGGCGGACGCACCGTCCGAGGACCGCATGAAACAGATCATGGCCACGCAGACCGGACTCTTCCGGACCTGGTCGCCGGTCACGGTCCGGGCCCCGTTACACGTCGTCTACGCGGGGCAGAGCCTGCGCCAGGGGCTCGTGACCCGTACCGCCTGGGGCGACTTCACCACCGCCGGGTCCTCCGAGTCCGTGGTGGAGACGGACCACCACGGACTGGTGGCCCTTCCGGCGGTGACCGAGGCCGCGACCGGCCTCCTCGGGCGGCTGAACGCCATCACTCCCTCGCACGGACGAAAGGGCGAACGGTGACCCCAACCGGTTCCCATCTCTACGAGTCGTACCCGTACCCGGCGCCGCGAGCGGGTGCGGACCCGATCAACGACGTCGCGCACGCCCTGTCCCTCGCTCTGGTGGACGGGGACCTGGACGGCTGGCGGGTGCTGGACGCCGGGTGCGGTACCGGACACCGGCTCGTCGCGCTGGCGCTCCAGTACCCCGAGGCGCTCTTCACCGGGATCGACCTGTCGGAGGCCTCGTTGGCCGTGGCCAGGGAGCTGGCCGCGCGTTCGGGTGCGGACAACGTCACCTTCGTCGCGGGCGACGTCGGCTCCCCGCCCGGGGAGGAGGAGTTCGACCTCATCGTCTGTTCGGGCGTGCTGCACCATCTGCCGGATCCCGCCGCCACGTTGCGCTCCCTGACCGGGCGGCTCACCGAGAACGGTCTGCTGTACCTCTGGCTGTACCACGCGCTCGGGGAGCACGACCGGATGGCCGACCGCGAGTTGGTCGCGCTGTTCGCCCAGGGGTATGCGGAGGGCGCGGATCTGCCCCTGGTCCGTGCCCTGGGCCTGTCGTTGTCGCCCACGCGGTACGGATCGGCAGCGCCCGGCGCGGAGGGCGACGCCGCCCTCCGGGACGTGCTGGACGCTGACGCCTATCTCAACCCGGTGGTCCGCCCGCTGCGTTTCGCCGAGGGCGCCGAACTGTGCCGGGACGCCTCGCTGGACTGGGTGTCCGTGCTGGGGGTCACCGGCGAGGGAGCGGGCGGCCTGCTCGATCTGCGCGGGACGACGCGGCTCCCCTTCCACCGGACGCTCGCGGACCTCTTCCCGGACGAGGGTCTGCTGGCCCGGGCAACCGGCTGGGACAACGCCGACCGGCTCGCCGCGGTGGAACTGCGGCTGCGCCCGACCGGGTTCAGCCTGCTCGCCGGGAAGGGCGACAGTTTGGCCGCGTGCGAGGAGTGGGTGCTCGGCAACGCCCTGTACCGGCAGGCACCGCCCGTGGCGCCCGGGCCCGGTGGGCAGTCGGACCACGACGAGCGGCGCCGCCGGTACGTGCGCGAGCGGCTCGCCGAACCTCTGGACAGGGTCTTGGCCGACGCCCGGGAGCGCTGGGGCGCCGCCGCTGTCGGGAGGGTCGGGGAGGCGGTGGAGATGGCCGTGGGGCGTCGGCCGCGGGTCCTCACCGACCCCCGGCAGCGCCCGGCACTGCTGCACTTCCCGGGGCTCCCGGCCGAGCCGTGGGTGTCCCCGGACCGCTATCCGGAGCTATCGCGCTTCGCCACGGACCTGGAGCGCCACTGGGTACGGATACGCGACGAGGCAGACCGGTTGCGCGGCGTCCGCGGAGGCCTGGAGGGCAATGTCGAGGGCGACTACATGAGCGCCAAGTTCCAGGGGCTGGGCGGATCGGACTGGCTGACCACGCCCCTGTACGAAAAGGGCGGCATCCCCTCCGACGTGGCGGAGCACTGCCCGGCGGTCCGCCGGCTCCTTCAGAAGCACGCGAGCCTGCTGTCGGGGGACGTGATCGTCTCCCGGGTGGAGCCGGGCGCCCGGCTGGCCCCGCACGTCGATGACAACGACTACAAGCTCACCCTGCACCTCGGGCTGCGGATACCCGACGACTGCTTCCTGCGTGTGGACGGGAAGGCCCGGGCGTGGCAGGAGGGCCGGTGTCTCGTCTTCTCCGACGCGTACGAGCACGAAGTGTGGAACGACGGCGACACCGGGCGGGAGATCCTCCTCGTCGACATCTGGCACCCCGAACTGTCCCCCGTCGAACGGCAGGTGCTGAACCAGGTGCGCGACGTACTCGCTCCGGCCAGTGAGCCGGAGGTCCTCCAGCACACCTGAACCCCCCTCCCGGCGCCGGACGCGTCGCCGGGCGTCCCCCCAGTCCCCCGATCCGGAGGCACGCATGAAGAAAGTGACCTACAGCACCACGATCGACGGCAGGCACATCCATGTGCTGGACGACGTGCTCGACGAGCGGCAGATCACGGACATCGGTGACCGTTTCACCCGGGCCGCGTTCATCCGCGACGAGAGCGACGGTCCGGGGAAGGAGCATGTGCGCACCTTCAACACCGACCTGGAACTGGCCGACTTCGAGGGAACGCCCGTCGCCGAGCGGGCCAAGTCGGCCGTCGACTCGTTCTTCCCGGACCGGAAGCTGCTTCTGTACCGGGCGCACTGCAATCTCACCGTCTATGGCGACATGGGTTTCCCCCACCAGGACTGCGCGAGCGACCGTGACGACGTGACCGCGCTGCTGTTCGCGAACGCCGAGTGGCGGACCGAGTGGGGAGGTGAGCTCACCTTCTTCAACGAGCGGGACGACGCCGTCTACGTGGTGACGCCGAGGCCGGGACGGCTTCTGGTGTTCGAGGGCGCAGTGCCGCACCGGGTGGGCATTCCCCTGCGGGCCTGCTACGAGCCACGGCTGACGCTCGCCTGCAAGTTCAAGACGCCCGGAACCTGGCGATGACCGTTGCGCGCCGCAGGCATCTGCTCACCCTGGACGACCTCGATCCGGCCGCGCTGACGGCACTGGTGCACCGCTCGGCCGAGTACGCCGCGGGCAGCCGGGCGGGACGCCCGCTCGCGGGCGCCCATGTGGGCGTCTACTTCCGCCGGACGTCCACCCGGACCCGTACCTCGTTCACCGTAGCGGCCCACCGCCTCGGCGCCCACGTCATCGCCTACGGTCCGAACGATCTCCAGGAGAACACCGGGGAGTCCATGGCGGACACCGGGGCGGTGCTCTCGGGGATGCTGGACGCGTTCGTGGCCAGGACCGCGGACGACCCGGCCGAACTGCGTGCCCTGGCGGACCAGGACCGGATGTCCGTGATCAACGCGATGACCAGCGACGAGCATCCCACGCAGGCCATCGCGGACCTGTCCACCGTCCTCACCGTGCGCGGCAGTCTCGACGGACTGCGGATGGTCTACCTCGGGGAGGGCAACAACACGGCCGCCGCGCTCGCCCTCGCGTTCGCGCGGCTGCCCGGTGCGCTGCTGGACCTGCGTACGCCGCCCGGCTACGGAGTGGCCGAGGACGTCATGGGGCGTGCCCGGCACAGCGCCGGCCTCAACGGCGCCACGATCCTCGAGTCGCACGACGTGGCCGAGCTGCCGGAGAAGGCGGACGTCGTCTACACGACGCGGTGGCAGACCACGGGCACCACCAAGGCCGAACCCGACTGGCGGACCCGGTTCGAGCCGTTCCGGGTGACAGCGCGGACCCTGCGCGACTGCCCCGGAGCCTTCTTCCTGCACGACCTGCCGGCCCATCGCGGGGAGGAAGTCACCGGGGAGGTCCTGGACGGTCCCCGGAGCAGGGCGTTCGAGCAGGCACAGCACAAGCTGCACAGCGCCATGGCGGTCCTTGAATGGGCGGTGTCAGGGTAGTGAACACGGGCACTGCCGGTGCGAAGGTGACGGCGGAGAGGCTGCTCGCGGCCGCCGCCACGAACACTCCGCTGCGGCGGATCGAGATAAGCGTGGCCGGGCGGACCCATCGGGCCTGGCTGAAGCTGGAGATGGCCAACCCGACGGGGTCGGTGAAGTACCGCACGGCCCTCGGGTTGCTGACGGGGCTGCAGCGGCGGCGCCAGCTGTCCGCGGGGACGACGCTCATCGAGTCGACGTCGGGGAACCTGGGTGTGGCGCTCGCGCACCTCACCGCGCGGTTCGGCGGCCGCTTCATCGCCGTCGTCGATCCCAAGGCGCCACCGATGCTGGTGGAACGGATGCGAGGGCTCGGCACGGAGCTGGTGCACGTGCACACACCCGACCAGCACGGCGGCTATCTGCTGAGCCGGCTGGAGCGCGTCGAGACCATGCTCCGCGCCGACCCGGAGCTGCGCTGGACGGACCAGTACCACGCACCGGACGGTCCCGGGGTGCACCGCGACGTGACGGCGCCCGAACTGGCGCACCAGACCGGCGGACGTATCGACGCGCTGTTCGCCGCGGTCAGCACCGGAGGCACGCTGGCCGGTCTGTGCGAGGGGCTGAGCGAGCTGGTCGCGGGCATCGGGCTGTACCCGGTCGACGTCCAGGGGTCCATCGCCCTCGGCGGCGCCGCCCATCCGCATCTGCTCAACGGCATCGGGGCCACCCGGCGTTCGTCCCTTCTGCCCCCTCGGGCGCTGCACGCGCCGATCCACGTCCCCGACGTGCGGGCCATCGCCCTGTGCCGAATGCTGGACCGGCAGACGGGAATCGCGCTGGGAGCCTCCAGCGGGGCGGTCGTCGCGGCCTACCTGAGCGCCGTCGCCGACGGCGGTTCGTGGCGGTGCCCCGTACTGATCAGCCCGGACGGCGGCGATCACTACCGGCACACCGTCTACAGCGACGACTGGCTGGACGCGTGCGGCCGACTGGACGCGGTGCGGGCCGTGGAGGACGCCGCCGCGGCCGACCGGATCAATTTCACCGTGACAGGAGACGTCTGTGAGCGATGAACGGTCGGACACCCTCCGCTATCTCCCCCGGCGCGACGTCGTACGCGTCTGCGCGGAACTCGACCTGGTCGGTTCCGTGAAGCAGACCCTGATCGACCACGCCGAGGGGCGCACCACCCTCCCGGAGGAGGCCTATCTGCCGTGGCAGACCTCCGACGGGGCCTTCGCCCGCAGCCTGACCCTTCCGGGGGCGGTCTGGGGTGAACGCCCGGCGCTGGGCGCCAAAGTGATCAACAGCAGTCTGGCCAACCCGGGTCGCGGCCTGCCCCGGGCCCAGGGCCTCACCCTGGTGTTCGACCGGGAGCGGGCCCACCCTGTGGCGCTGATGGAAGCTGCCTACATCAGCGCGCTCAGGACGTCGGCGTACACCGTGCTCAGCGCCCGGACCCTGGCCGCGGCCGAGCCGGGACGCATCGGGGTCCTCGGCTGTGGCGCGCTGGGCGAGCAGCACGTCAGGCTGCTCGCCGCGGAGTACCCGGGGACGGAGTTCGTCCTGTTCGACGCCGTCGAGGGGCGGGCGCCGGCGCTGGCCGGCCGGTTCGCCGCCGACGGCCTCGCGGTCCGGGCCGTGTCCCGGGCGCGCGACGCCGTCGACGGCTGCGCGATCGTGGTCACGACGACGACCACCACGACGGGGTACCTCCCCGAGGCGTGGCTCTCCCCCGGTGCCCTGGTCGCCCATGTCTCGCTCGACGACGTTCTTCCGGACGTGGTGCTCCGGGCCGGACTACTGGTCGTGGACGACTGGGGGCTCATCAAGGCCGACGACCGGCGGCTGCTGGGCCGTATGTACCGCTCCGGCGAACTGCTGGGTCCGGACGAGGCCGCCCCGCCGGGGCCGGGCCCCGCGCCCCGGGCGGTGGACGCCTCGCTGGGGGAGATCCTGACCGGCCGGCACCCCGGGCGCCGTACACCGGAGCAGACCGTCCTGAGCAATCCGTTCGGCATGGGTGTCCTGGACGTCGCCATCGCGGCCGCCGTGCACGAGTACGCGGCCCTCCACGGCATCGGCATGCGACTGCCCGTCTAGCGGCACCGCGTCCTCCTCCCTCCCAGCGCTTCCCCATTCCCCTCTCCCTCCGGAAGGACAGCAGCCATGGACTCAACACCCGCACCGTCCGGGACCTTCGCCGACGTCGCAGCGGCGCCCCTGCCCGCCCTCGACGCCTACGGGCCGTCCGACGAACTGGCCGCAGCGTACGAGCGGGACGGCGTCGTCCTCGTACGCGGCCTCTTCTCCGCCGACGACCTCGCGCGGATCAGGGAGGAGCTCGCGGCCCACATGACGCGGACCGTGCCACGCCTGACGAGGGACGTGCACTTCGAGGCGGACGGCAAGACCGTCCGCGTGGCCAACGAACTCCAGCGGTACGCGCCCTTCTTCGCCGACCTGCTCGCTTCACCACGGCAGATGGACCTGGTGGAGAGAGTCACCGGGTGGCGCCCCCAGCCGTTCTACGCCGAGTACTTCGCGAAGCAGCCGCGCGGCTCCGTCGCCCAGCCCCACCAGGATTCCGCGTTCGAACACGTGGAACCCCGCCAGTACGTGCACGTGTGGATCGCGCTGGACGACATCACCCCCGACATGGGGCCGCTACGCCTGTGGCTGGGCTCCCACCGGTTCGGCGTCTTCCCGCACGACAGGCGCGACTTCGGGAAGTTCCAGCATCTGTCGCCCGAAACGGTCGCCGGGTTCGGCTTCCCCGTCGTCGAGGGGATCGCCGAGGCGGGCGACCTCTTCCTTCTGGACACCGCTCTGGTGCATGCCAGCACCCCGAACACCAGCTCCCGTCCGCGCCCCTCCCTCGCCCTCGCCTACCGGGGCGTGGGCAGTGTCCACCACGATTCCTGAGATCCGGAGCACCTCGATGAACCCCTTGGCAGAACCCGACGTCCCGATTGCCGCCTTCGCGGGTATTCCCACCTACGCCCGGCTGCCGCACAGCCGTGATCTGGCCGGCGTCGATGTCGCCGTGGTGGGGGTCCCGTTCGACGGAACGGTCACCTACCGCAGCGGCGGCAGACTGGGCCCCCGCGCCGTGCGGACGGCCTCCGGCATCGTCGGCGGCTACAACCCGGCGCAGGCGGTGGCTCCGTTCAAGGAGCTGCGGTGCGTCGACTACGGCGACGTACCGGTGGTCCCGGGCAACACCGAGCGGTCGCACGCCGCGATCGAACGGACGGTCCGCCGGGTGCTGGACGCCGGGGCGACTCCTCTGCTGTTCGGCGGGGACCACTCCTGCACGCTGGCACACCTGCGGGCGTTCCGCGAGGCCGGTCCGGTGGCGGTGATCGACCTGGACGCCCACACGGACTGCGCCGACGAGTACTTCGGCGAGCGGTACAGCCACGGGTCATGGCTGCGGCGGGCCATCGAAGAGGGGCTCGTCGATCCGTCGGTCTCGGTCCAGATCGGTCTGCGCGGCTCGGTGGACGGGCCGGAGACCTATGCGAGCGCACGCGACGAACTGGGCCTGGAGTACGTGACGACGGACGACGTGCGCGGCCGGATCGCGGAGACCGCCGCACTCGTCCGGGAACGCGTCGGGGATCGTCCCGTCTTCCTCTCCCTCGACCTCGACGTCGTGGACCCGGCGTTCGCTCCGGGCACGGGAACGCCCGAGCCGGGCGGGCTGATGTCCTACGAGACGATCTCGCTCCTGCGCCAGTTGGGGCCGCTCGACTTCGTGGGGTTCGACATCATGGAACTCGTACCGGCCTACGACGCCGGTGAGATCACCGCGGTCCTCGCGGGCAACCTCGGCTTCGAGCTGCTCTGCCTGCTGGCACGGCGGCGTCGGGCGGCGTCCGACGGGGCCGCCGGCGCGGTTAGCTCCGCCGCCGTCCCCGGCCCGGCGCTGTGAGCGCCCCCGACGGGCCGGTCCGGGCGCCGGACGCGTGGCTGGCCGTCGTCAACGACGAGGGCCAGCACTCGCTCTGGGCCGCCGGCGAAGTCCTCCCGGAGGGCTGGCGTGCGGCCGGGTTCGAAGGCGGCCGAGAGGAGTGTCTGGCCTGGATCGAACGGGAGTGGACCGACATCACTCCCTTGAGCACCCGCCGTGATCCGTAGGGGAAGGCGCCCCTCCGGCCGCTTCGCCTGCCCTCTGTCTCTGTTCTCCCTCCCCGCAGGAGATGTGTTGTCCGACGTACGTAAGCTCGTATACGGCTCTCTGCTTCCGGCCTTTCGCGCCCCGGCTCCTCCTGACTGGCTCCGGCGGGCCCTGGACGAGGGTCTCGCGGGTGTGTGTCTCTTCGGGCCCACCCTCCAGCTGATCGAGGGCCGAGTGTACGACGTGGTGGCGAAACCGCTGCGTGACTGCGCGCCCGACCTGCTGCTGGCCCTGGACGAGGAGGGCGGGGACGTCACCCGCCTCGACTATCTGCGCGGCAGCCGCTTCCCGGGCAACCACGCGCTGGGGGCTCTCGACGACGTGACAGTCACCAGGGCGGTGGCCGGTTCCCTCGGCGCCGAGCTGCGCCAGGCGGGGGTCAACCTGAACCTGGCGCCCTGTGCCGACGTGGTCGTCGACCCCCGCAACCCGATCATCGGCCTGCGTTCGTTCGGATCGGACCCCGCGCTGGTCTCCCGGCACACGGTGGCCTACGTCGAGGCACTCCAGGACCAGGGGATCGCCGCGACGGCCAAGCATTTCCCCGGCCACGGCAACACCCATACAGACTCGCACCACGCGCTGCCCGAGGTCGACGGCGACATGGAGAGTCTGCGCCGCTACGAGCTGCCTCCGTTCGCCGCGGCTGTGGACGCGGGCGTGCGCTGCGTCATGACGGGCCATGTCCGTCTCCCGGCGCTGGACGATCTGCCCGCGACGTTCAGCCGCCGGCTGCTCACCGACGTACTCCGGGGGGAGCTCGGCTTCGACGGCGTGGTGGTCACCGACGCCATCGACATGGGGGCGGTGCGCAGCCGCTGGGGGCTCGCCGGTTCGGCCGTCATGAGCTGGCGGGCGGGCGCGGACCTCGTCGTCATCGGCGCGGACGACGGCGAGGAGCACTGCGAGGCGATCGTCCGCGCCGCCGAGGCCGCGGTGGCCGACGGTTCGCTGGACGTCGCACGCCTGGCGCGGGCCGCGGAACGGGTGGCCGAACTGCGCGCCTGGGTGGCCGACGCCAAGCCGTCGGACGCACCGGACACTCGGCTGGCGGAGGCGGCGGCCCCCCTGCTGATCGGGCCCGCCGTCCCGGCGCTGCCGGCCCCGCCCTTCGTCGTGGAGTTCCGGCCCACGGTGAACGAGGCCATCGGCATGGTTCCCTGGGGCATGGTGGACAGCCTCGCCCGGATCGACTGGCTGCACGGCCACGCGACGGTGCACGAGGACGACGCCGAGAGGCTGCCCGAGATTCCCGGGCACGCGCCGTTGCTCGTCGTGGTGAGGGACTGCGCCGATTCGCCGTGGCAACTGCGCGGGATGCGCCGCCTGCTGGCGGAGCACCCCGAAGCGGTGGTCGTCGAGATGGGCATGCCGGGACGGCTGGACGTGCCGGCGGGACGGCTCGTGCACACCCACGGCATCGGGCTGGCGAACTCCCGCGCCACGGCGCAGGCCCTGGCGGGCCGGTGATCCTGGTGCGCCGAGCGCTGTACATCCCCACCGACCGTCCGTGCGGCGACGCCATCCGGCACGGCATCGCGGAGTGCGCCGAGCTGCGACGGGAGACCGGGGAGGAGTGTCTCTTCCTCCTTGCCGAGCACGAGCGGCATCCCCGGGAACGGGAACACGAGAAGGTGGTCCGGCGGTACGCCCGCGAGCACGGGGTCACGGCTCTGCCGCTCACCGCCGACGCGTGGGAAGGGCTGGCGGACACGCTGGGACGCATGGTGTTCCCCGACCCCGCTTCCCGCGCACGGCTCCGGTCCGCGCTGCTGCCCCGTGGCGTCGCCTACGGCTCGGGGCCGAACAAGGCGGCGATCGTGGCCGCCGCGCTGGGGATCGACGTGCTGCACCGGCGCGACTCCGACCAGGAGCCGCAGCTGGTGGAGGGCCGTCCGCGCTACCCCGGCGTGCTGGAGGCCAGGGCGGTCGGCCGACGGGTGGCCGATCTGTCCGTCGTCAATCCGCAGGACGCCCTGCCGCACCACCGCGACGCGGAAGTGCGGTTCGGGGGCGGAACGGTCTACGGGGACTCGCCGCAGGACCGCCGTGACGTCCTGGCGGCGGGACACGAGTTCGCCGTACGCCTGCAGAACCTGACCCGGCCGGAGTCCACCTCGCGGGAGGAGGTCTCCGCCGACGTCGAGAGGTACTTCACCGAGGAGCTGCGGACCCACCACGACGAGGACTTCCTCGAACTGGACCCCGACGTCGCGAAAGTCGAGATGGGGGTGTCCTGTGTCGGGGGATTCTTCCGCGAGCTGCCGGAGATGCCCCTCCCCGACACTCTGGGCAGCGACTACCGGCTGCGAAATCTGCTCTCGCAGCTCTCCTTGCCGGTGGTCTACCAGTCACGGAAGATGCGGCACATCTACCGGAACGGCCGCAAGCGGCAGGCGTCCCTGGAGCGCGTGGTGGAGTACGCGCTCCGCGACCTGCGGCTGGTCCTGCTCTGGATCGTCTCGTGGCGGCAGGCGGAGCTGATCCGTGCCGCTCCCGCCACGTATCTGCGGGCGGACGGGCACATCGACAACGAGCGGATCGCGGCCAGTCTGGAGCAGGCGCTCGTCGAGACGCTGCCCGCGGTCCGGGAGGCGCCGGCCCGGTTCGCCGCCATCCACCGCGACGCGGCGGCGGCCACCTCGGGTGAGCTCGCCCGGCGACTGTCGGCGGTGGCGGAGAGCGCGGCGAAACGTGAGGAGGAACTGGCGGGGGACATCGTGTCCGGAGTCGGCACGTACGCCTGGCTCGTACGCGTGTGGCCGTCGGTGATCGCCGCGGCGCCCGGCCTGTCGGAGCGGATCGGCGGTCTGCTGGTTCACCGGTAGGTGCGCGCCTGGAGGGCGAACAGCTCGGCGTACAGGCCGCCCCTGGCCATGAGCTGGTCGTGGCTGCCCGTCTCGGCCACGACTCCACCGTCCAGCACGATGATCAGATCGGCGGTTCGTACGGTGGCGAAACGGTGCGACACGAAGAGGGTGATCGCACCGTTGGCCCTGGCGGCGGCCGACGCCGTCGCGGTGTAGCGCTCGAAGAGCGCGTGCTCCGCGGTGGCGTCCAGCGCGGAGGCCGGTTCGTCGAGAACGACGAGCAGCGGATCGGTGCGCATGAGCGTACGCGCCAGGCCCAGGGACTGCCACTGGCCGCCGGACAGTTCGGCCCCGTCCCCGTAGGCCCGCCCGAGGAGGCCGTCCAGCCCGCCGGGGACCTTGGCGACGAGCGCCTCGGCGCGGGCGGCGCGCAACGCGGCGGTCACCGCGTCGTCGGAGTGCAGCTCGGCGGTGCTGCCGACGCCCACGTTCTCACGCAGCAGCAGTTCCATCCGCGCGAAGTCCTGGAAGAGAGCTGCGGTCCGCTCCCGCCAGGCATCGGCGGACAGGGAGCCCAGGTCGGTTCCGTCAACCAGGATGCGGCCGTCCGTCGGTTCGTACAGGCCGCAGAGCAGCTTCACGAGCGTTGACTTTCCGGCGCCGTTCTCCCCCACGACGGCCACCGTCCGGCCGGCGGGTATGTCGACGCTGACGCCGCGCAGCACATCGCGACCGGTGCCCGGGTAGGTGAACCCGACGTTCTCCAGGCGCAGTCCGCGTTCGAGCCGGACCGGAACGGGGCCCGTGCCGTCGGGAACGGAGCGCACACTCCACTGCCGCAGGCTGTCGATCCGGTCCAGGGTCCGCGCACCCTTCTGCAGGGTGGTCAGCAGCCCGAGTCCGGTCGCCACCTGAGCGCTGACGTTCACCGCGAGCGCGACGACGAGGACCACGTCTCCCACTCCCGCGGAACCGACCGCCGCCTGGCGTACCACGAGGAGCAGGGCCGCGGTGTGCGCGAGCGCGAAGAGTCCGTGCCCAGCCGCGCGCAGACCCGCCGCGCGGAGCTGGGCGGCGCCCTGGGTCCGGGTGACCGTGTCCCAGGCATCGCGCTGCCGTCCGAGGATCAGGTCCTCGGCGTGGACCAGCCTCAGCTCCTTCACCGACGCACTGGTGGTGGACAGTTCGACCAGATGACGGCTGAGCTGGGTCTGTGTGGCCACCCGCTCCTTGGCCGCCTCCGCCAGCCGCTGGGCGCGCCCTCCCAGGACCACCGGGGGCACGGCGGCGGCCGGCAGCAGAACCAGCCAGGGGTTGACCCAGGCCAGCAGGGACGCGCTGAAGGCCAGTTGCACGACGAGGACGGTCAGTTGCAAGGACGCCTCGGTCCAGCCGCGGATCAGGTGCAGTTCCTCACGTACCAGCGTGACGGTGCTCGCATACTCCGGCCTGTCGAAGTGGGCGATGCCGTGGGTGCCGTTGGCCAGGTCCAGCAGCTCCCGGTGCAGGGCCATCTCCTGCTGCTCACCCAGTTCGAAGTAGGAGAGGTGCGCGAAGTGACCGAGTGTCAGCTCCAACACCAGCAGGACGCTGAGGACGAGAGCGGTGACGACCGCGTGGACGACCCGGCCGTCGAGCGCAGCTTCGGTGAACTCCTTCAGTCCCAGGGCGATCAGGGGCGTGGCCAGACCGCCGGCGAGGAGCAGCCCGAGCGCCTTGACCAGCCTGGGCCGGTCGATGCGCCAGGCCAACCGGAGCAGCGTGGCGGTACTGGCCAGCGGTCCGTTCACCGCGCCTCCTCCCTGGCACCGTCCTGGAACCGCTGGGCCTGCAGCGCGAACATGTCGGCGTACCGGCCGCCCAGCGCCACCAGTTCGTCGTGGCTTCCGCTCTCCACCACCCGGCCGTGCTCCAGGACCACGATGCGGTCGGCGCGGCGGACGGTCGAGAAGCGGTGCGAGATGACGACACTGGTGACGGCGGCGGTGGTGGCGAGGAACCGGTCGAAGAACTCGGCCTCCGCTCGGACGTCGAGCTGAGCCGTCGGCTCGTCCAGGACCAGCACGGACGCTCCCTTGGCGATGGCGAAGTAGGCCCTGGCCAGGGCGATGCGCTGCCACTGGCCGCCGGACAACTCCCTGCCTCCGGCGTAGTCCCGGGACAGCACGGTTCGCGCGCCGTCGGGTAGGTG
This sequence comes from Streptomyces sp. NPDC026589, assembly GCF_040638385.1. Classification (NCBI taxonomy): domain Bacteria; kingdom Bacillati; phylum Actinomycetota; class Actinomycetes; order Kitasatosporales; family Streptomycetaceae; genus Streptomyces; species Streptomyces sp. NPDC026589. The sequence continues at coordinate 191,366 of NZ_JBEZYG010000008.1, forward strand.
GTCGATGACGGTGTCGGCCCCCGCCTGTGCGGCCGCCCGCTCCAGTGCCGCGATATCGTCGAGGTGCGCGGGCGCGCCCATCCCGATGTTGTCGGCGGCGCTGAACTGGTAGCGGTTGTAGTCCTGGAAGACGACGGCGACCTGCCGCTGCCAGTCGCGTGCGTCCACCTGGGCGAGGTCGCGTCCGTCAACGACGATCCGGCCGCCGGTGGGCTCGTAAAGGCGGGCGAGGAGCTTCACGAGCGTCGTCTTGCCCGCACCGTTGAGTCCGACGATCGCGGTCGATCCCCCGACGACCAGATCGAGGTCGAGCCCGCGCAGGATGTCCGGGGAGTCCGGGGAGTAGCGAAAGCTGACGTCCCGGAAGGAAAGCTCTCCTTCCGGCGGGGCTGCCGGAATGCCCGTCCGCAGCGGTGTGGAACCAGCTATCTCCTTGAACTCGCCCAGCGCTGTGTACGAGTTCATGCCATAGGCCGTGGGAACATCGGATTCCGGAAAATAGACGCCGAACCGGATCAACACCACCGTCGCCTGGAGCGCCACCGTCAGCTGCAGAACCGAAAGGCCGTCATGGGCGGAGGAAAGCATGGCAAGGACGACGGCTCCGCCCAGAAGTCCGACGAGGGAATAGCGGACGAAGGGCCAGAAGAGCAGCGCGCGCCGCCCTTTCCACAAGGGTCTTACATAATGTTCGGTGTCGCGCGCCAATAGCTCGCGTAGCCAGGGTCGCAGCCCGAAGACCCGCGCCTCCTTCGCCAGGCCTGGGCCACTGACGAGGGCGCGCACATAGATGAGGGCGCGGCGTTCGCTCGCCAGGGATTTCATCAGGCCGGAGAAACGGGCCAGCGAACCCCGCTGGCCGAACCTGATGACCAGTGCGGTGAGACCTGCGACGGCCCCGGCCAGAGGGTGGAGCGCCAGGGAGACGAGGGCCACGGCACAGCCGAGCTGGGTATAGCGGGCCAGCAGGGCCAGCGCCCCCGCGACCGCGTCGCCCGGCGTCAGCGCGGCCCGGGTGTACGCCGCCCGCGCATCGCTGAGGACGTCCATGGTGCGCGGGTTCTCCAGTTGTTCGACCGCCGCCTCGGTCAGCGTGGTGCGCATCAGGTCCTGTACGCACTGGCCGTCCACCCGCCGCGCCACGATCTCTCCCAGCGCGACCGGGAGCGGCACCAGCGACTGATGCAGAAAGAAAGCGGCCGAGGCGACGGCGAACGCCGCGCCGTGATCCTGCCAGCGGTGCTCACCGCCCCCAGTCGCGATTCCGTCGAGCAGGGAACTCACCCCAACGACAAATGCCATGGGGAGGAATCCCACGATCACATTGCCGGCGACGGCACCAACGGCCAGCGGTGCTCCCGCGGAGGGCAACAGCCGCCACAAACTGATCCACTTGCTGAATCTGTCTTTTACGGAGAGCACCAGACGTCTTCTCGGTAGTCAGTGGAGGGGTCAGACAGTAGGCGTCAGTGCGCGGGACCGTCAAGATCCCCTCTGGACATGGCTCGTTCTGGAGGCGTCGGCGAGCGATTCACCGTCCGCGGTCTTCGCACGGCCCCAGGCCGGGTGTGCGGTCGAGCACGCCGCCGTGGCCAAAGTGGCCTTTCGCAGGAAACACCTGGGTTCGGCGGAGACCCGATTCCGTGAAGCAGCGAGTCATTGCATACCCCTCCCGCTGCCCTCGCCTGTTGCCAAGAATGCGATCCCCGCGATCCCGTGGTCGCCGAGGTCCGGCGTAATACCTGAATTATTCCGGAACGGACCGGCATGACCGGGCGGGCGCTGGACACGCTCATCGGCCGGCTGCCCCGGAGACTCGATGAGCTACGTGGACGCGGACGGCCCCAGCAGCGAGGAAGCGAGCGCATCCGTGCTTGCGGCGCCGGCGCCGAGGACAAGCGGACCCACCACCGACGGAGTCCTGGCCACCGTGCTTCACCTGCGCCAACTCGGCACCCGCGACCTCCTCGCTCAGCTCTTCGAAGTCGACACCAGCACCTCACCAGGGCCGTTCACCAAGTCCACCCTCTATAGGTTTCCGCAGGTCAACGCACTCGTCCGCGTGGCTTCAACGGGGTCGCGGGCAGTTCCGGGGCGGGCAGGCGGGCGCCGTCGTAGCCCCGCACCTCGCCGAACCGCGAGCCGTTCTCCCAGTCGTTTCGCGCCTGTACGATCTCCTCACCGGACCGGGCGATGAAGTTCCAGAACATGACCAGTTCCTCCTCGAACGGCTCGCCGCCCAGGAGCATCAGCCCGGCGTCGGAGACGGCGCGCAGAGGCAGTTCGGTGCGCCCGCAGCCGAGGTAGAGCATCGAGCCGGGCAGCACGGGGACCCCGTCGACCTCGGCCTCGCCCGACATGGACAGGACCGCGTACTCGAAGTCGGGGTCCAGGGGCAGGCGGGCCTCGGCGCCACCCGCCAGGGTCACGTCGGCGCCGACGATCGGGGTGTACGCGGTGCCGGGCGAGGCCGCGCCGTCCAGTTCACCCAGGATGACGGTGGCGGTCACGCCGGGGGCGGTGACGACGGGCAGGTCCGTGTGGTGCTGGAAGTGCGGCTCGATGGTGCGGTGCGCTTCCGGGAGAGCCACCCAGAGCTGCGCTCCGTGCAGCAGCCGGGCATGCTCCTTCGGACTCTCCTCGGAGTGGCTGATGGCGCGGCCCGAGGTCATCAGGCCCAGTTCGCGGGGGCGTACCGTCTGCAGGCTGCCGAGACTGTCCCGGTGAAGGACTTCCCCGTCGTGGAGCCAGCTGACGGTCTGGAGGCCCATGTGAGGATGCGGCGGGACCTGCATTCCGGGCTCGTCGGCGATGTCGTCGGGGCCGTAGTGGTCCACGAAGGCCCAGGCGCCCACCATGCGCCGGCCCAGATTGGGCAGCAGACGGCGGACCTCGGTGCCCTCGCCGAGCTGGACGCGGCGGGGGGCGAGAAGCTCGCGGACTGGCTCGGCGACGACGAAGCCGCGTCCTCCGCAGACGGAGGGCGTGGCCTGGCGATCGAGATTGCTCATGGCGCTCAACCTATTCCCGTAGGGGCGTGGAGCACCGGGTCCCACGCCAGAACTTTAGTGGAATATTCAATCATTATGCGATGTTGTCATGGCTGAACGTACGGCGGGGCGGCCCGGAGCCGGCCCCGCACCCCATGAAGGAGGACGCGTGAGCGAGACCGAGACCTACTACGAGTTCGGCACCGCCGCCGACCGGTGGGACCGGGCGCAGATGTTCTTCGAGGCCAAGGAGTACCTGACGGCCGCCCGGATCCTGGGCGGACTCGTCGGGGAAGCGCCGAAGCAGGTCGCGCCGCGGCTGCTGCTGGCCCGCTCCTACTACCACTCCGCCCGGCTGGGCAAGGCGGAGCAGGAGCTCCGGGCCGTTCTGGAGCTCGACCCGGTGGAGAGCTACGCGCACCTGATGCTGGGCCGGACGCTGGAGCGTCAGGGGCGGACCGCCGACGCGGCGCCGCACCTGCGGATGGCCGCCGCCCTCACCGGAGACTTCGGCCCCGGAGCCACGCGCTCCTGAGCAGCTCCGTGTCACTGGCCGGGCCCGCACCACTCGGTGCGGGCCCGGTCTTCTTTACCCGCCGATACGAGCATCGGACAATGGGATCTCCAGGACGAAGGGGTGGAAGATGCACGGATCCAGAAGTGCCGCATTAGGCCGGGCGCGGTCGGCCGCGCTCATCGGGCTGGCGGTGGCGGTCTCGGCCGGCTGCTCCGGTGGCGATGACGGGAAGAGCCGGGAGGCGGCGGAGCAGACCGCTCGCCCGCCGGGAACCCACAACTGGACCAGCAGACCCTGCGATCTCCTCACGGGCGAGGCGCCCGCCGAGGGCTTCACCCTCGGCAGCACCACCGACTCCGCCTCTCCCGACGCCCAGGAGGACATCGGCGAGAACGGCGCGCGGCCGCTCTACCGGCAGACCGGCTGCCTCGCGGACCTGAAGGCTCCCGACGGCACGTTCTGGAAGCTCAGCACCAGGGCGTCGGTGTACGAGGCCGCCGAGGCCGCCCGGCACGCGTACCGCGTCAAGGAGGACCTCGACCGTGCCCACGGACGCGGGCCCGAGAAAGTCCACGACGCCGCCTACGCGATACCGGCCGACGACCAGGGAAGCCCCGGCCGCACCCTCCTCCTGTGGAACGGCGACCTCGTGCTCACGGTGTCCGCGTACGCACCGCACGGGAGCACGGAACACGACGTACAGGAACGCCTCGAACGGATCGTCGGAAACGCGGCACGCCGCACGGAGGACGGCCTCCGCGATCACGACGCCTCCTCACCCGCACCCTGACGGCCTCCGCGCCCGGTCGCCTGCCCCCGGCACCATGACGCCTGGCGCCCCGGCGCCCGACTCCTTTGGCGACCACATGGCCCGGCAGCGCCCTGGTTCGGTTCAACCGTCCGGCCTGGCGTTCGCCGCCCGGTCGAGCCACGCCTCTATCAGCGCCCTCGCGCTGCCGGCCGACCGGGCGTCACGCTCCCTCGCTCTCCCGCCAGTCGGGCCGGACCAGCACGGCCGTGGCGACGATGCCGTCCTCGATCCGCCACTGCCCACGCAGCGTGGTCGGCAGGGCCGGGTCCGTGAGGAGCAGACGCGCGGCGAACGTGCCCTCGGCAGCGGTGTCCCCGTGGGGCGTATCGCCCTTGCCGGCTCGACCGCCCGTCTGCTGGAACGTCAGGTCGGCCTGAATGAAGTCGAGTTCGATGCCCGTGACCGGATACCAGGTTTTGAAGACGCTCTCCTTGGCACTGAACAGGACACGGTCCCAGTGGATTTCGCTCTCGCCTGCCGGTGCGGGCAGACCGATCCGCCTACGTTCGGCGGGCAGGGTCACCAACTCCCGTACGCCGGCGGGGAGCGGAGCGTGCGGTTCCGCGTCGATGCCGAGCGACAGCACACCCTTCGCCCGGGCCAGCGCGGCCGCCCGGTATCCCTCGCAGTGGGTGAGGCTGCCGACGATTCCCTCGGGCCACAGCGGTCGTCCCCGGTGACCGTGGAGCACGGCCACGGGTGGCAGACCGAGTCCGGCCATGGCGCGCCGGGCACAGGCGCGGGCCGTCGCGAAGTCGTTCCTGCGTTTGGCCACGCTCTTGGCGACCAGCGCCTCCTCCTCCGGGAAGAGAGTCCCCTCGGGGACGGTCTCCGCGCGGGTGGCAGCACAGGAGACGTCGGCGGGCAGCAGTCGCTCGATCACGAGGAGCCTCCCGGGGTGCGCCGCTGTACGGACGGTTCGGCGTCGGTGCGGGCCGGTGGGGCGGGTTGCCCCTCGTAGGGGAGGATCTGCCGCAGCAGGCCTCGCGGGTGTCCCCTCTCGCGCCACTCCCTGGGGTAGCCGATGGAGACCTCCTCGAAGCGCACCCCGTCGTACCAGGTCGTACGGGGGATGTGGAGGTGGCCGTAGACGACGGCGGTGACGTTGAAACGGCGGTGCCAGTCGGCGGTCAGTTCCGTGCCGCACCACTGGGCGAACTCCGGGTACCACATCACCGACGTGGGTTCCCGGACCAGAGGCCAGTGCCCGGCGAGGACCAGGGGTATCTCGGGGTCGTGCGCCGCGAGCCGGCGGCCGGTCGCGGCGACCCGGGCGCGGCACCAGTCGTCCCGCGTCGGGTAGGGGTCCGGGTGCAGGAGGTATTCGTCGTTGCAGACGATGCCCGACTCGTGCGCGACGGCCAGCGACTCCTCCTTCGTGTGCGTTCCCGGGGCGCGGAAGGTGTAGTCGTACAGGAGGAAGAGCGGCGCGATCGCCACCGGTCCGTCCGGGCCCGGCCAGAGCGGGAACGGGTCTTCAGGAGTCGTCACTCCGAGGTCCCGGCACAGCTCGACGAGGTGGTCGTAGCGGGCCTGGCCGCGCAGTTGGACCGGGTCCTTGGCCAGGGTCCACAGCTCGTGGTTGCCGGGGGTCCAGATCACGTGGGCGAAGCGCTCCGCGAGGAGTCCGAGCGTCCACCGGATGTCTTCGGGCGTCTCCGCCACATCGCCGGCGACGATCAGCCAGTCCGCGTCGGACGTCGGGTGCAGGGACTCCACGATGGCCCGGTTGTCGGTCACCGCGGCGTGCAGGTCGCTCACGGCCAGCAGACGGCCCGCGCGCTGCTGCCGGCTCCCGTCGCCGGGGGCGGGAACGGCGGCGGGGGCACCGTGCGGTGCGGGGTCGCTCGGAGGCGTCATGGGCGCTGTTTTCCCGATCTGTCGGCAGTGGTCCGGCTCCGTCCGCACGGTGGGGAGCCGCTGAACGTAGCCTCTCACGCCCCCTCCCGGTTCCTCCCGGGTTTCGGATGGCGGGCACATCAGGCGGGGCCCACTACCCACGCTGATTTTCCGTCAGCCCCCCTTCTGCTCGACGTGAGTTCAGCTCGTTCACCGCACCGAGCGCGTCGCCGACCGTCGTGTAGTCGACGGCGATGAAGGTGACCGGCCTGCCCCGTTCCACCTCGCAGGCACGGGTCCGCTCCAGGACCCAGTCGCGGGCGTTGACGCGGCCGGCGTCCAGGCGGCTGCCGCCCGCGTTCGTGATGAAGTGGTTGAGCAGGAAGAGCCGTTTCCCGGTACCGCCCCGGTGGGGTTCGCACGTCATCTCGGAGGGACTCCGGAAGGCGAACGGGGTCTCCATCCCGTACCGGTAGAAGTTGCGGTACCAGGGCGCCGGGCCATCGGCCTTCTCCGCGAACACCACCAGTCGGCGACCGCTGTCGATCATCTCCCCCAGGGTGGGCCACGGGGCGTCGGGATCCACCGAGGGAGTGTGCAGGAGGTCCTCCAGGCCGGCGGCTCGGAACGCCTCCTCGGTGTCCTCGGGGCTGATGTCGTCCTGGACGATGAGCGTCACGATCTCGGTCGGGTGGGCGCGCAGCCAGCCGCCGATGTCCTCCAGGGCCGGGACCAGTTCGACGGCCCCGGCGCGGCAGACGCCGTGGCAGAGCCAGAGTCCCTCGCGTGGCGGGTTCGCCCGGTCGATGGCGCCGGTGATCAGGCGCCGTTGCTCGGGGGTGAATTCGGGGGAGTCGAGACGCCCGGCGATGTCCTGCGGGCGCTCCCAGCGGTACGTGTCGAGCTGGAGGGCCCGGACGCCCGTGTTGAGCTGGGTGGTGATGTCGGGGTCCTGGAGAGGGCCGATGAACCGGTCCGCGGTGGTGGACATCGCGTTGTGCGAGGTGAGGTAGGCGGCTTCGTCGTAACGCAGTTCGCACAGGCGGCTGCTGCCCAGGCACTCGCGGGGTGCGGACGGGCCGAACACGGGCGGCACGAGCAGTACGCCGGCCAGTGCGGCACAGGCCACGCCCGCCGCTGTCGTCCGTACCACTGTCGGGGTCGGCATCCGCCCCGGGCGCACCAGGAACGCCCAGCCCACGCCCGTGAGGAGCACGCCGCCGACGAGGGCCGTGAGGGCGGCGCTCAGCCCGGTGGCGACCGCCTGGTTCACGGCGTTGCGCTGGAGGTCGTCGACGAGCGCGGCGACGCTCGGGGCCCAGGAGGACGGTGTGGTGAGGAGGCGTCCTCCGGTGATCAGCCGGGCCAGGAGCACGGCCGCGGCGGTCAGGGCTCCCGCGCAGGCGAGCGCCTGCCCCAGTCGCATCAGCCGGCGGGCCGGGGCGGCGGGACCGGTGAACCAGAGCGTCGCGAGCGCGGCCAGTGCGACGGTGAGGGCGAGGACCTGGAGCAGGGTCAGGAGCCTGATGGCGTCACGGGCCCGCTCCAGGGCCGTGAGGTCCATCCCGGCCGTGGTCAGGGCGCCGGTGAGGTCCCACGTACCGTCCTGGAGAGTGGTGCGGAGGCCGGCGGCGGCGGTCCGCGAGCCCTCGGAGAGCGCGGCGGCCGCGGTGGCTGCCAGCGCGGTCGATACGTCTCCCTCCTCCAGGGCCACCTCGATCTCGGGGCGCAGCGCCGCCCGCTCCCGCTCCGGGACCGTCGTGAGGAGGGCGTCGGCGGCGCGGTCGGCCTGGCCCTCGGTGAGCGGCAGCGTGGGGAGGTCGGGGGCGCGGCCCTCCTTGAGCGCGTCGAGCGCCGTGACGAGGTCGGCGGCGAACCGTTCAAAGTCCGGCCGGTCGCTCCCCTGGATGCTGGCCACCAGGTCGCCGAAGTAGACGCGTGCGAGATCGGCGAGGTTCTCCAGCACCGGGGCCAGGTCGACGGTCAACCGGAGCTCGTCACGGTCGCCGCGCAGATAGCCGGTCACCGCCTCGATCTGCTGGTCGGTGAGGGCCCGGACCGTGCCGGGCGGCAGCACGACCTTGATGTTCGACGTCACCAGCGCCTCGGGCACGGGCAGGTGCGCGAGCAGATCGCGGGTGACGGGCGAGATCTCCGGGTCGACGAGCACCTCGGTGTAGAGCCGGTCGTAGGCCGACTCCTCGTCCAGCACCGCCTGGTAGAAGCCGGGCGAGGCGACCGTGGACCGGACGGTCGCGGTCAGGGCGACCGTCGTCACGCACAGGACGGCCAGCAGGAAGGCGAGCACCGGCACGAGACGGCCGGGCCGGCGCGGGGGCGCGGGTCCCCAGGACGGCCCGAGCGGGTTCGCGGTCGGTTCGGCATTCACCCGCCCAGCCTATGCGGAATATCAGCTTTTCTGCGTGAATGATGAGATTCAGGAGCTGGGGAGCCCCCTGTGCACTCCGTAGCCGAGGAGCCGCTGTGCACTCCGTTCACCTGGCCGTGCTGATGACGAGTCACGACCGCCGTGCGCGAACGCTGTCCGCGCTGAGCGCCCTGGCGGAGCAGCGCGGGCTCCCCGCCGGGACGACGCTCGGCGTGCATCTCGTGGACACCGGCAGCACCGACGGTACGCCGGAGGCGGTCCGGCTGCGGCATCCGGCGGTGGAGGTCATGTCGGTGGGCGCGGACACCCCTCCCAACCTGGCGCTGCGCATCGCGAGCCGCAACAGCCGCAGCGGGGGCGGCGGGGGCGGCTGCGGTCCGCTCGGCGGCGCGCCCGGCCAGCCGACCCACTCGTGGACGCACCAGCTCTGGCTCGACGACGGGGTCGAACTCTTCCCGGACGCCCTCGCGAACCTGCTGCGGACGGCCGGGGCGGCCGGGCCCGGGACCGTCGTCGTGGGCGCGGTGCGGAACGCGTACGGGGACACGGTGTACTCCGGCCGGCGGGGCCGTTCCCTGACACTCGTCGAGCCCGGCGAGCACCGGCCCGAGCCCTGCGACACGTACGACGGGCGCGTGATCCTGGTGCCCCGCGCCGTGTACGACCTCGTCGGGGACCCGGACAAGGTCTTCCGCCACCGGATGGGCGACTACGACCACGGCTGCCGGGCGCGGCGGGCCGGGGTGACCGCGTTCGTCGCCCCGGGACATGCCGGTGAGTGTGTGGGCGGGCCGGGCGTTCCCGGATCCCGGGAGCCGGGGATCGGCGTCCGGGAGGCTCTGCGCCGCGTGACCTCCGTACAGGAGCTGCCGCTCCGCCCGTGGTGGGTGTACTGCCTGCGGCACACCTGGCCGTGGGCGCCGTATCTGATGCTCGCCCCGTACGCGCGCGCCGCGGCCCGCGCCACGCTCGGCCGGCTGCGGGGGTGATCAGGCGCCGGGCGGGCGTCAGCCGCGCTCGGCGGCCACCGCGGCGGGCCGGCCCGTGGGCGGGGGCGGCACGGTGGGCTGCCCCGCGGCCGTCCTGGCGGTGCCGGCGGGCGCCCTCTTCGCGGGGGCCGGGCCCGCGACACGCTGCGCGGAGGCGGCGGAGGGGATCGCGGAGCCGGTGGAGGTCGCGGTGGTGCGCCGGGCGGCGGTACGGGGTCGGGCCGTGCGGAGCGGTGCGTACGACGGAATCCTCAGCAGCGCGAAGACGGCGGCCGCGGTCCCGGCCAGTGGCGGGAGGAGGAGCGCGGGGTGCAGCAGTTCCGCGTACACCAGTGTCGCGGTGGTGACCGGCACTGCCGCCCACAGGCCGAGGAGCACCGCCGTGCCCGGCACCGTGACGCGGACCCGGCGCAGGCGGTGCGCGATGTGGTCGTCCGCGTCGCGCAGCAGGGAACGCGCGGCGCGGCGGCGGGAGATCAGGACCAGGGCGGTGTCGGCGAGGGCCACCGTCGCCAGGACCGGCAGCGCGGCCCAGGCGGCTCGGCCCGAGGGGGCCGCCGTCTGGATCAGCGCGCCGGAGGCGGCCAGCGCGAATCCGGTGAACTGAGCACCGGATGCGCCGAGCCGGAGGCGGGCGGGGTGCCAGTTGTGGAGCAGGAAGCCGGCCAGGCCGGCCACCAGGGTCGCCGGAAGCAGGGCGAGGGCGGGGCTCCCGCCGACGGCGGCGCACGCGAGCAGCCCGGCGGCGGTGACCAGCCCGACGGTGGTCAACAGTCCGTCGGCGTGGTCGAGCAGCGCGAACGCGTTGGTGACGAGGACGATCCAGAGCACGGCCAGGACGCCCGCCGCCGGTGACAGTCCGGCGAGGCAGACGACGAGGACCGCGGCGGCCGTCTGTACGGGGAGGCGGAGAGCGGCCCGAAAGGGCTTCAGGTCATGGACGAGCCCGAGGGCGGCGACGATCCCGGCCCCGGCGAGCAGCCCCGCGACGGAGCCGGCGGAGTCGTCCACCGCGCCGAGCCACTGGGCCCCGCCGGCTGCCGTTCCGACGCCGAGCACGACCGTGGCACCGCCCGTCCTGCGCAGCGCTGCGGCCCGTGGCGGCCGCCTGCCCGGTCCATCCGGGGCGTGGGGGCGGAGCGCCGCACGGCGGACGCCCTTGGCGAGTGCGACCGTGATGAACAGCGCGGCCACACCGGAGGCGATGATCCCCAGCACGTTCACCTGCCCTGCCTTTCCTCGTTCATGACCTGCGGCGCGGGACTCCGGGCGGCCGGTGGAACGGTGGCCGCCCGGCCCCGGGCCGGTTGCGGGTCGGGGGAGACGGGACGCCACTCGGGTGGCGTTTCTCCCCAACCTACGGGCCAATGTCCGCATTCACCCTAAATAACACGAAAAGAGCGACCTATTGTTCTGCCACCGCACTCGACCCGGACTACCTCCGGGACTGCCACGGGGTTGTCACCCGACTGCAGGGAGGAGCTGGGCCGATCGCCCGTCATCGTTCAAAGAGGCTCGGTGTTAACGGAGTTGGGGGGAGAACGCGGACGGATGGGCCATCAGTACCCGAGACCCCGACCGGCGTTGCGCTCGGCGGCCGCGTGCCACCAGCGGGGCGGAGAGGGACCGGTGACCGTGGCGGAGGGCTGATCGGGGTGCAGGCCCAGGACGCGCAGCGCGTCCGCGCGGACCCGGACGACGTGCCGACCGTGCCAGTGCCCGTGCGCGCCGACGCCGCAGAGGAGATCGAAGCGGACGAGATCCCCTGCGAAGGGCATCCAGTCGACGCCACGGTCCCGCAGTCAGGCGCGGAGGGCCTCCGGGGGCCGCGGAGAGCCCAGCTGGTTCTCGCACGACACGACGGCCACCCACGCGGCGCTCGACCCGTCCTCCGCCTTTGCCGCCTTCTCCGCACGCATGGCGCCGAGCCTAGCGTCACCCAGCGATGCGGGTGTCCCGGCCGTCCACGAAGGTTCCGACGACCGCGATGTCCCCGATCCGCGAGGGGTCCACGCGGTGCGGGTCGTCGCCCAGCACCACCAGGTCGGCGCGCGTTCCGGGCGCGAGGGCGCCCGCCGACGCCTCCCAGCGGCAGGCGTGGGCGCCGGCGACCGTGTAGGCCCGCAGCGCCTCGTCGACGGTGACGGCCTCGTCCGGGCCGACGAGGCGGCCCGACGCGGAGGCGCGTTCGACCATGAACTGGATCGCCCGCAGCGGCGAACCGTCCGTGACGGGGCGGTCCGAGCTGCCGACGAGGGCGACCCCGTGATCGAGGAAGCCCCGGCCCCGGTACAGCCAGCCGGCCCGCTCCTCCCCCATCGCCGTCGCGTAATCGTCCCCGAAGCAGCGCAGGAAGCTGGGCTGGACCACAGCGCTCACGCCGAGCCCGGCGAACCGGGGCAGTTGGTCCGGGCGGATCAGTCCGGCGTGCTCGATGCGGTGGCGCGCGTCCGGGCGGCGGCGGAGCTTCTGGGCCCGCTCCAGGGCGTCCAGGGCGAGGTCGGCGGCGCGGTCGCCGATGGCGTGGACGGCGAGCTGCCAGCCCGCGAGGTGGCCGTCGACGATGAGGTCGGTGAGGAGACCCGGGTCGTCCTGGAAACGGCCGACGTTGTCGGTCGTGCCCTCGTACGGGGAGGTGAGCGCCGCCGTGCGCGCCATCATCCCGCCGTCGGTGTAGATCTTCAGGGCGCCCAGGGACAGCCAGTCGTCGCCGAACCCCGTGCGCAGGCCGAGGTCCAGGGCCCGGGGGAACTCGTCGTCGGCATGGGTGGCGCGGGGGCGCAGGGTGTCGCCGGACGCCATGAGCTGGACCCGCAGAGGCAGTCGGCCGCGGTCCCGGAGCAGTTGGTAGGCGCCCAGTTCGACGGGGCTGTGACCGAGGAGCCCGCCGCCTATGCCCGCCTCGGCGCAGGCCGTGATCCCCTCGTCGAGGCAGCCGCGGGCGGCGAGCTCGATAGCATCGGCCAGCTCTTCCTGGGAGTAGGGCAGCCGCAGCCGGCGGGCGGTGGTCATGGCACTCTCGGCGAGGAAGCCGTCCTCGTGCGGCGTTCCGTCCGGCAGGAGCTCCAGCACGGCGGTGTTGACGACGCACGCATGCCCGGAGTCGTGCATCAGGAGGATCTTGCGGCCGTGACTGACCCGGTCCAGCTCGGCAGCCGTCAGATGCCGGCCCAGGGCCCGCTGGTCGTACCCGGCGAAACGTCCACCCAGGCGCCGGCAGGGGCCGGCCGCCGGGCCGCCGCGTCCACCACGGAGAGGATGTCCTCGACCCGCTCGCACGGGGCGATGCTCGGGGTGCCGGCCTTCAACCCGGCCCAGGCGAGGTGGACATGGCTGTCGATGAAACCGGGCAGCACGGTGGCGCCGTCCAGTTCGACGACCTCGCGGGCGGGCAGGGATGTCACGGCCTCGTCCACACCGACGACCCGCCCCCGCCAGATACCCAGATCGTGGGCGACGGGATGCCGGGGGTCCATCGTGTGGATGCGCGCGTTGGTCAGTCGCGTACAGAGCATGGGCAGTCCGTCCTTCGGAGTCCGGTGTGCTGTGCGGGCGCGGGGTTCCTCGGAGCCGTACGGCTGGGTGCCTCGCCGCCGGGAGCTCCCGGCGGTCCGCCCGGAATGTAGCCCCGGGGTGCGGCGGGCTCCATCGGTCCCCGGAAACGGGCACGGATCGACCCCGGGCACGGCCTGACGCATGAGACCTTCAACGCCCCTTCTGCCCAAGAGGCTTGCGCACATCCGTCACCGCGGCGGACTCAACTGTCACGGCGGAGAGGTGCCGTTGCTCTCCGAGGCAAGCCTTGTTCTTACCTGCGCGTCGGTTGGCCGTTCTCCCCTCCGGCGACGTGGAGGTCTGAACCGTGTCGGGGAACAGCGCGTCCTCTGTGCCATGGACCTCACTGAGAGCTCGTTCGCCTGGCTCATTTTGCTGATCATCGGGGCGATCTTTGTGACCCCCAGCGTGCGAGAGATACGCCGGACCAGGCAACTGCGACGGGCTGGGGCCAAGGCGTACGGTCAGATCGTCGGTCATCACCTCGGCGAGGGCGAGAACGGGAATACGACCTATGCTCCTGTGGTCGCCTGGAGAACTCCTGACGGCCTTCGGCGCGAGTACTGTCCTGCCTGGAGCAACAGCGGTAAGGGACGCTTCAAGGTGGGCACCAGTGCGGTGATCTACTACGACCCGGCCGATCCTGACCATAGCGCAGCGCTCCGCAGTTACGACGGGGGTTGGGTCACGTGGTTTGCCCTGTTACCCGGTACCGCGGCCATCGGTTTCGGGTTGTTCGAGATGGTGGCAGTTCTCCTCGGTCGGTAGGGGTGACCAGCGGTGCCGGCTGAGCGTCGTGACGAGCGGGCCGGGTGGAAAGCCTCATGTTGTGACCGCGCGAAGGACGCTGGTGCTGACTCCTCCGAGTCCTTTCTCGCACCTGTACTTGCCCGACACATGCACGCGCGCACTTGCCGGTCGCGCGGCGCGTCCTCCCACAGGATGGGTCGCCGTGGATAGGAGCAGTCTCTACTCAAAGAGGTTCCGTGGACGGAGATTTGCTGATGCCTGACGGCCCTCAGCGCATCGGCTCCTACCGGCTGGCTCCGCGTCTTGGAGCCGGTGGGCAGGGTGTCGTGTACGAGGCGTACGACAGCGTGGGGGCACGGTGCGCGGTGAAGGTGCTCCGCGCGGCCGAGTCGGCCTGTCTGTCGGCCTGCCACACGACGCACACCGCCGCACCGGATCTCCTCGACGAAACGACCAGCTCGGGGAAGGGACGCACAACCGGATGCGCAGACGTCCGGAGGAACGAGCTAAGCCGACCACGGCACGGCGCCACGCCATCGGGTGTCGCGGCTCAGCCAGGCGGGTGACACCAGCCGGCGTGGACTACTGCCGGGCCGGCCGGTAGTCCAGGATCGGTGCCGCCGCCGCCCCGGCGGAGCGTGCATCGACCTGGTCCGCGCCGGTGATCGGCGCGATCACGGCTGTTCTGAGGAGCTCCTCCCCATGCGTTCACGCGTCATCGCAACCATGACCGCCGTGGCTGCAGCCATGGCGGCCCTTACACAACCCGCCCATGCCGCCCCGGTCGTCGACGGGGTCTACCGGTTCGCTGCTCTCCAGGACGGCACGTGCCTGGTCTGGCCCACATCGCACGCGAGCATCGGCTCCGTCGGGCTGGGCGCCTGCACGGAGACCGCGTCGGCCTCGGCGAACTGGCAGGTGCGCAAGCGCCCCAACGGGACGATGGAAGTATCGACACCGGGCTCGAACCCGCGCACCTGCCTCGGCGTGAACACGGACTACAGGCTCAGGGTCAACGAACCCTGCGCCGACAAGTACGCCGAGTGGACCGTGTCCTTCGGCTCCGCAGGGCCCGGCAGCGTGGTGTGGGCCGACATCGAGCACACCCCCGCCGATGGGTCGAACTCGTGGGGAAAGGTGGTCGACATTCCCGAGGTGACCGGTCGTGTCGTGGTGAGGCGGGTCCCTATCGAGCCGCACTACTGGGAATTGCAGCAGGTCAGCCAGTGACCTGAAACAGAGATTCAGCGCCGCCAGGCCGCGCACACCGCGGCCTGGCGGCGCTGGAGGCGCGCCCACTGGACAGGGACCCGGTACGCCGTTCATGACGACGACGCGCTCATGGAAAAGTCCGGCGGCTCAGCTCCCGCACTGCGCCGGTCTGCCGGCGCCCCGGGCCGGGCAGCGCTGCTTCCGCCGACGGCGGGCCTGGTCCGCGCCCGCGCGCCTTCCGACGGCCTCGCCGCCACGGCCCTCGCCGCCACGGCCTTCGCCGGAAAGGCCACGGGAAGCGAAATATCGACGTTTGAAGTGACAGGTGAGGGTGGTCAGTTCACGGTTGTTGTCTCTCCTGGTGTGGTCGGGCGTGGTTCGTGGAGGTCCCGCCGCGCCGGTGCGGACCCGGGGCCGCGGAGTCGGCCGGGGCGGGGCCCCGGTCCGGGCGCCGGGCGCTGGCCGAGCACGACCGCACCGAGGATCACGGCCATACCGACGATCTGGAGGACGGACAGCGTCTCGCCCTTGAACAGGTAGCCCAGCAGGGTCGCCACGACCGGACTGCCCAGTGCGAGGAAGGAGACGGCGACGGCGGGCAGGCGCTCGATGCCCCGGAACCAGACGAAGTAGCTCAGGACCGCGCCCAGGGTGATGAGGTGGGCGAACCCGATGATGTTCGATCCGGTGAGCCCGGCCGGCAGTCCTTCCAGCGACAGCCAGAACGGCAGCAGGACCAGCCCGCCCGCCGTGAGTTGCCATCCGGTGAACGTGAGCAGGCCGACGCTGTCCGGCCGGCCCCACCGCTTGGTCAACGTGATGCCCAGGGCCATGCACAGCGCACCGCCGACGGCCGCGAGGACACCGAGGGCGTCGAGCGGCACCGCGCCCCTGAAGACGAGCAACACCACTCCCCCGGCGCCCATGGCGCAGGCCAGGGCGTGGCGGGCCCTGACCCTGTCGCCGAGGAAGAGGGCGGCGAGGACCACGACGAACATGGGCTGGGCCGACATGATCACGGCGGCGATGCCGCCCGGCAGTCGATAGGCGGCGAGGAAGAGCAGGAAGTTGAAGGCGCCGATGTTCAGTACGCCCAGGACCGGCGCACGCCACCACCAGACACCGGCGGGGAGTCTCCGGCCGAGGGCCAGCAGCACCAGCCCACCGGGCAGGGCCCGCACGGTGGTCGCCAGGAGCGGCCGGTCCGGTGGCAACAGCTCGGTGGCGACCAGGTAGGTGCTGCCCCAGACCGCCGGAGCGAGACCGGTCAGGGCGGCCGTGCGTATGTTCTGTCTGCTCGTCATCTCGCCTCGGAGTCAGGGGGATCACGGCGGCTCCGCCTTTCCTGCGCGCCGGAGAGGCCCCGGTCGCCCGGCCGGCCGAAGAGGTCGGGCCCGAGGGGGCTCCTGCCGTGTGCGGTCGTCATCAGTCTCGGGCCGAGGGCATTCATGAGTCCAACACATGCTTGTCACCTGATGAATCTCGATTCACGATGGATCCATGGAGCTCCAGCAGATGCGGTACGTGATCGCGGTGGCCGAGACGAACAACTTCACTAGGGCCGCCCAGCGCTGTCTGGTGGTCCAGTCCGCGCTCAGCCACCAGATCGCCCGCCTGGAGAAGGAGTTGGGCGCCAGGCTCTTCGAACGCACCAGCCGCCGCGTCCGGTTGACTGCGGCGGGCATGGCGTTCCTGCCCGCGGCGCGCCAGTGTCTGGACTCGGCGGAGCGGGCCGCGGCCGAAGTGGCGGCGGCCGTCGGGGAGGTGCGCGGGCGCCTCACGGTGGGCCTGATCCCCACCGTGGCCGCCGTGGACCTCCCCTCCGTCCTCAAGGACTTCCACCGGCGCCACCCCAGGGCCCGGGTCAGCCTCAGCGTGGGGGCGAGCGAGGATCTCGTCGAGCAGGTCAGGAAGGGCGAGATCGAGGTGGCCTTTCTCGGCATCCCGGTCACGGCCCGGCCCCGGGGTGTCCAGGCCCGGGAGCTGGCCAGGGAGCGGCTGATCGCCGTGGTCTCCCCGGCCCACCCGCTCGCCGGCGAGTCCTCGGTCGACCTTCGCCGGCTGTCCTCGGAGGTGTTCGTGGACCTTCCGGCGAAGACCGCCGGCCGAGCACAGTCCGATCTCGCCTTCGCCGCCGCCGGCCTCACCCGCGAGGTCGCCTTCGAGGTGACGAACGCCGACTACCTGGCCCGGCTGGTCGCCGCCGGCCTGGGTGTGGCCCTGCTCCCGCCCGCGTACGTCGCCGGCCTCGCCGGAGTGGCCACGATCGAGGTCACGGACGCGCCGGCCCGCGTCGAGTACGTGATCTGGGGCCGGGAGAGCCGAACCCCGGCGGCGGCGGCCTTCCTTGAGCTCCTGGGCATCGAGGCGGAGTGACCGCGGGGCGCTCCGGCGGATCGGGCCGCCGCGCCCGCTGGTCTCGCGTTCCGGGACGGCCGCTGGTCGGGCGTTCCGGGACGGCCGCTGGTCGGGCGTTCCGGGACGGCCGCTGGTCGGGCGTTCCGGGACGGCCGCTGGTCGGGCGTTCCGGGACGGCCGCTGTGAACCGCCTCACCTACGGGGTGCTCCGGGCCGGACGTACGCGATCATGGCCTGATGGAAGCTCGTTTCCTCGGCATCGCCGAGCTGGCCGAAACTCCGTCCGTGGCGGTCGTGGTCGACGTCATGCGGGCGTTCACGGTGGCCGCGTGGGCGTTCGGCCGAGGCGCCGAGAAGATCGTCCTGGCCGAGTCCCCGGTGGCCGCACTGGCGCTCAAGGCACGCCATCCCGATTGGGTGGCCCTCAAGGACGGCCCGCCCGCACCCGGCTTCGACACCGTCAACTCACCCGGTCTGCTGCGGTCCCTCGACCTCGGTGGACGGACCGTCGTACAGAAGACCACGGCGGGGACGGTCGGTGCCCTCGCGGTCAAGGAGGCGTCGCTGGTGCTGTGCGCCGGCTTCGTGGTGGCGGGAGCGACGGCTAGGCTCCTGCGTCAACGCGGCTGTGACGCCGTCACGTTCGTGGTCACCGGCGAGGAGGGGCGCGCCGAGGAAGATCTGGCGTGCGCTCAGTACATCGCGCGAAGGACCGACGGGGGCGGGACGGACACGACCCCGTTCCTGCGCCGTGCCGCCCGGTCGCGCGCCGCCGCCGAACTGACGGAGGGCGTACGGCAGGGAGCCCATCCGGATGACGTCGCGCTCTGCCTCGAACTCGACCGGTTCCCCTTCGCCATGGTCGCGGCGCCGGAGGACTCGTTGATGGTCCTCCGCCCGTGCGCCCCTCCCGCGCCGGGCGACGGGGCTTCGCCATGATCGAGCCGGGCCGTGTCAACAGCGTTCGCGATCAACACACCTGGGCCACTGCCTCCGGCGCGATCTCGGCGATCAGTCCCTCGACGCGGGTCCTGATCTCGTCGCGGATCGGGCGGACCGCGGCCATACCACGACCGGCCGGGTCCTCCAGCTTCCAGTCGAGGTAGCGCTTGCCCGGGAAGACCGGGCAGGTGTCGCCGCAGCCCATCGTGACGCAGACGTCGGACTCGCGGACCGCGTCGACGGTGAGCACCTTCGGCGTCTCGGCGGAGATGTCGATCCCCACCTCGGCCATCGCCTCGACGGCGGCGGGGTTGACGGCGTCCTGGGGGTTCGAGCCCGCGGAGCGGACCTCTATGCGGTCCCCGGCCAGGTGGGTCAGCCAGGCGGCGGCCATCTGGGAGCGGCCGGCGTTGTGGACGCAGACGAACAGGACGGACGGCTTGCCGGAGGACTCTGCCATGGTGATCGTTCTCTCCCGTCGCGCGGCGGAACCGGGCCGCCGATGACTCCGATGACTCCGATGACTTCAGCACCCGCTGGCATCAGCGAGCAATGATGTGAGAGTATCAGCGCATGCTGACTTCAGTCGATCCTGACGTGATCCGGGCACTGAGCGACCCGCTCCGCCTGCAGATCGTGACCCTGCTCGCCCGCGAGACGCTCTGCACGACACACCTGGTGGAGGAGACCGGAGCCAAGCAGACCAACCTGTCCAACCATCTGAAGGTGCTGCGCGAGGCCGGGCTGGTGGAGACCGAGCCGTGCGGCCGCTTCACCTACTACCGGCTCAGGCCCGAGGTCCTGGCCGAACTGTCGGAGCAGTTCGCCGCGCTGGCCGGGTCCGCCCGTACCGCCGGTGAGAACAAGAGGGCCTGCCCGTGACCTCCACCGAGCCCACCACCACCGCGGCCCGGGGCGCAGGCCCGGGCGGGGACGACTCGATCGTCAGGAAGCTCTCCACCCTCGACCGCTACCTCGCGGTGTGGATCCTGCTCGCCATGGCCGTCGGGCTGGGTCTGGGCCGCGCCGTTCCCGGGATGAACGACGCCCTCGCGAAGATCGAGATCGGCGGGATCTCCCTGCCGATCGCGCTCGGCCTGCTGGTGATGATGTACCCGGTGCTGGCCAAGGTGCGCTACGACCGGCTCGACCGCGTGACCGGCGACCGCAAACTGCTGGTCTCCTCCCTCGTCGTCAACTGGATCGTCGGCCCCGCGGTCATGTTCGCCCTGGCGTGGAGCTTCCTGCCCGACTTGCCCGAATACCGCACAGGCCTGATCATCGTGGGCCTCGCCCGCTGTATCGCCATGGTCATCATCTGGAACGACCTCGCCTGCGGCGACCGGGAGGCCGCAGCCGTCCTCGTCGCTTTGAACTCGGTGTTCCAGGTGTTCGCGTTCGGCCTGCTGGGCTGGTTCTACCTCGACCTGCTGCCCCGCTGGATGAACCTCGGAGACGGCCAGGGCCTCGACGTCTCCGTGTGGCACATCGCCCTGAACGTCGTCATCTTCCTCGGCGTCCCGCTGCTGGCCGGATTCCTCACCCGCCGCCTCGGAGAGAAGAGGATGGGGCGCGAGCGCTACGAGCAGCGGTTCCTGCCGAGGATCGGGCCCTGGGCGCTGTACGGACTGCTGTTCACGATCGTCGTCCTCTTCGCCCTCCAGGGAAGGACGATCACCTCGCAGCCGCTCGACGTGGCACGCATCGCCCTGCCGCTGCTGGTCTACTTCGCGATCATGTTCTTCGGGACCTTCCTCCTCGGGAAGAGCCTCGGCCTGGCGTACGACCGCACCACCACGCTCGCGTTCACCGCGGCGGGCAACAATTTCGAACTCGCCATCGCGGTGGCCATCGCCACCTTCGGCGTCACCTCCGGACAGGCCCTGTCCGGTGTCGTCGGCCCGCTCATCGAAGTGCCGGTGCTGATCGGTCTGGTGTACGTCGCGCTCGCCTGGCGGCGCACATTCCCCTCCGGTGCGGTGACGACGGCACCGTGACGCGGCGCGCGCCCCGCGACGCCGTACGCGGGAGGGCGCGCCCGAACCGACCCTCACGTGATGGCGGGGCTGCGGCGCTCGACGAGAACGACGTCGCGCCAGACGCCGCGGTGGCGCCCGATCCGCTCGCGGATGCCGATGACCCGGAAACCCGCCCGCTCGTGAACGGCGAGACTGGCGGTGTTCTCCGGGAAGATCCCGGCCTGAAGGGTCCAGATCCCGGCCTTCTCGGTGGAGTCGACCAGGGCCTTCAGCAGGACGGAAGCGATCCCGCGGCCTCGCGCGGCGGGATCGACGTAGACGGAGTGCTCGACGACGCCCCCGTACGCGCACCGGTCCGAGACCCGGCCGGCCGCCACCCGGCCCAGGACCTCGCCGAGCCCACCGAGGGCGACGAAGCGGTGACCGGGCAGCTTCGCGGCGTCGAAGCTCCGCCAGTCGGGCGGGCCGGTCTCGAAGGTGGCCACATCACGCCTGCCGCACGGACCGGTCCACACCCTCCTGAGGAGCAGGAAACACGCTCCTCCCCGGCCCCGGCCCCGGACCCGACGCGGCGCCGGGGAGGCGTGCGGGTACGGTCAGTGGTAGGCGTGAACGACGGCGTGCCCCTTGCCGCGGCCGATCATCCACTTGTTGACCGGCGTCGTGATCACGAAGGCCACGGCGAAGCCGCCCAGCAGGGCCGTCCAGAACAGCGCGTCCGAAAGGTGGGCGTCCATGGCCCCGGGCGTCAGGGCGATGATGCCGTTGTCGACGAGTTCCATCACCGCGATCGAGACGGTGTCGGCGGCCAGCGCCACCTTCAGCGCGGCCCTGAAGTCCAGCCCTGCCCTGCGGACCGCGAACAGGGTGAACGAGTAGCCGAACACGAACGCCAGCGCGATCGCCAGGGCCATCGTCTGGACGTTGCCCCACATCAGGGCGGTGCCGATGACCATGCCGAGGATCTCACCGATGGCACAGCCGGTGAGGCAGTGCAGCGTCGCCTTCGCGGCCGTCCCCCACGTCGCCCCGCCCTTCCTATGTCCGGCATGACCATCGGGTGCCCGCCGGCCGCCGTGGTCGTGGTCGTGGTCGGCGTGGTGCGTGCCGTGGTCCATGGTCGTCGCCTCCCGTGCCGTGCGGTGTGACCCCCTGCCACACACGCAACACGTTATACCCGGCAGGGGTATGACGCGCGGGTCATCGGACCGAACGGCCGCCCGCCGCCTTTCGGATACCGAAGACGGCGGTGCCGAGGACGACGACCGCGGCACCCCAGATCACGGCGCCCAGGGGCAGCGCGAAGGCGAGGACCACGCAGCCGGTCAGGCCGACGGCGGGGACGAGGCGGTTCGGTCGCCCCTCTTCGGGGGCGAGCGTCCAGGCAGCGACGTTGGCGATGGCGTAGTAAGCCAGCACACCGAAGGAGGAGAACCCGATCGCTCCGCGTACGTCGGTGGTCGCGACGAGCACGACGACGACAGCGCCGACGGCGAGTTCGGCGCGGTGCGGGACGCCGAAGCGGGGGTGGACGGCGGCCAGGACGTGCGGCAGGTGCCGGCCACGGGCCATGGCCAGGGTGGTGCGCGAGACGCCGAGGATCAGTGCGAGCAGGGAGCCGAGGGCCGCGACGGTACCCCCCACACGGACGACGGGCACGAGCCAGCCGGCCCCCGCGGCCCGTACGGCGTCCACCAACGGGGAGGTCGTGGCCGCCATTCCACCCGGGCCCAGTACCGCCAGAGCGGCGCCGGCGACGAGGGCGTAGACAGCGAGCGTGATGCCGAGCGCGATCGGGATGGCGCGGGGAATCGTACGGGCGGGGTCCCGCACCTCCTCGCCGAGCGTGGCGATGCGGGCGTACCCGGCGAAGGCGAAGAAGAGCAGCCCAGCGGCCTGGATCACCCCGCCGACACCGGCGTCCGAGCCGATACGCACCCGCGAGGCGTCCGCGCCGGACGTGGTCAGGGCGGCGACGACCACGGCGGCGAGCACCGTCAGGACCACCGCGACGACGATCCGGGTGAGCCGCGCGGACTTCTGTACCCCGGCGTAGTTCACCGCGGTCAGCGCCGCCACGGCGACCACCGCCACCGCGTGCTCCTGACCGGGCCACAGGTAGGCGCCGACCGTGAGGGCCATGGCGGCGCAGGAGGCGGTCTTGCCCACGACGAACGCCCAACCGGCCAAGTAGCCCCAGAAGTCGCCCAGTCGTTCACGGCCGTAGACGTAGGTGCCGCCGGACCGGGGGTAGCGGGCGGCCAGCCTCGCCGATGACGTCGCGTTGCAGTAGGCCACCGCCGCGGCGACGGTCAGGGCGAGCAGCAGCCCCGAACCCGCGGCCTCCGCGGCCGGACCCAGCGCCACGAAGATCCCGGCGCCGATCATCGACCCCAGGCCGATCACCACCGCATCGAACAGACCCAGCCGACGCCGCAACCCGCCCGTGCCCCCTGCGACATCCATCGAGCTCACGCGCTATTCCCCTCACCACCCCACGGACAACTCAACGGGCACCGTACCCGAGCCGTGTGTCACCCCGGTGTCGCGGCGGGAGCGGTCACAGCAGCGGGCATCACGGGGCTCCGGGGCGGACGGCGGCCACCCGACGAGGTCCAACTCTCCTGACTGTTTGGTGATGACTATCATTTCCATGTACCGTCTCGACACCAACGACGAAGGTGGTACCCATGGCAGTCCCGAAGCGGAAGATGTCCCGCAGCAACACCCGTCACCGTCGCGCCCAGTGGAAGGCCGTGACGCCTCAGCTGGTGCCCGTCACGATCGACGGTTCCGTCCACCAGGTGCCGCGACGCCTGGTGAAGGCCTACGAGCGCGGCCTCCTGCACCCCGAGGGCTGAAGCCCCTGGGGCGCGGGCCCTCCCGCCCGTCACCGCCTCGCCGTCCTGAGCGCTTCTCTTCCGTCGCGCCCGGTCAGCGCCTGATCAGCGCCTGCGCAGTGCCGCGAGAGTGGCGTCGAGATCGGCCGCGCCGGTTCGGTTGTGGGGCAGCTTGGCGAGCATCGCGGCCATGCCGCAGGTATTGGTCAGGGCAGAGAAGACCAACCCGGCCGCGATGCCCGCCGAAAGGATCTGGAACGCGGGGTGGACGAGGAGGCCGAGGAGCAGGCCCAGGAGGACGAGGGTTCCGGCGGCGAGGCGGACCTGCCGCTCCATGCCCCAGACCGCACGGGTTCCCTGGGGGCGGTGCAGGTCGTGACCGTCGGCCGCCCAGGCGTTGGTGCCACCGCTGAGCGTGGCGGTGGTGATGCCGTTCTCGGCGAGGACGCGGCAGGCGTTCTCCGAGCGGGCTCCGGACGCGCAGACGACCAGGACCTCACCCCGGTCCGCGGCCTGCCGGATATCGGTGAGGGCCGACTGGATCCGGTCGAGGGGAATGTTGAGGGCACCGGGCAGGTGGCCGCCGGCGTACTCACCGGGCGTGCGGACGTCGATGACGGTCAGCTCGTGGAGGCGGCCGCGAGTCTCGTGGGTGGCGAGGACGGTGGGCGTGGTCATGGCGGGTGTCATCCTTTTCTGTCGGTGGGGCCCCCACCAAGGGGGAGTACATTACCCCTGGGGGTATTCATGAGGAGTGATGATGGAGCTTGATCTGGCAGGAGCGGAGCTCAAGTCGGTCCTGAACCGGCTGCGCCGGGCGCAGGGGCAGATCTCCGGGGTGATCCGGATGATCGAGGAGGGGCGGGACTGCGAGGACGTCGTCACCCAGCTGGCGGCGGCGTCGCGGGCGCTGGACCGGGCCGGGTTCGCGATCATCGCGACCGGGCTCCAGCAGTGCCTGACCGAGGTGGAGGAGGGCCGGCGTTCCGCCGAGTCCCAGGACGAGATGCGCGCCCGGCTGGAGAAGCTCTTCCTCTCGCTCGCCTGACGCCGGGCGGCCCTGGGGCCCGGTCGTCGAACTGCCGCCTGGCCCCGCAGGGCCGCCCTCCGGGCGACGACGGCAGTTCGACGACCGGGCCCGGGGCTCAGACGACCACGTCGACGATCATGAAGGCCGCCACCGCGAACAGGGTGTAGGCGAAGACTCTCCGCAGAGTGGCGCCGGAGACCTTCGCCGCCAGCCGTCTGCCGTCCCAGGCTCCCAGGATCGCCGCTCCGGCGAAGGGGGCTATCACCTCCCATCGAAGGTCGTCGCCGGTTCCCGACCGGGCCCCGAGGGCGGCGAGGCTGTTGACGGTGATGACCAGGAGGCTGGTGCCCACGGCCTGCTTCATCCGCAGGCCGAGGACTCCGACGAGGGCGGGCACGGCGAGGAATCCGCCTCCCACCCCGAGGAATCCCGTCACGGCGCCGAGACCGGCGCCGGTTCCGGCCGCCTTCGCGGGCCGTACCCCCTCCGTCGGCTCGGCCGCGGAGGGCCGCAGCATCCGCAGCGCCGCCAGGGCGGCGATCACCGCGAACGCCGCCGTGAGAGCCGCTTCGGGCAGGCGATCGGCGACGGCTCCGGCGAGGAACGCCGGAAGGACTCCCGCGGCCGCCATCGACACCCCGGCCTTCCAGGCGACATGGCCGTCTCTGGCGTGGGCGTAGAGAGCGGTGGCCGAGGTGGCGGTGACGATGATCAGACTGGCCGTGGTGGCCGAGGCCGCCGAGAAGCCGAGCAGGTAGATCAGTGCCGGAACCGCCAGGACACCGCCACCGCCGCCGAGCGCGCCGAGCGCCAGGCCGATCACCGTCCCGGCGACGAGGGCGAGGACCAAGGTGCTCACGCTATCGAGCCGCCGTCACCGCGCTCGTCGATCACCGGCAACCCTGCGGCGGCCCACGCGATCATGCCGCCCTTGACGTCCACCACGTCCGCTCCCCGCTCGGCGAGCAGGCTCACGGCCCGCCGCGAGCGCTGCCCGCTGCGGCAGATCACCACTAGGGCGTGTTTCGAAAGTAGCGCCGTCCGCCCGAAGGGCGGGCTCGGCGGCGTCTGGTGCGTGCGATCGCAAGGCGGAGGGTCGCCCCGATACTGGATGTATCGGGGTGATCCCGACAACGCGGCGAGCGTGCGTGCCAGGCGTCGCCGAGCAGGCGGGACTTTCGAAACACGCCCTAGCGGCCTCCCCCTCGCGGCCGCAGCCGGGAGCGGCGCGCCCGCGGCGAGGGCGCTCAGCGGCGCGTGCACCGCGCCGGGGGCGTGGCCGGTTCGCCACTCGGACTTCTCCCGCACGTCCAGCAGAACGGCTGCGGGCCGCTCCCCGCCGGTGCGGGTGCGCGCCTCGCCGACGGACAGGCGTTCTCCACGACCTCGGAATCGAAAGAGGAACATCGACGTCACCCTTCTTCGGTGACGACGCTCAGCCCGGCCGCTGCCGCGGCGTCGAAACCGTCGTCCACGGCGACCACGTCCCGCCCCGCCGCGTCCAGCAGCGACGCGGCGATGCCGGCGCGCATACCGCCCGCACAGTGCACCCAGACCGTGCCGTCGGGCACGTCGTCGATACGGCGGTGGATCCGGTGGATCGGGATGTGCACCGAGCCCTCGATCCACCCCTCCGCCCGTTCGGACGAGCGGCGTACGTCCAGGACGACGATCCGGCCCCTCTCCTGACCGGCCAGTTCGGCGAACGTGGCACGGGGAAAGGACGCGGCGCTCTCGCCGGCGCGAAGCCAGTCCGCGGGACCGCCGGTCGCGGCGGCCGCCGGGCGGTCGATGCCGACGCGCACCAGCTCCCGCTGGGCCGCGGCAAGCTGCTCGGCCGACTCGGCGAGCAGGGTCACCGGCTTGCCCCAGGGGATCAACCAGGCGAGGTACGTGGCGAGCTTGCCGTCCGCCTCGAAGTTGAACGATCCCGCGACATGTCCTTCGGCGAAAGCGACGCGGTTACGCAGATCCACCACCCACTCCCCCGCCGCGAGCCGCGCGGCGATGTCGTGGGGGTCGGCCACGGTCGGCACGGTCAGGTCCACGGGTGCGGGCCCGGCGGCGTTGACGGGGCTCATGTGCGCGTAGTACGCGGGCACATCCTCCAGCCCCGCCAGCAGCTCGGCGACGAAGGTGTCCACATCCACGGTGAGAGCCGGATTGACCGTCTTCTCCCTGCCGATCGTGGTCGCCTCCCCGTCGGCCTGGGCGGACGAGCAGAAGCTGCCGAACCCATGCGTCGGCAGCACCTCGGTCCCGTCCGGCAGCACGTCCGCGAGGCGGCGGGCGGAGGCGTGCTGGGCACGGGCCAGCTGCTCGGTGAGCCGCGGCTCCACGAGATCGGGCCGCCCCACCGTACCGATCAGGAGAGAACCGCCCGTGAACGCCGCGACAGGCCTGCCCGCCTCGCTCAGCACGTACGACATGTGGTGCGGCGTGTGCCCGGGAGTCGCCACCGCGCCCAGGACCAGTTCCGCGTCGATGACGACGGTGTCGCCGTCGGACACGGCGGTCCGGGCGAACGAGACGTGCGCGCCGGCCGGAACGTGGTAGGCGGCTCCGGTGATACGGGCCAGCTCAAGACCGCCGGTCACATAGTCGTTGTGGATGTGCGTCTCGACCACATGGGTGATCGCCACACCACGCCGGGCCGCGGCGGCCAGCACCCGGTCGATGTCACGTGGCGGATCCACGGCGACCGCCGCCCGCCGGCCACCGGCCAGGTAGCTGCGGTTGCCCAAGCCCTCCAGCTCGATGGCTTCAACGAAGAACACGAGAGTCTCCTTCCGACGAAATATTACCCCCGGGGGTATGCAATTCACCGTAACACTCTTACCCCCGGGGGTATATTTCATGGAGTGGCGGCCCCCACGGACGAGCCGCGTTCGCTCGCCGAGACCTTGTCCGGACAGGGCACGCCGGGGGCGCCGGCAGCGCGGCCGGAGGGCGGAAGCCGCGGACAAGGGGGACGGTGTGACACCAGGGGCGGCCTCCACCGTGTCCCACCTCCTCGCATTCCGGTGCCCTTCCCGCAGGAGAGGCGCTCCCGCCCGCGGGAGCCCAACGAACTTGTGACATCCGCCCCGGCGGGTTCCTCGATTCGTGCACAATGCGGGGCATGCCGGAATACCTTGAACTCGACCTCGGCGGAGCCGCGTTACGCGTGGAGTTGGCCGCCGTGGGGGAACCAGCCCCGCTCCCTGCCGCCGTGGCCGCCCCGGACGACGGAGACCTCCCCGACAACTTCGGAACCGCCACACCCGTGGCCAGGGGGCGACGCGCCGCCGAGGTGGCACAGGACGTGCTGAAGTCCGCGCTCAGCCCTCTCGGTCCGCTTCTCGAGGAAGTCCACGCGTCGGTCACCGGCACCGCGCATCCACCCCAGGAACTGACGGTCGAGTTCGGTGTCCAGATCGGCCAGGACCTCAAGCTCGGGATCGTGGGGGTGAACGGCCAGGCGACGATGACGGTGAGTGCCACCTGGCAGAACAAGGGTTCCGGCGAGGTCTAGGATGGGCTGGTTCAGCCGCCGTTCAGCACCCGGCTCCCACACCGCACTGCTGCGTACGAGTGACTCCAGGGCGGCGGGCGGTGCGGTGCTCCTCTCCGCCCGCCGCATCCTCACCTGCGCCCACGTCGTCAACGACGCTCTGGGCCGCGAGTTGCTGAGCCCCGAACACCCCGGGCACGACGGGGCGTTCGCCGTCTCCTTCCGTGGCGCCGACGCGGCCGCCGGTGTGGGAACCGGCCGCGTCTCGCTGTGGCTGCCGCCCCAGAGACGGGCCGGCAGCCCTGTGTGGGGCGGTGACCTGGCGGTGCTGGACCTCGACGAACCCGCCCCCGACTGGAGCAGGCCCGTCGTCTGGCAGGACATGCTGGAAGGCATGGAGCTGCGGGCCTGGCACGGTGGCGGCGCCGCGATCACCTACGCGAACACCGTCGCGGGCCTCCAGCACGATGGCTGCTGCTATTTGGACGGATCCCTGACCGGGGCTGCGATCGGCCCCGGATACAGCGGTGGTCCCCTGTGGGTCAGATCCGATGCCACGGTCGCCGGACTCGCCGTCGCGCAGGTGATGACGGACGGTCCGGCCCTCAAGGCCCAGGACACCGTGCGCCGGGGATGGGCCGTGCCCTGGCAGACCATACGGGAGGAGATGACGCGGGCGGGGGCCGGTGACGTCGTCGCGGAGTGCCAGGTGGTGCGGCGGGGCCGCACCACGGGCCCCGGCGAGACCTCCGTACAGGCGATGGTGCCCCTGTTGCGCATCCTGCTGGACGACCCGGTGAGGCGGACCGACCACTGCCGCGATCTCTCGTTCGCCCTGGGGTGCGATGTGCCGGCGGGCGGGACACAGGCGCCCGCCCTCGACGAGCTGGCGGGGGTCCTGCTCACGGAGGACCGGGCACTCGCGACGCTGTCGGAGTCGCTGGCGCCGGCCGTCGAGCACGACCCTCCCCGGCGCCGCGCGCTGAGCGCCCTGCTGGCACTGGGCCGCGTCGAGGACCACGTCCGGCTGCTCTCCTTCGCCGAACACCGTCAACTCGTCGCGTTCCTCCAGGCGAGCGTTCACGCCGACCCCGGTCTGATCGCGCGCGCCGCCCGTGAGGCACTCCGGTTCATGAACCTGCCGATCGTGCTCTCGCAGGCCTCCCGTCCTACGGCGGTGGACGTCGACGCGATCGTCCTCGACCTGGAGGACTACCCCGACGGCGGTCTCGCGGCCGCTCGGTCCGTCCCGGTTCCCGCGCTGCTCAGACTGACCGAGTTCACCGCCGCGGCCACCACCGACATCACCCGTCGCAAGAGTCTGCGCGGATGGTGCGACCGCGTCGCCGACCGACTGGGAATCAGCCCCTCGGCGCTGGCGGAGCGGCGGGCCGACGCCGAGGCATGGGCCGCCCACCGGCCGTCCCCCGTCACCCGCGTCGGCGCCCGCCTCACCGCGGCGGACGGCGAGCCGACCGGCCGCTACCGCTGCGAGATCTGGCTCTGGCACAGGGACGGCACACGCGTGGGCGTCACCACTCCGAAGGGCTTCCTGACACCCGAGGAGATCGGCAGGCTGCTGCGCCGGACCGCGGAAGGCAGCCGCGTGGCGGGCGAGCCCGCCCCCTCCCAGGTGGACGTGGTCGTCGGCCCCGCCCATCTCGAGATCGACGTCGACGGCTGGGAAACGGGCAGTGAGCTGGCTGATGGCCTCCCCGAACTCGCCGGGCTCAGGGACGTCCTCCCCGATGTCAGCGGCCTCAGCGTGGCCTTGGGCAGCCGCTACCAAGTCGCCCTCCGGTGCCCCGAGTTCATCGTCAGGACCGACGGCGAGGTCCAACGCCGCTGGGCTGCCGACGAACCTCATCCGCTCGTGGTCGGCGATCCCTCCCTCGATATTCAGCATCTCTACGAACTGCTGAGCACCACGCACCGCGACACCGTCCGGGTCGTCCTGCACGGCCCACCGCAGCAGCGAAGCCGTCTTCTGCCGGTGTGCCTGGCGATGGGCGTACCCGTCGTCCTCTGGGACCGGGCAGCGGCGTCGCACGACGACGCCCCCCGGCTCGATCCCCTCGATCCGACCGGCCCGCTGGACAAGCTCCCGCAGCGGCTTCAGAACCTCCGCTCCGCCGTCTACGGAGCGGAGGCGGGCCTCTCCGCCGCGAGACCGGCCCTCGTATGGCACGACACCGAGCTGTCCCTGCCCGAACCCCTGCACTTCGCGGATCCCGCATGACGCGCCGGCGCCGTAGCCCTTCGAACCTCCCCGACCTTCCCTCGTACCTCCCCGACAAGAAGGCAGACACACGATGACGGCCCAGGCACCTCAAGGGCACCATGGAGCGGCCGACAGCCGACAGGACTCCGACTGGCGGCTGTTCAAGGGCGACGGCCGGGCACGCCACGTCTCCTTCCCCGAGGCACCGCCGTGGAGGCGCTTCGGGGACAAGGAAGCACGCTCCCGGCGTTCCCGGCCGTATCTGATCGGCCCGCAGGAGGCCGATGTCGTCAACGCCGCGCTCCTCCTGCGCAGGCCACTGCTGGTCACCGGGCACCCGGGGACGGGCAAGTCCTCCCTCGCACACGCCCTCGCCCATGAGCTGTCCCTGGGCCGCGTCCTGCACTGGCCGGTCAACAGCCGCACCACCCTCCAGGACGCCCTCTACCGTTACGACGCGATCGGCCGCCTCCGCGAAACGAACAGGCGCAGGAACGCACAGGGCGATGACGACTCGCAGCAGGAAGAACCCGGCATCGGCTCCTACGTACGTCTCGGTCCTCTCGGTACCGCGCTCGTGCCGTCGGCTTCGCCACGTGTCCTCCTCGTGGACGAACTGGACAAGGGCGACGCCGACCTGCCGAACGACCTGCTCAACGTCTTCGAGGAGGGCGAGTTCGAGATCCCTGAGCTGGCACGGCTCACGGAGGAGCAGTCCGCCGTGAGCGTCATGACCGCCGACTCCGACGCCTGGACGGACGTCGTTCGCGGACGTATCCGCTGCACCGCGTTCCCCGTCGTCGTCATCACGAGCAACGGCGAACGCGACTTCCCGCCCGCCTTCCTGCGCCGATGCGTCCGTCTGGACCTTCCGGAACCGGACGAGGAGCGGCTGCGCGCCATCGTCTCCGCCCACCTGGACCCGGACGGCGAGGAGGGCGGCACGGACGGGTTCGACGACTTGATGCGCGCGTTCCTCGCCCGCAGGGCCCGCGGTGAACTGGCCACGGACCAGCTACTCAACGCCGTCTTCCTGCGCCGCGGAGGCGTCGAACTGGACGCCGAGGGGCTGCTGGACGCCGTACTGCACCGCCTCGGCAGAACCTTGTGACCGGCCGGCCGGAGCTCGGGCGGATCCGCGGGGCCCTGGCAGCGGAGGGCGAGCCGCTCGACGCCGAGGAACTCCTCGATGTCCTCTGGCTGGCCGCACGGCTGCCCCCATCCGCCGCCACGGCACTCGCCCGCGCGGCGGCCCTCGCCGAACCTCCGGCCGTGGCTCCCGCCCATCAGGACGCCGATGACCCCACCCCGTTCGCTCCCCCGCTGCCGGGCCACGACGCGCGGAACACGGCGACGACGGATGGTGAGCCCGGCCCCGTCCTTCGGCCGGCGCGGGAGACCGGCCTGCACGCCGCTCCTGTCGTGCACGAGCCCCCTGCCCGTTCCGACCGGTCGGCGATGGCCGTACGAGCTCCCGGTGTCAAGGCGCTCGGCGGCGCGGAACTCCGCCTCGGGCGGGCCCTCCGTCCCTTGAAGCAGATGCGCCCCGACTTCCTGCGCAGCGAACTCGACGTCGACGCGACGGTCACGGCCATGGCGGAGACAGGGCTCCCGGAAGCCGTGCTCCGCCCGGCGACGACGCGATGGCTCGACCTGACCGTCCTTGTCGACGACGGCGTCTCGATGCTCCTCTGGCAGGGGCTCGCAGGTGAGCTCCGACGACTGCTGGAACGCTGCGGCGCCTTCCGGCAGGTACGCGTCCACGGCCTGGACACCCGCGGCCCCACCGGGCCGCGGCTGCGCAGCCGCCCCTATGGCGCCTCCGCGGCGACGCTGCCCCTGTCCGCGGTGCTCGACCCGGCCGGCAACACGCTGCTGCTCGTCATGAGTGACGGTGTCGGCGGGTCCTGGCGGGACGGCTCGATGCACGAGGCGCTGCTGCGCGCCGCATCGGCCGGGCCGACGGCGGTGGTGCACACGCTGCCCCGGCGCCTGTGGGCCGGGACGGGCATCGACGCGCGGTCGTGGCGGGTGACGGCCAGGCGCCGAGGCGCGGCGAACCGGTCCTGGCACATCGAGGACCCGTTACTGCCCCCCGAACTCGCCCCCTTCGACGGGGTACCCGTCCCGGTGCTCGCCACCGACGGCGATGTCGTCGGTACGTGGGCCCAGCTGATCGGCTCCCCGGGAGAAACCGCGGTTCTACCCCTGCTCACGCTGCCGCCCGGCACGGTCACCGCTCCGGACCAGCCCCGCTCGCCGCGTCGCGATCGTACGGGCGGCGCGCGGGAAGCCGTGATGCGCTTCCGGGAATCCGCGTCCGCGGACGCCTATCGCCTCGCGGCGCATCTGGCCTCCGTCGCACCCCTTCCCGTGCCGGTCATGCGCATCGTCCAGCACGCGGTGACTCCGGCCGTGGACACGTCCCACCTGGTCGAGGTCTTCCTCGGCGGACTCATGCGCAGCGCCGACGAGACGGAACGCCCACCGCACCAGAGGACGTTCGACTTCACGGAGGAGACCCGACAGATTCTGCTCGGCACCGTTCCGCCCGCCGAACTGGTGCGCACGACACGGAGGGTGACGGATCACCTCAGCGAACTCAGCAGCTCTCCGGCCGACTTCCCGGCCTGGCTGCCTCACCCGGGCGGCACGGATCGGGTATCGGCCGGCTCACGAAGGCCGTTCGGCTGGGTGGGCGAGACTCTCCTGCGCAGACTCGGCGTCTCGCCGCCGGACGTCTCCCAGCACGAGGCTCCGCCGCAATCACCGGAACTGCGGCCGCTGCCGCCCGGTCTGGCACTCGACCTCGACGCGACGCGGTGGCGCGGGCTCACGATCTCCGATCGACGATTCGAGGGCCCGTCGGCTCTGCCGTACGACGTCTTCGCCGAGTACGGACCGGTCGAGAGCGGTGTCTTCCTCGCGCACGACGGGGAGGGACGTCTGCTGGTCATCCGGAGACTGGACGGGGAACCCGGCGCCCACGACCTGATCGCGACGGAAGTCCTCGCACTTCAGCGCATGAACGGCTCCTGCGCCCCGCTTCTGATGGCGTGGGAGCCCGACCACGAGCGACCGTGGCACGCCGTCCTGTGTTCCCTCGACGATCCGTCGCAACCCGCAGCCAACCTGTATGACTTCACCACCCGGCACGGGCTCCTCCACCATGCGGGCCTGCTGGCGGTCGCCCGTCAGCTCGCCGGCGGCCTGGCCCGGGCCCACGAGCTGAGGCTGGTCCATGGGGCCCTGACGTCCGGCAGGGTACTCATCGCAGGGCGCGACGCACAGATCCTGGGGTGGTTGACCGCGTCGGTGGACGATGTGGACAGCCGGTACTGGTCCGTCCATCGCCAGCACCCGCGTTACCGGGCCCCGGAACTGAACGACGCCACGGAGGGTCCGAGCCGGGAGGCCGACGTCTATGCGCTCGGGTGCGTCCTGGTGGAGGCCGCGGTCGGCCAGGGCTACTACGGGGGCCCGGCCGATGCCCTGGAGGCGGCCAGGGAGACGCTCGAACCCGCCTTCATCGGCCTTCTCCGCGCCTGTCTTCAGGACGACCCCGCCCGCAGACCCACCGCACTTCAGCTGCGCCAGGCTCTCGACTCCCTGGCGAATCGGGAGACCGATGCGTTCACGATCGCCCTCGGCTTCGACGCCGAGCTGAACTCCGTACGGCTCGACCTGCGCGGTGAGTCCGGCAGTGGCGATGGTCATCACCTGCTGATCCAGGGGCGTCCGGCGCGGGTACGCAGAGACGTGTTGCTGGGCATGCTGGAGCAGATCTCGCATCAGGCGGGCGACGGGTTGGATCTCATCCTCGCCGACTACGACAACCGCAGCGGTTTCGACCGGTTCGCGCGGCGTCCACGCGACTTCTCGTTCCTCGGCCTTCGCCGAGGTGGAACGGACGTCCTGACGCTGGGCGATCTGCTGCGGCGGGAAATGAGGCGCCGCGAGAACATCTGGAGCCGGCGAAGCACTTCCCCGGGCACCCGCGGGGTCTCCGAACAGGGCCGCCCGCCGCACCTGGTCGTGGCTGTGGACGACTTCCCCCGGGTCCACCGGCTGGCCCCCGAACTGCACACCGCCCTGCGCGAGGTGGTCAGGGCCGGCGGGCGGCTCGGCATCCATCTGATCATGTCCGCCGATGACATGGAGCTGGTGGCCGTCGACGACGCCTCCGTCAGTCTGTGCGCCCGCGTCGACTTGCTGAGCCGGACCGTCGAGGGCGGCGCCCCGTCACTGGACGGGGCCGTTCTCCACATCCCTTCCGGGGAGGGGCCGATCCACTTCACCACGGGGTACGAGTCGACCACCGCGGCACATCGGCCAACGTGAACGACGGCCCCTGCCGGCGCCCGGCCCATGGAGCGGATGACAGCGCGACGGCACCGATGCGGCCGCCTGTGCCGGTGCCCCGTGTGGAACGCCGGCACAGGCGGCCGCATCGGTGCCGAGCCGCCCCCGGTGCCTACAGGCTGCGGGCCAGGCGGTCGGCGAGCAGCCGGGTGAAGCGGGCCGGATCGGGCAGGTCGCCTCCTTCGGCGAGCAGTGCGCTGCCGTAGATCAGCTCGGCGACCTCCGTGAGCGCAGGGTCGTCGGCGCCTGCTTCGTGTGCCGTGCGCAGGGCGGTGACCAGCGGGTGCGAGGGGTTGAGTTCCAGGATCCTCTTGACCGTGGGCATCTCCTGGCCCATCGCCCGGTACATCTTCTCCAGGGTCGGCGTCACGTCGTGGGCGTCGCCGACGATGCAGGCGGCCGAGGTGGTCAGGCGTGATGACAGGCGGACCTGCTTGACCTGTTCGGACAGGGCGGTGGTCAGCCAGGGCAGCAGGGCGGCGAAGTCCTCCTCGCGCTGGGCCCTGGCGGCGTCGCCCTCCTTCTCGCCGTCGGTGGACTCGCCGAGGTCGACCTGGCCCTTGGCGATGGACTGCAGAGGGTGGCCGTCGAAGGCCGGGACCCGGTCGACCCACACCTCGTCGACGGGGTCGGTGAGGATCAGGACCTCGTAGCCGTTCGCGGCGACGGCTTCCATGTGCGGGGAGTTCTCCACCATCGCGCGGCTCTCGCCGGTCAGGTAGTAGATGGTGTCCTGACCGTCCTTCATGCGCTCGACGTACTCGCGCAGCGTGGTGGTCCTGTCGGGGTCGTGGGTGGAGGCTGCCGACACCAGCTGAAGCAGGGCATCGGTGTTGTCCGCGTCCTCGACCAGGCCTTCCTTCAGGGCCCGGCCGAACTGCTCCCACACCTTCGCGTAGCGCTCGGCGTCCTTGGACTGCATGTCCTTGAGGGCGCCGAGGACCTTCTTGACCAGGCGTCGGCGCACGCCGTGGATCTGGCGGTCATGCTGAAGGATCTCGCGCGAGACGTTCAGCGACAGGTCGTGGGCGTCCACGACGCCCTTGACGAAGCGCAGGTAGTTGGGCATGAGCGCTTCGCAGTCGTCCATGATGAACACCCGCTTGACGTACAGCTGTACGCCGGGCTTGGTGTCGCGGGAGAACAGGTCGAAGGGCGCCTGCGAGGGGACGAACAGCAGCGCCTCGTACTCGAAGGTGCCTTCGGCGCGCATGTGGATCGTCTCGGCCGGGGGCAGCCAGTCGTGGCTGATCTGCTGGTAGAACTCGTTGTACTCGTCCTCGCTCACCTCGGTGCGGGGGCGGGCCCACAGTGCCTTCATCGAGTTGAGCGTGTCGGTCTCGCGGGTGGTCGCGCCATCAGCGGAGGTGCGCTCGGTGGCCATGCGGATGGGCCAGCGGATGAAGTCCGAGTACTGCTTGACGATCTGACGGATCTTCGGCTCGGAGAGGTAGTCGGCGCGTCCGTCCTCGCTGTCGGCGGGCTTCAGGTGCAGGGTGACCGAGGTGCCCACGGGCAGGCCGTCGGCGGTCTGGATGACGTAGGTGCCCTCGCCGTCGGACTCCCACCGGGTGCCGGTGTCGGTGCCGGCCCGCCGGGTGCACAGGGTGACCTTGTCGGCGACCATGAAGGCCGAGTAGAAGCCGACGCCGAACTGCCCGATCAGATTCTCGGCGGTGGCGGCGTCCTTGGACTCCTTGATCTTCTCCAGCAGGCCGGCGGTGCCGGACTTGGCGATCGTGCCGATCAGCTCCACCAGGTC
Organism: Streptomyces sp. NPDC026589; assembly: GCF_040638385.1. Lineage (NCBI taxonomy): Bacteria > Bacillati > Actinomycetota > Actinomycetes > Kitasatosporales > Streptomycetaceae > Streptomyces > Streptomyces sp. NPDC026589. The sequence continues at coordinate 227,405 of NZ_JBEZYG010000008.1, forward strand.
CTCGCGGGTCATGCCGATCCCGTTGTCACGGACGGTCAAGGTGCGGGCTTCCGGGTCGGCTTCCAGGGCGATGTGCAGGTCGGCCGATTCGATTTCGAGGCTGGAGTCGGTCAGCGATTCCAGCCGCAGCTTGTCCAGGGCGTCGGAGGCGTTGGAGATCAGCTCGCGCAGGAAGATGTCCTTGTTCGAGTAGATCGAGTGAATCACCAACCGGAGCAACTGGCGGGTCTCCGCCTGGAATTCCAGCGTCTCGACACTGCCGCTCATGTGGATCTCTTTCTGTGGGAACGTCATGAAGGGAATCGGAGCAGGGCCGGGACGGGTCGTTGACCGTCACCGGCGTGGTTCGGCATGGGTCGGGCCACACCCGCATGGCGTGCCTCTGCGTGGTGGGAGTCAGTCATCACCGGCCGTGTGGCTGTGCGCCTGGGCGTCCAGGGCGTCCAGGGATTCGGCGAGGCGGGCATGACGGGCATCGAGGTAGGGGCGGATGCCGGCCAGCGGGGCGATGAGCTCAGCCGCGTCCGCGGCGCCGAGAGCGGCATGCAGGGCGTCCTGGGCCGAGCGCGCGCCGGGCGCGAGGTGGGCGAGCGCGGCGATCTGCCCGGAGAGGCGGCGCAGGTCGGCGGCGTTGGCGCGGGCCCAGTTGGCGGTGGCGCGGTCGGCGGCTCTTGCCTGACGGGCGGCCGCCACGCGCTGCTCGCCGGTGGTTCCGGCGGCGCCGGGGCGGCCGCGAAGGTAGCGGCGTTCGGCGGCCTGGCGGCTGGCGACACCGAGAGGGCGGGCGAGATCGGCCCAGCTGGCGCCCGCGCCGCGGGCGGTTTCGATCAGGCCGGTCTCCCAGCCGGCGAGATGCTCGCGCACGTGCCGCAGCAGCATCAGGGAGGCCAGCGCCTGCTCGGGGCCGGGGCCGACGGCGTCGGGGGACACGCTCTGCGCGTCGCGCAGAGCGTCGTCCATGGCGGCGAGGGCCGCCGCCGCGGCGATGAAGGACGCCGGGCTGTGGGCGCCGGTACTGGCCGTGGACGGCTGGTCTCCTGCGTTCACGGCACCTCCCTTGTCTTGTCAGCCGGCCGACGACATCAGAATTGTCGTCCATCGGATGACAAATGACAACGGGATCAGCGCAGCGCATCGACGTCGAGCGGAGCATGCTGACCGTCAAGGCTGGGAGGCGGCCGGTTGCCTTACGACGCGAAGCGTTCCTCGGCCACGTGAAGGAACGGGGCGACGACGACACCGCGGCGAAGCCCGAGCGTGCGGCCTCCACGGCCCTGGGCCGTGGAGGCGCGGCCCTTCGCCGTCGGCACTCAGCCCCTGAACGTCTCCAGCAGTCGCAGCCACACCTCACTGATCGTCGGATACGCCGGGACCGCGTGCCACAGGCGGGCGATGGGAACCTCCCCGGCGACCGCGATCGTCGCCGAGTGCAGGAGTTCACCGATGCCCGGGCCGACGAAGGTGACGCCGAGCAGGATCTCGCGGTCCAGGTCCACGATCATCCGGGCGCGGCCCCGGTAGCCGTCGGCGTAGAGGCCGGAGCCGGCGACCGAGGCGAGGTCGTGGTCGACGGCGCGTACGCGGTGGCCCGCGCGTTCGGCCTCGGCGAGGGTGAGGCCGACGGACGCGGCCTCCGGGTCGGTGAAGACGACCTGGGGGACGGCCGTGTGGTCGGCGGTGGCCGCGTGGGCGCCCCAGGGGGCGGTCTCCAGGGGGCTGTTCCCGGCGCGCGCGGCGATCGCCGCGCCCGCGATGCGGGCCTGGTATTTGCCCTGGTGGGTCAGGAGTGCGCGGTGATTGACGTCCCCGACCGCGTACAGCCAGTCCGTTCCGTCGACGCGGCAGCTGTCGTCCGCGGTGAGCCAGGAGCCGGGTTCGAGGCCGACCGTCTCCAGGCCCAGGTCGTCCGTGCGCGGGGCCCTGCCCGTGGCGAAGAGGATCTCGTCGGCCTCGATACGGTCGCCGTCGTCCAGGTCGACGGTGACCGGGCCGTCCGGTGCGGGGCGGTGGACGGCGGTGACCGAGACGCCCGTACGGATCCGGGCCCCGGCCTCCGCCAGCGCGTCGGCGATCAGCTCGCCCGCGAAGGGCTCCATCTTCGGGAGCAGACCGCCGCCCCGGATCAGCAGCGTCACCTCGGAGCCCAGCGCCTGCCAGACGGTCGCCATCTCCACGCCCACGACGCCGCCGCCGACGATCACGAGCCGGCCGGGAGCCTCCTTGGCGCTGGTGGCTTCGCGGCTGGTCCAGGGGCGGGCCTCCTCGATGCCGGGGAGGGAGGGGACCACGGCCCGGGAGCCGGTGCAGACGGCGACGGCGTGCCGGGCGGTGAGCCGGTGCTCCGTGCCGTCGGGGGCGGTGACGGTGACCGCGCGGGGGCCGGTGAGCCGCCCCGTACCCCGGTACACGTCCGCTCCGACGCTCTCCAGCCAGGCGACCTGGCCGTCGTCCTGCCAATGGCTCGCCTCCGCGTCCCGGTGGGCGAGTACGGCCTCCACGTCCAGGGGGCCCCGCACCGCGGCGCTCAGTCCCGGCACCCGGCGGGCGTCGGCGCGGGCGACGACGGGGCGCAGGAGCGCCTTGCTCGGCATGCACGCCCAGTAGGAACACTCGCCGCCGACCAGCTCGGACTCCACCACCGCTGCGGAGAGCCCGGCGGCGCGGGCCCGGTCAGCCACGTTCTCCCCCACCGGGCCCGCGCCGATGACCACTACGTCGTACTCGGAGTGCTCGGAGTTCTTCCCTGCGTCAGTCATGGAAACAGTGTCCTCGCGGGTGTGCGCCCCGGCCACATGGGCAGGCGGAATAGCGCACGCGCAGTCACCGTTGTGCCGGGCAGGACCCGTGAGGACCCCACCGGCAGAGGAAGAGGTATACCCCCTATGAGCACCGTCGAGCTCACCAAGGAAAACTTCGATCAGGTCGTCAGCGACAACGATTTCGTTCTGATCGACTTCTGGGCTTCCTGGTGCGGCCCCTGCCGGCAGTTCGCGCCGGTCTACGACTCGGCCTCCGAACGCCACCCCGACCTCGTCTTCGCCAAGGTGGACACCGAGGCGCAGCAGGAGCTGGCGGCGGCCTTCGAGATCCGTTCCATTCCGACGCTGATGATCGTCCGCGACAACGTCGCGGTCTTCTCGCAGCCCGGTACGCTGCCCGAGGCGGCTCTGGAGGACGTCATCGGGCAGGCCCGGAAGCTGGACATGGACGAGGTCCGCAAGTCCGTCGAGGAGCAGAAGCGGGCGGCCGAGGCGGGCCAGGGACAGCCGGAGGCCCCGTAGTCCGGCCTACCCCGCGCCCGGCACGGCCCTGGGGCCCTGACCGACACCGTGAAGACGGTGTACGCGGTCGGGGCCCTCGGTCGTGCCCGGGGGCGTCGAGCCAGGGTTTCCCCAGCCCTTCCTCTCTCCTCTCTCCTTTCTTCTCGCTCTCTCGCTCTCTCGCTTTCCTGCTCTCAGGACGCGGGGCGCTCCCCCTCGGCCCCGGCGACGCGGACCGACATGCCGTAGTCCAGTTCCTCGCCGTCGATGAGCACGGCCTCCACCGTCCGGGTCTCCGGGTCGACGTCCGCTGCCATGCCCTCGCCCGCGTACCGGGGGTAGCCCGAGGCCCCCGTCTCGCCGGTGGCGGCGACGACCGCGGACCGGATCGGCCGGCCGGGGGCTCCGGTCCGCGTCCTGCTGTGGTCGGGGATCAGGAGGAGCTCGTAACTCTGCGGGTGGCTCATGCCTCCGACGCTAGACATCCGCAGTGCTTCGCGCATGTCGTCGCGCCGGAGGCGGTCAGCTGGATTCCCGGTGCACGGCGCTGGTGCGGAGCAGGTCCTGGTGGACCGGTGGTCCGCCCGGGTGCTGGACCATGCGGTCGATCGTCTCGGCCAGCGGTTGCGGCATGGCGAGCTCCATCCGGACCGTGCTCAGCCGGGGACGCAGCAGCCGGCCGATGAGGGAGTCGTCGGCGCCGATCACCGCCGTGTCGGCGGGGACGGTCACCCCGGCGTCCTGGAGGGCCCGCATCAGCAGCATCGCGTACTCGTCGTTGTACGCGAACACCGCGTCCAGTCCCAGTTCCGGCCAGCGGGCGGCCAGCTGGTGAGCGGACTCCTCCTCGTACCGCAGCGGGAGGGGGCACACACGGGCCCCCGCCGGTTCGGCGACGCGACGTGCTCCGATGAGGCGGGGTTCGGAGAAGGGCACCCGGCCCGGTTCCTGGGGCATGACCACGCCGATGTGGCGACGGCCGCGGGCCAGCAGGTGTTCCACCGCGCTGGCGCCGACCTGGCGTTGGTCCATGACCAGGCCGTGCGCTCCGGCCACCGGGCCGGGGCCCAGGGTGATCACCGCCTTGGCTCCGGAGCGGGTCAGGATGCCCGTGCCGTGGGGGGTGAGGGCGATGCCGGGCGGTACGACGACGGCGACGGGCCGCAGTTCGGCCCAGGCCGTGGCCGCCTCGTCGGCGGTGAGACCGACGCTGCCGTACTGGACGACGGTGTAGTCCAGGCGGCGCAGCCCGGACTGGAGTTCCTCGAAGAAGTACTGGTGCAGTGGTCCCGCGGGTATGTGGCCGGACGGCAGCAGGACCATGCGGCTGTGTCCGGCGCGCAGACTGCGGGCAGCCGCGTGCGGAACGTAACCGAGCTGGAGGGCTGCCTCCCTGACCCGGCGTCGGGTGGGTTCGCTGATCCGGACGGTGGCGTTGTTGTTCAGTACGTATGACACGGTGGCCCGGGACACTCCGGCGAGGCGCGCGACATCGGCGCTGGTCGGAACGGAGACTTCGGCGGGCTGCTTGGGTAACTGGCTCATGGCGTCGGGCAGTCTTCCAGACCCGTGGGAGCGGGTTTCGGCCCGGGGCCATCTGCTCCGGTCACGGTGGCCGGAACGCCGCCCCGCGGTCCCGGCCCGACGCCCCGCTCCCGGGATCGGACCGTGGAGGTTCTACGGTGTTGCGATGACGTTCCACGACAGCGCGTACCGTTCCGACAACCCCTTTGACGTGCCCGGAAGCAGCGGGCCGACCGCCACGACGCAGGCCGATGCCGATGACGTGGGCTCCGTGCGCACCTCCTACTCCCCCGATCGCGACGGCGATCCCGACCCCGGTGAGATCGTCTGGACCTGGGTGCCTTTCGAGGAGAACGACGGGCGGGGGAAGGACCGGCCGGTGCTCGTCGTGGCCCGCGAGGAGGCGGGCACGCTGCTCGCCGTCCAGCTCTCCAGCAAGCAGCACGACCGGGAAGACGAGTGGGTGTCGCTGGGCGCGGGCCCCTGGGACAGCTCGGGGCGCCCTTCCTGGGCGGGCCTTGAGCGAGTGCTGCGGGTCCACGAGGACGGGATGCGCCGGGAGGCGTGCGCCCTGGACCGGGAGCGGTTCGACCGGGTCGCCGGGCGGCTGCGAGAGCGGTACGGCTGGAGCTGAGCGGCGACGCGGCGGGCGGTGGTGGGGCGGCGGGAGGTGGCAACGCGGCGGGCGGCGGTGAGGCCCGCCGGGCATGGTCGTCCGGACGCCGGTCCCCGGGTCAGGTGAAGGTCCGGGTGAAGGCGGCCCGGACGGCGGATTCGGGGCCCCGGTCCAGGATCCCGAAGACGATCTGCTCGAAGTGGCCGCCGAACCGGCCGCCCTCGCCGAGCAGCGCCCGGAACGCCTCCGCCACCTGTGCCGGATCGTTCTGGAAGACCCCGCAGCCCCAGGCCCCCAGGACCAGTCTGCGGTAGCCCCGTACCGCCGCGACCTCCAGCACCCGTTCGGCGCGGGAGGCCAGGGCCGCCGGGACGAGGTGGCCCTCCTCGGGGGTCTGCCGCCGGATCACGCCGGCGTTGGGCGCGGGCGAGGTGAGGAAGCCTACGGTGTACGGGGCGTCCAGGAAGGCGCCGCGGTCGTCCCGGAAGACCGGTACCCCGGGCGAGTGGATCACCCGGTCGGTGTAGAAGGCGCTGCGTTCGGCGCGGTGGTGCGCGTAGTACTCGGGGGCGCGCAGGAGGGTCGCGTGGAGGGCCGAGCCGCGGCACAGGGCCTCCTCCTGGGCCTGCGCGCCGTTGAGGTAGCCGCCGCCGGGGTTGCGGGCCGAGGCATAGCTGAGGACGGCGACCCGGCCGGAAGCCTCACCGGTCATCCTGCGGGCCGCGGCCAGGCTGCTCTCGCCGGTGACCTCGAAGTGCGGGGTGCGGTCGGAGTCCAGGGCCGCGACGGGCACCGGGTCCGGCCCGTAGAGCCTGGTACCGGACAGCGCGGCGGCCACGGCCCGTGCGATGGACACGTCCTGACCTGCCGCGTTGCGATATGTCCCGGCCTCTACGACCGCTTCCGTCCCGCGCGCGATTCCGCGCAGCCGCGCGCTCACCGGCGCTCCCCCGTGTGGTGCATACGGGGCATGCTGACGGGGAACCCGGCCTGGGCGCAACAGGATTCTTCCGACTCGGGGGCACCCTTGTGCGATCTCCGGGTACGGGTTTGGCTGGTAGGTACGCGGCTGAGAAGGAGGCCCCCATGGGCTTGGACATTCCCGGCGCAACCGGCTCGTGCCCGGACGCCGCCCCCCTCGACGAGAGCGGGGCAGAGGATTTACTGCGCGGCATATGTTTCAAGACGGGCCCGCCTCGAACCGTCGGGGTGGAACTCGAATGGCTCATCCACGACCGGGAACGACCTGACCTTCGAGTCGGCCAGGAACGGCTGGACAGCGCCGTCGAGGCGGTCCGCGCACTGCCGCTGAGCGCGGCGCTGACGTTCGAGCCGGGCGGGCAGTTGGAGCTCAGCTCGCAGCCCGCCGGCTCTCTCATGGAGTGCGTCGAGACCACCGCGGCCGATCTGGCTGCGGTCCGCGCCACGCTCGGCGCGGCGGGGCTCGCGCCGGTCGGGCTCGGCGTCGACCCGTGGCAGGCGCCGCGCCGCAGGCTGCGGGAGCCCCGCTACGAGGCGATGGAGGCCGCGCTGGACCGTACGGGGCCGGCGGGGCGGGCGATGATGTGCACCTCCGCGTCGGTCCAGGTCTGCCTGGACGCGGGCGAGGAGGAGCCGGGGCCGCTCGGTTACGGGCGGCGCTGGCAGCTCGCGCACCTGCTGGGCGCGGTGCTGGTGGCCGCATTCGCGAATTCGCCGTTCCAGCAGGGCCGCCGGACCGGCTGGCGCTCCACCCGGCAGTCGCTGTGGGCCGATCTGGATCCGGGCCGGACCCTCGCGCCGGGTTCCGGGCGGCCCCCGCGCGAGGCCTGGGCCGCGCACGTGCTGGACACGACCGTGCTGTGCATCCGGTGCGAGGAAGGCCCCTGGAACGTGCCGGAAGGGCTCACTTTCCGCGAGTGGATCCGTACCGGTTCGCCCCGGCCGCCGGCGCGGGCCGATCTCGACTACCACCTCACCACGCTGTTCCCTCCGGTCCGGCCGCGCGGTCACCTCGAACTGCGCATGATCGACGCGCAGAGCGGGCCCGACGGGTGGCTGGTGCCGCTCGCCGTCGCCACGGCCCTGTTCGACGACCCGGAGGCCGCCGAGACCGTGTACCGCACGGTGAAGCCGCTGGCCGAGACGTCGGGCGCACCGGCCGCACCGCGCAATCCGCTCTGGACGGCGGCCGCCCGCGAGGGGCTCGCCGATCCGGAGCTGCGGGCCGCGGCCATCGCCTGCTTCGGGGCGGCGCTCCCGGCGCTGGAGCGGATGGGAGCGAGCGGGGCGGTGCGCGACACCGTGGCCGCCTTCACCGACCGCTATGTCGCCCGGGGCCGATGTCCGGCCGACGACCTGCCCGAGCCCGGCGACCTGACCGCTCGGAGCCTGTCGGCCGATCAGAGCCGGCTGAGCGGTCCGAACCTGCTGAGCGGTCCGAGCCGGCTGAGCGATCGCACCCCGCCGCGTCCCGGAAAGGCGGCCTCCGCATGACCGAGCACCGTGAAGACACCCGGCACCGCGAGCACTCCGACGCCTTCGATCCGGCCGGTTCCGCCGCGTCGACCGGCTTCACCGTCGCACCCGGCATCGACCCGGAGGAGCTGCGGCGACGCGCCCTCGACGCGCTGCTGTCCGCACGCGAGCGCACCGCGCTGCTCACCGACAGCGTGGACGACCGTGAACTGAAGGCTCAGCACTCCCCATTGATGTCGCCGCTGGTCTGGGACCTGGCGCACATCGGCAACCAGGAAGAGCAGTGGCTGCTGCGCGCCGTCGGCGGCCGGGAGGCGCTGCGCCCGGAGATCGACGGGCTGTACAACGCCTTCGAGCACACGCGCGCCTCGCGCCCCTCGCTGCCGCTGCTGGCACCGGCCGAGGCCAGGACGTACGCCTCCGACGTACGGGGGCGGGCACTGGACCTGCTGGAGGGCGCACCGCTGCACGAGGGCGGGCGCCCCTTGGAGCGGGCCGGGTTCGCCTTCGGCATGATCGCCCAGCACGAACAGCAGCACGACGAGACGATGTTGATTACCCATCAGTTGCGCGCCGGTCCCGCGGCGCTCACCGCGCCGGCGCCGCCCGCGCCCGTCGCTGCCGAGGCGCCCGGGGGCGACGTCCTGATTCCCGGGGGCCCGTTCACGATGGGGACCTCCGCCGAGCCGTGGGCCCTGGACAACGAGCGGCCCTCGCACCGGTGCGAGGTGCCGGCGTTCCGTCTGGACGCCTCGCCGGTCACCTGTGGCGCCTACCTCCGCTTCATCGAGGACGGCGGGTACGGGGAGAGGCGCTGGTGGGCGCCCGAGGGCTGGGCCATGATCCGTGAACACGACCTGACCGCACCGCTGTTCTGGCGGCGAGAGGCGGGCGTGTGGCTGCGCCGCCGGTTCGGGGTGACCGAGCCGGTGCCGGAGGACGAGCCGGTGCTGCACGTCAGCTGGTACGAGGCGGACGCGTACGCCCGCTGGGCGGGGCGGCGGCTGCCCACGGAGAGCGAGTGGGAGAAAGCCGCCCGCCACGACCCTGCCTCCGGCCGCTCCCGGCGGTACCCGTGGGGCGACGAGGACCCGACGCCGGAGCGGGCCAATCTGGGACAGCGCCACCTGCGTCCGGCTCGGTCCGGCGCGTATCCGGCGGGACGTTCGCCCGCCGGGGTCGGGCAGTTGATCGGCGACGTGTGGGAGTGGACCTCCAGCGACTTCCTGCCCTATCCGGGGTTCGTGGCGTTTCCCTACCGCGAGTACTCGGAGGTGTTCTTCGGACCCGGGCACAAGGTGCTGCGCGGCGGCTCGTTCGCCGTGGGCGAGGTCGCCTGCCGGGGCACCTTCCGCAACTGGGACCTTCCGGTGCGGCGGCAGATCTTCTCCGGATTCCGCACCGCGAAGGATGCCTGATGTGCCGTCACATCGCCTATGTGGGCGAGCCGGTGGCACTCGGCGATATTCTGCTGCGGCCTCCGCATGCTTTGGTGCGGCAGTCCTGGGCGCCGCGCCGCCAGCGTTTCGGCACGGTGAACGCGGATGGTTTCGGAGTCGGTTGGTACGCGGACGGGGACCCGGTGCCCGGACGCTATCGCCGTCAGGGCCCCATATGGGGCGATGAGACCTTCACCGATCTGGCCCGGGTGGTCCGCAGCACCGCGCTGCTCGCCGCCGTACGGGATGCCACCGAGGCGGGTGCGGACGGGGAGGCCGCGGCCGCGCCGTACACCGCCGGGCGGCAGTTGTTCAGCCACAACGGGATGGTGCGGGGGTGGCCCGGCTCACTCGCCGACGCGGCCGCCGCCCTGCCCGCCGAGCGGCTCCTGTCGCTGGCCGCCCGTAACGACTCGGCGCTGATCTGGGCGCTGATCCGCCACCGGACCGACGCCGGGGACGATGTGCCGCGCGCCGTCGCGGAGACCGTGCGGGAGGTCGCGGCCGCCGCGCCCGGCTCCCGGCTGAATCTGCTCCTCACCGACGGGGAGACGATCACGGCGACCGCCTGGGGCGACACCCTCTGGTACCTCACGACGCCGGGCCACCGCACCGCGGTCGCCTCGGAGCCGTACGACGACGACCCGCTCTGGCGCGAGGTCCCCGACCGCACCCTGCTGGTCGCGACCTCCACGGACGTCCTGCTCACCCCGCTCAAGGAGCCCACCGCGTGAGTCCCTTCCTGCTGACCCGCACCCTGCCGGTGGACGCGACGGACGCGGCGCTGCGCGCCGACGTCCTCAGCGGCCTGACCCGGCATCCCAAGACCCTGCCGCCGAAGTGGTTCTACGACGCCCGCGGCAGCGAGCTGTTCGAGGAGATCACCCGGCTGCCGGAGTACTACCCGACCCGCGCGGAGCGGGAGATCCTCTCGGCGCGTGCCGAGGAGATCGCCGCGGCGTCGGGCGCCCGGACGGTGATCGAGCTGGGCTCGGGATCGTCCGAGAAGACCCGTCATCTGCTGGAGGCGCTCCCCGAGTTGCACAGTTACGTCCCCGTGGACGTGAGCGAGAGCGCGCTGACGGGGGCGGCCGAGTCGCTGCTCGCCGAGCACCCGGGGCTGTCCGTCCACGCGCTGATCGCGGACTTCACCGGGGGCCTGGCCCTGCCGGGGACACCGGGGCCCCGGCTGGTGGTGTTCCTGGGGGGCACGATCGGCAATCTGCTGCCCGGGGAGCGGGCGACGTTCCTCCGGTCGGTGCGCTCGCTGCTCTCGCCCGGTGACGCGCTGCTCCTCGGCACGGACCTGGTGAAGGACGAGGAGACGCTGGTGGCCGCGTACGACGACGCGGCCGGGGTGACGGCGGCCTTCAACAAGAACGTCCTCAACGTCGTCAACCGTGAGCTGGGGGCCGATTTCCCGCTCGACGACTTCGATCACCTCGCGGTGTGGAATCCGCGGGACCGCTGGATCGAGATGCGGCTGCGGGCCCGCCGGGCGCTGAGCGTCAAGATCCGGGAGCTGGACCTCGTGGTGCCGTTCGAGGCCGGCGAGGAGCTGCGTACGGAGGTCTCGGCGAAGTTCCGGCAGGAGGACGTCCGTGCGGAGCTGGCCGCCGCCGGTATGCGGCTGACTCAGTGGTGGACGGACTCGGCGGGGCGGTTCGCCCTGTCGCTGGCCACGGCGGTCTGACGGGGCAGGAGGGGGCCTTCCGGTTCGAGGACGGCCGCTCGTGCTCTGCGGGCCAGGGTGCGGCGGCCGTCCTCGCCGTCCACGGGGATCGGCGCGAGGACGTCGATCCGGGCGGTGAGCCCGGCCGCCCGCACCACCCGCCACAGGGAGGCGGCGAGCGGGTCGGACCCGACGAACGCGACGGCGCCCGCGGCCGGTCCGGGGCGCTCCTCCGCGGTGCGGTAGGCGATGCGGACCGGCCGGACCGTCGCGCCGGCGTCGATCGCCGCCTGGAAGACGGCGGGCCGGAAAGCGCCGCCGTCCCGTCCGCACCAGGTGCTGCCCTCGGGGAAGACCACGACCCGGGAGCCGGAACGCAGGGCCGCGGCGACGGCCCGTACGGCGGCGGGCAGGGCGCGCAGCCGGTCGCGCTCGATGAACAGGGTGCCGCCGAGCGCGACCATCCGGCCGAGCAGGGGCCAGCGCCGGATCTCGCTCTTGGCGACCATCCGGCCGGGCAGTACGGAGGCGATCAGCGGGATGTCGAGCCAGGAGATGTGGTTGGCGACGACGAGTTCGCCGCCCGTGGCGGTTTCCGGAGCGTGCCGCCGCACGGTGACGCGTACGCCGAAGGCCCGGGGGACGGCGCACGCCCAGCGCCGTGTCAGGCGACGCCGCGGGGCGGGCCCGAGCAGCCGTACCAGCGGGACGCAGGCCACCCCCAGCAGGACCAGTGCGCAGCCGGCCAGCAGCAGAAGGGCGGCGGGCAGGGGAGCGCGTACGGCACCGGTGTGCCGGGCGCAGCCGTCCGGGGTGCAGGGGGCGACGGGCAGCCAGGGGCTCATCGCAACGGAGCCAGGGAGAGGAAGTGGCGCAGGTAGCGCGGGTCGGTGCGGCGCAGCGAGAGCAGGACGTACAGGTCGGCGACGTTGAAGTCGGGGTCGTACGCCGGGGCGCCGCAGATCTGGGCGCCGAGCCGGAGGTAGCCGCGTAGCAGGGGCGGGAGGTCCGCCCGGGAGCCGGCCTCCGGGCCGTGCCCGGAGGAGTCCCAGAGGCGGTGCGGGGTCACCCAGTACTTCTCCGGCGCGAGGTGCCCCGTGCGTACGGTGTTCCAGCTGCGGGCGGCCAGGGCGCCGCCGTCGGTCAGCGGCAGGGAGCAGCAGCCCGCGATCCAGGTGTGGCCGGTGCGCTCCATGTAGCGGGCAAGTCCGGCCCAGACGAGGGCGATGACCGCGCCGTCGCGGTGTGCGGGGTGGACACAGGAGCGGCCGACCTCGACGAGGTCGTCGCGGATCGGGGCGAGCCGGGTGAGGTCGAACTCGCCTTCCGCGTAGAGGCGTCCGGCGATCCGGGCCCGGTCCGGCGGCAGCAGCCGGTAGGTGGCGACGACCTCTCCGGTGGCGGTCTCGCGGACCAGGAGGTGGTCGCAGTACGCGTCGAAGGCGTCGCTGTCCAGGCCCGGTTCGGGCCCTTCCAGCCGGGCCCCGAGCTCCCCGGCGAACACGAGGTGGCGCAGGCGCTGGGCGGCTCGTATGTCTTCCTGGCAGCCGGCGAGGGATACCCGGTAGGCCGGTTCCGGGGTGCCGGCGGGGCCGGGGGCCGGGGGCGAGGCTGAGGCGGGGAGCGGGGCGACGGGCAGCACGGTCATGGCGGTCTCCGGGGACGGAAGAGTGAGAGGCGCTGCCGGGCTGTCGCGGGGTGCGACGTCCCGGCCCCTTACTTCTTCCGTCACCGGCTGGATTCGACGTGACCGCTGTGGAGAGCGGGGATGTGCGACGGCTGAATCCCCAGGGACACGATTCCCCGGGGACACCGTGTCGCGAGGAATCCGTGCCGCGTGGGCCTTGTCCCGTGGACTCCGTGCCGCGTGGACCCCTTCTCCCGTGGACCTTTCTCCCGTGGACTACGTCCGGGTGGGATCAGCCGCTGCCGGCGAGCAGGGCGGTGATGCGCTCGGAGGCGGCCTTGGCCTCGCGGGCCGGGTCGCCGCCCTCGAGCACGGCCGTCATGTAGGGCTTGATCGGGTTCTCCGCCTCGACCCTGGCCCACTGGGGCGAGTTGGGGGTGGCACGGCCGCGGGTGGCGCCTTCGGCCATCGCCGCGGTGCCCTCGTCGCCCTCGATGACATGGGCGAGGCTCGGCTTGTTGGGGACGTAGCTCATGCCCCGGGCGAGCTCCGTCTGCCACTTCTCGCTCGCCAGCGCCTTGACGACGGCGATGCCGGCGGTGCGTTCGTCGGCCTTCTTCGGGACGATCAGGTCGGAACCGCCGGTGAATACTGAGCCGGGGGCTTTCGAGGACTTGCCGGGAATGGGGAAGTAGCCGAGCTTTCCCTTGAGTTCGGGATTCTTCTGTTCGATGAGCGCGGCACTGCCCGGAGTCGAGATGATCTGCGCGACGTCGCCCTTGGCGAAGACGTCGGTCTGCGGGGGCTTCTCCTCGTCGGCGTCCGTGGGTCCGTCGCCGAGTGCCTGCAGTTCCTGGTAGAACTCCATGCCCGCCAGGGCCTCCGGAGAGTCCAGGGCGCCCTGCCAGTCGCCGCCGTTCTCGTCGGCGAGTTCCCCGCCCTCGTCCCAGATGAAACCGGCGAGCACGTACCAGTTCTGACCTGCCAGGTAGATGCCCTGGTTGCCCGCCCTGTTGAGCTTCTCGGTGGCGGCGATCCACTCGTCGCGCGTCTTCGGGACGGAGTCGATGCCCGCCTCCTCGAAGATGTCCTTGTTGTAGATGACCACCCGGTTGGCCGCGTACCAGGGGATGCCGTACTGCACGCCGTTGATGCTGCCGGGCTGGGCCAGGCCGGGCAGCCAGTCCTCGCTGCCCAGGTCGCGCATCGATTCGAGGGTCAGATCGCGCAGGCCGCCGCTCTCCGCGTACTGCGCGACCTGCGTGTTCCCGACCTCGATCACGTCCGGGGCGTCGCCCTCCAGCGCGGAGAGGACCTTGGGTCCGATGCCGCTCCACTCCTGGATCTTGAAGTCCAGCTCGATCGAGGGGTTCTCCTCCTCGTACGAGCGGGTGAACTTGTCCAGGAAGCCGGGCGAGACGCTGTCCTTCATCAGCCAGACCGTCACCGTGCGGTCACCGCCGCCCGAGCCCGGTATGAAGCCGCATCCACCGAGTGCGACGGACGAGACAAGCGCGATGGCTCCGGCCAGTATGCGGTTCTTCACGTGGTCACCTTCTGCGAAACGGCACAAACGAAATCGGGACCCGGTGTGGGGGGATTGCGGGCGGCGCTCGCACGGGTGGTTGGCTGAATTTTGGTATGGACCTTTCAGAAGGTCAAGACGGACACCTGCCCCGATTCGCCCCATCCTCCCCCTCGCGGGAGAGCTCGGACTGGGGCACCGTGGTCACAGGAGAGGAGACAAACAATGGCGAATCACACCTATCGGGTCACTGAGATCGTAGGAACCTCCGAGGAGGGCATCGACGAGGCGATCCGGAACGGCGTCGCAAGAGCGGCGGAAACGTTGCACAATCTCGATTGGTTCGAGATTAATCAAGTTCGAGGCCATATCGAAGATGGCCGAATCGCTCACTATCAGGTCGGCCTCAAAGTAGGCTTCCGGCTCGACGAAAGCGCCTGATCAGGTACGCCCCTCGCGTTCCTGGGCATCCTTCAGCACCGCCGACGGGTCGGCCCAGCGGGCGCGCACCACGGTGAATCCGGCCACCTGGGCCGCGTCGCAGACCAGCTCGTCGTCGTCCACGAGCATGCGCACCTGCCCCTTCCGCCCCAGCTGCCGGAGGATGTCCAGCTTCATCCGGCGTGCGGGGCGCCGGTCGTCGTTGCGCCGCATGAACAGCGTGCCCTCGGGCAGCCCCTGACGGCTCAGCCAGCGCACGGTGTCGCGACGGCACCGCTCGGGGCGTCCGGTCAGATAGACGATGCGGCACTCCTCGGCGCTCGCGAGCACCATCCGTACGCCCTCCGCGAGCGGCGGGTCCTCCACGGCCGCGGCGAAGAAGCCGGCCCAGTCGCGCTTCGGTCCTTCCAGGAAGTGCTGCCGGTGCGCGGTGTCCGCGAGCGTGCCGTCCAGGTCGAATACGGCCAGCGGCCGTGCGTCGTTGTCCACTCCCCCAGCTTAGGAAGCCCGTCGGCCCCCGGCGTCGGCCTTGGCGCGGAAATCCGGGAGCCGCGGCGTTCACGGGAATGCTGGGAGAGCGGCGGTGTTGAAGGGAGCGTGAGCTCTGTGATCGCCTCGACCCGCTTCTCCGTCCTGGACCGTTCCCGCACCCGTGAGGGGCACGACGCCTCCCGGGCGCTGCGCGACACCGTCGACCTGGCACGGGAGGCGGAGGCGCTCGGCTTCCACCGCTTCTGGGTCTCCGAACACCACGGTGTGCCGGGGGTCGCGGGGTCCGCGCCGACGGTGCTGGCCGCCGCCGTCGCCGCCGCGACCTCCGCCATCCGGGTCGGCACCGGCGGGGTGATGCTGCCCAACCACCGGCCGCTGGTCGTCGCCGAGCAGTTCGGGGTGCTCGCCTCCCTCTTTCCCGGCCGGATCGACATGGGGCTCGGCCGCTCCCTGGGGTTCACCGACGGCGTCCGCCGGGCGCTCGGTCACGGCAAGGAGGACGCCGAGGACTTCCCCGGCCGGCTGGCCGAACTGCTCGGCTGGATCGACGGCACCCAGCAGGCCCACCCCGGGGTGCACGCCCGTCCCGCGGAGGGCCTGAGCATCCCCGCTTACGTCCTGGCGATCGGGGAAGGCGCGTCGGTCGCGGCCGCCGCGGGCCTCCCCCTCGTCATCGGTGATCTGCGCGGCCGGGAGAAGGTACTGCGCGCCATCGAGGTCTACCGCCGCGACTTCCGGCCCTCCGCCCGCGCCGAGCGGCCCGAGGTGATCGTCGCGGGCACGGTGGCCGTGGCCGGCACCGAGGAGGCGGCCCGCCGGCTGCTCGTCCCGGAGGCGTGGGCCATGACGTACTCCCGTACGCGCGGGGACTTTCCGCCGCTCGCCCCGGCCGAGCGCGTCGAGGCCCTCGCCATGACGGCCAAGGAGCGGAGCCTGTACGAGCGGGGGCTCGACGGCCATGTCCACGGCACCGAGGACCAGGTGGCCGGTCAGCTGGAGCGGGCGATCGAGGAGACCGGGGCGGACGAGGTGCTCGTCACGACCAGTACGTACGACCGGGAGGGCCTGGTGGACTCGCTGCGGCGGCTCTCCCGCATCGCCCGGCCCCGGGACCGGGGCCGGGCCGACGAGCGGGCGCCGCTGCGGAGCCTCGACGTCCGATAGCCGCCGAGGCCCGGGGGGCCGTCCTCGGCGCCGACGCCTAGAATCGGACTGTTTGTCCTGTCAGGCGTCCTGTCAGGCGTCAGAACCCACCCGTACGGAGCCGAGCCCCATGCACTCCCCCCACGATCCGTACGTCCGTGTGCGCGGCGCCCGCGAGCACAACCTCAAGAACGTCGAGGTCGACATCCCACGCGACACCCTGACCGTGTTCACGGGCGTATCGGGGTCCGGGAAGTCCTCGCTCGCCTTCGGGACCATCTACGCGGAGGCCCAGCGCCGCTACTTCGAGTCCGTGGCCCCCTACGCCCGGCGGCTGATCCACCAGGTGGGCGCGCCCGCCGTAGGGGAGATCACCGGTCTGCCGCCCGCCGTCTCGCTGGAGCAGCGGCGCTCCGCCCCGGGGGCCCGGTCCTCCGTCGGGACGGTGACGACGCTCTCCAACTCGCTGCGCATGCTCTTCTCCCGTGCCGGCGGCTATCCGCCGGGGGCCGAGCGCCTCGACTCCGACTCCTTCTCCCCCAACACCGCCGTCGGGGCGTGCCCGGAGTGCCACGGGCTGGGACGCGTCCACCGAACGGACGAGGAGCTGCTCGTCCCGGATCCCTCGCTGACGATCCGGGAGGGGGCGATCGCCGCGTGGCCCGGGGCGTGGCAGGGCAAGAACCTCCGCGATGTGCTGGACGCGCTGGGCCACGACGTCGACCGCCCGTGGCGCGAGCTGCCCGAGAAGGACCGGGAGTGGATCCTGTTCACCGACGAGCAGCCGGTGGTGACGGTGCATCCGGTACGGGACGCGGGCCGGATCCAACGCCCGTACCAGGGAACGTACATGAGCGCGCGGCGCTATGTGCTGCACACCTTCGCCGATACCAGGAGCCGGGCCCTGCGGGCGAAGGCGGAGCGCTTCCTGACCAGCGCCCCGTGCCCGGTGTGCGGCGGGAGCCGGCTGCGGCCGGAGGCGATGGCGGTGACCTTCGCGGGGCGGACCATCGCGGAGCTGGCCGGGCTGCCGCTGTCCGCACTGGCCGAGGTGCTGGCCGGTGCGGGGGCGGGCGGCGAGGAGACGGCCCGGGTGCTGACCGGTGATCTGCTGGCGCGGATCGGGACGGTGACGGAGCTGGGGCTCGGCTATCTGAGCCTGGACCGAACGGCCCCGACACTGTCCTCGGGTGAGCTGCAACGGCTGCGGCTGGCAACGCAGTTGCGGTCGGGGCTCTTCGGCGTCGTCTACGTCCTCGACGAGCCGTCGGCCGGGCTGCACCCGGCGGACACCGAGGCGCTGCTCGGGGTGCTGGGCAGGCTGAAGGAGGCCGGGAACTCGGTCTTCGTGGTGGAGCACCAGATGGACGTGGTGCGGCGGGCGGACTGGCTGGTGGACGTGGGTCCGCTGGCCGGCGAGCACGGCGGGCGGGTGCTGCACAGCGGGCCGCCCGAGGGGCTGGCCCAGGTGCCGGAGTCGGCGACGCGGCGGTTCCTGTTCGAGGAGGGGCCCACGCCGGTACGGGAGCCGCGGACGCCGACCGGGTGGATCCGGCTCTCCGGCGTGGAGCGGCACAATGTGCGGGGCGTGGACGCGGCGTTCCCGCTCGGGGTGTTCACAGCCGTGACCGGGGTGTCCGGCTCGGGCAAGTCGACCCTGGTCGGCCAGGTGCTCGCCGGGGTGCTGGCGGACCGGCAGGCCGGCGAGGAGTCCGGGCCGGGTGCGCGGTACTGCGCGGCGGCCACCGGCCTGGAGGCGGTGGACCGGCTCGTCCAGGTCGACCAGAAACCCATCGGCCGTACGCCCCGGTCCAATCTGGCCACGTACACCGGTCTGTTCGACGCCGTGCGGAAACTCTTCGCGGGGACGGAAGCGGCGCGGGAGCGGGGGTACACGGCGGGGCGGTTCTCGTTCAACGTGAGCGGCGGGCGGTGCGAGACCTGCCAGGGCGAGGGGTTCGTCTCGGTGGAGCTGCTGTTCCTGCCGAGCACCTATGCGCCCTGTCCGGACTGCCACGGCGCGCGGTACAACCCGGAGACCCTGGATGTCACCCTGAACGGGCTGACGGTCGCTCAGGTCCTGGAGCTGACCGTGGAGTCGGCGGCGTCGTTCTTCGCCGGGACGCCGGCCGCCGAGCGCGCGCTGACCACCCTGCTGGACGTGGGTCTCGGCTATCTGCGGCTCGGTCAGCCCGCCACGGAGCTGTCCGGCGGCGAGGCGCAGCGCATCAAGCTGGCGGCGGAGCTCCAGCGCACCCGGCGCGGGCACACGCTGTATCTGCTGGACGAGCCGACGACGGGACTGCATCCGGCCGATGTGGAGGTGCTGATGAGGCAGTTGCACTCCCTGGTCGACGCCGGGAGCACGGTGGTGGTCGTGGAGCACGACATGGCCGTGGTTGCGGGCGCGGACCAGGTCATCGACCTGGGGCCGGAGGGGGGTGACCGGGGCGGCCGGATCGTCGCGTCCGGCACCCCGGCGGAGGTGGCGCGGGAAGCCGGGAGCCGCACGGCCCCGTACCTGGCCAAGGCGCTGCGGCGCTGAACGTACGGCGCTGATCCCGTACGGCTCCGGGTGCGGGCCCGGGTTCGTACGGGATCAACTCCTCTGTCAGCGGCGGACCTTGCGGGTCGCCCGCAGCCACTCCTTGTTCATCGCGGCGATCGAGGGCAGCGGGATGCCCTTGGGGCAGGCCGTGGCGCACTCGCCGGTCAGGGTGCAGCCGCCGAAGCCCTCGTCGTCCATCTGGGCCACCATGTCCAGGACGCGGGTCTCGCGCTCGGGTGCGCCCTGCGGCAGGACGTTGAGGTGGTTGACCTTCGCCGAGGTGAACAGCATCGCCGAGCCGTTGGGGCAGGCCGCGACGCAGGCTCCGCAGCCGATGCACTCGGCGTGCTCGAAGGCGAAGTCGGCGTCCGGCTTGGGTACCGGGGTGGCGTGGGCGTCCGGGGCGGTGCCGGTGGCGGCGGAGATGTAGCCGCCGGACTGGATGATCCGGTCGAACGAGGAGCGGTCCACGACCAGGTCCTTGATGACCGGGAAGGCGGACGCCCGCCAGGGCTCGATGTCGATCGTGTCGCCGTCGGCGAAGGACCGCATGTGGAGCTGGCAGGTGGTGGTGCGCTCCGGGCCGTGGGCGTCGCCGTTGATGACGAGGCTGCACGCGCCGCAGATGCCCTCACGGCAGTCGTGGTCGAAGGCGACCGGCTCGTCCCCGGCGAGGGTGAGTTCCTCGTTGAGGGTGTCGAGCATCTCCAGGAACGACATGTCGGCGGAGATGCCGTCGACTTCGTAGGTGGCCATGGCGCCGGGCTCTTCGGCGTTGCGCTGACGCCAGACGCGCAGGGTGAGCTTCATGCGTAGCTCCGCTGGGTGGGGTGGACGTACTCGAAGACGAGGTCTTCCTTGTGCAGGACAGGGGCGCCGCCGGTGGCGGTGAACTCCCAGGCGGCGGCGTACGAGAACTCCTCGTCGCGCCGCTCGGCCTCGCCGTCCGGGGTCTGGGACTCCGCGCGGAAGTGGCCGCCGCAGGACTCGGCGCGGTGCAGGGCGTCGAGGCACATGAGCTCGGCGAGCTCCAGGTAGTCGACGATGCGGTTCGCCTTCTCCAGCGACTGGTTGAACTGTTCGCCGGTGCCGGGGACCTTGATGCGGCGCCAGAACTCCTCGCGGATCTCCGGGATCCTCGCGAGCGCCTTGCGCAGACCGTCTTCGGTGCGGGCCATCCCGCAGTACTCCCACATGAGTTCACCGATCTCGCGGTGGAAGGAGTCGGGGGTGCGGTCGCCGTCGACGGAGAGCAGCAGGTTGATCCGGTCCTCGGTCTCCGCCACGGCCTCCGCGACGGCGGGGTGCGCCTCGTCCACGGTGTCGGTGTGCGGATTGCGGGCGAGGTAGTCGTTGATCGTGGAGGGCAGGACGAAGTAGCCGTCGGCGAGGCCCTGCATCAGGGCGGAGGCGCCGAGGCGGTTGGCCCCGTGGTCGGAGAAGTTCGCCTCGCCGATGGCGAAGAGGCCGGGGACGGTGGTGGAGAGGTCGTAGTCGACCCAGAGGCCGCCCATCGTGTAGTGCACGGCGGGGTAGATCCGCATGGGGACCGTGTAGGGGTCCTCGTCGGTGATCCGCTGGTACATGTCGAAGAGGTTGCCGTACTTGGCTTCGACGGCCTTGCGGCCCATCCGGCCGATGGCCTCGGCGAAGTCCAGGTAGACCCCTTGTCCGCCGGGGCCGACGCCGCGCCCCTCGTCGCAGACGTTCTTGGCGGCGCGGGAGGCGATGTCGCGGGGCACCAGGTTCCCGAAGGCGGGGTAGATCCGCTCCAGGTAGTAGTCGCGCTCGTCCTCGGGGATCTGGTTGGCCGGGCGGTCGTCGCCCTTGACCTTGGGGACCCAGATGCGGCCGTCGTTGCGCAGCGACTCGCTCATCAGGGTGAGCTTGGACTGGTGGTCGCCGGTGCGCGGGATGCAGGTGGGGTGGATCTGGGTGAAGCAGGGGTTGGCGAAGTACGCGCCGCGCCGGTGCGCCCGCCAGACGGCGGTGGCGTTGGAGTTCATGGCGTTGGTCGACAGGTAGAAGACGTTGCCGTAGCCGCCGGTGGCCAGGACGACCGCGTCGGCGAAGTAGGTGTCGATCTTCCCGGTGACCAGGTCGCGGGCGACGATGCCGCGCGCCTTTCCGTCGACGACGATCAGGTCGAGCATCTCGCTGCGGGCGTGGAGGTCGACGCCGCCCGACGCGATCTGCCGGGACAGCGCCTGGTACGCCCCGAGGAGCAGCTGCTGTCCGGTCTGGCCGCGCGCGTAGAACGTGCGGGAGACCTGGACGCCGCCGAAGGAGCGGTTGTCGAGGAGGCCGCCGTACTCCCGGGCGAAGGGGACGCCCTGGGCGACGCACTGGTCGATGATCTCCACCGAGATCTGCGCCAGCCGGTGGACGTTGGACTCCCGGGCGCGGAAGTCGCCGCCCTTGACGGTGTCGTAGAACAGCCGGTGGATGGAGTCGCCGTCGTTACGGTAGTTCTTCGCGGCGTTGATGCCGCCCTGGGCGGCCACCGAGTGGGCGCGCCGGGGCGAGTCCTGGAAGCAGAACTGGACGACGTGGTAGCCCTGTTCGGCGAGTGTGGCGCCGGCCGCTCCGCCGGCGAGACCGGTGCCGACGACGATGACGGTGTGTTTGCGCCGGTTGGCGGGGTTCACGAGTTTCGCTTGGAAGCGGCGGGTGTCCCAGCGTTCGGCGACGGGGCCCTCGGGGGCCTTCGTGTCGACCACGGGCTCGCCCGTGGCGTACTGCGTGTAGTCGGGCATGTCAGCTCACCACTCCGGTCATGACGGCGACGGGTACGGAGATGAAGCCCACCGTCAGCACCGCTGCGAGGAGGTTGGCGAGGGTCTTCAGGATGCGGTCGCGGGTCGCGTTGCCGACTCCCAGGGTCTGCGCGGCGCTCCAGAAGCCGTGCTGGACGTGCAGGCCCATGGCGAGCACGGCGACGATGTAGATGACGTTGCCGTACCAGGTCGAGAAGGTGTCGATGACGTTCTGGTAGGGGTGCCCGGCCTCGAAGCCGGTGTGCACGGTGCCGGTCGTCAGGTCGAGGATGTGCCAGACGATGAAGAGCGCGAGGATGATCCCGCCCCAGCGCATGGTCCGGGTGGCGTAGCTCGCCCGGGCCCTCTTGTGGACGTACTTGGCCGGGCGCGCCCTGATGTCGCGCCGGCTGAGCTGGTACGCGCAGACGCCGTGCAGCACGACGGCCGCGACCAGCCCCACCCGGACGAGCCACAGCGCCCACTCGTAGTGCAGTACCGGTTCGCCCATGGTGCGCAGCCAGTGGGCGTACCCGTCGAACTCGCCGGGTCCGAAGAAGATCTTCAGGTTGCCCACCATGTGGGCGACGAGATATCCGAGCATGACCAGACCGGTCACGGCCATGATCGTCTTCTTGCCGACGGTCGAGTCCCAGAGCGTACGCGTCATCGACGGCCGTCGGTCCGTCCGCGTTGCCAATGCCATGGACACGACGGTAGGGGCGAACAGCCCGATCAGTCCAAGACATGGCCTGGCTCATCTCCATAGGCATTCACTATCGACAGCCGGTAGGGTTGAAGGGTGCACTTCCAACAGCTCACCTACTTCGTGGCCGTCGCCGAGGCCCGGCATTTCACCCGGGCCGCCGAGGCGGTGCATGTGTCGCAGCCCTCGCTCTCCCAGCAGATCCGGGCGCTGGAGACGGAGTTGGGCGCTGATCTGTTCAGCCGGGCCCGGGGCAATATCGCCCTCACCGACGCGGGCGAGGCGCTGTTGCCGCTCGCCCGGCGGATCCTCGCCGACGCGGAGACGGCGCGGCAGGAGGTCCAGGAGCTGGTCTCGCTGCGCAGCGGCCGGGTGCGGCTGGGGGCGACGCCGAGCCTGTGCACCGGGCTGCTGCCGGACATGCTGCGCGCCTTCCACGACCGTCATCCGGGGGTGCGGCTGCTGCTGGAGGAGGGCGGCTCGCACGACCTGGTGCGTCAGCTGGCGCGGGGCGCGCTCGACCTGGCGCTGGTGGTGCTGCCCATGCCGGCCGCCTCTCCCGCGCTGACCACGGTGGAACTGCTGCACGAGGACCTGGTGGTGGTGTCCTCGGCGGCGGAGCCGCCCCCGGGGCGGGGCGGCCGGATCCGGATCGCGGATCTGGAGGGGGCGCCGCTGGTGATGTTCCGGCACGGGTACAACCTGCGGGAGCTGACCGTGGCCGCGTGCCGCGCGGAGGGCTTCGAGCCCACGTTCACCGTCGAGGGCGGCGAGATGGACGCGGTGCTCGGTTTCGTACGGGCGGGGCTCGGCATCGCGGTGGTGCCGAGCATGGCCGCCGCCCGGGCGGGCAGCGACCTGCGGAGGACCCCGCTGGCCGGCGCCGGGCTGCGGCGCACGATCGCGCTGGCACACCGCAGCGACGTGGCTCCGCCCCGGGCCGCGCGCGAACTCCAGCGGATGCTGCTGGAGCTCCGGCCGGTCTCGGGCTGACCGGCCGGGGCGCGAAGGGTCCTCCGCGCCCCGGCCGGGCTCAGACCGCGTCCGCCAGCAGCAGGGAGTGGATGCGGTCCGGAGCCCCGGGGCGGGCGTAGTACCAGCCCTGTGCGGTGTCGCAGCCCAGCAGCCGCAGCTGCTCGGCCTGGGCGCCCGTCTCCACGCCCTCCACCGTGACAGCCAGCTCCAGGCTGTGGGCCAGCGACACGATGCCCTCGACGATCTTCAGATCGACCGGGTCCGCCGGGTGCTGCTGCATGCCCTGGGTGAAGGAACGGTCCAGCTTGAGCACGCTCACCGGCAGCCTGCGCAGGTTCGCCAGGTTCGAGTAGCCCGTGCCGAAGTCGTCGAGCGCGATGTCGACGCCCATCTCCGCGAGCTGCCGCAGCGGCTTGAGGAGATCGTCGTCGGCGCCGATCAGGGCGGACTCGGTCACCTCCAGGCAGAGCGCCCCCGGTTCGAGACCGGAACGTTCCAGCACGTCGACGGTCTCGGCGACGAGGCGGGGGTGGTGCAGCTGGGTCGGCGAGAGGTTGACGTTGATCCGCAGCGGTCCTCCGTCGCTGTGCCGCTCCTGCCAGAAGTTCGCCTGCCGTACGGACTCCTCCAGCACCCAGCGCCCGAGCGGCACGATGAGCCCGGTGTGTTCGGCGAGCGGGATGAACCGGTCGGGGCCGAGCACCCCGTGCTGCGGATGGCACCACCGTACGAGGGCTTCGGCGCCGTGCACCGTGCCGTCGCCCAGGTGCACGAGCGGCTGGTACTCGATGAAGAACTCGCCCCGGTCCAGGGCGGCCGGGAGCGCGGTCGTCAGCCCGTGCCGGGTGATGGCCCGCGCGTCGGCCTCGGCGTCGGCGAGCTGGTAGCGGTTGCCGCCCGCCGCCTTGGCCCGGTACATCGTGATGTCGGCGCTGCGCAGCACCTCGGCGGCGCTGCGCTCCCCGGAGGGCCCCTCGACGACGCCGATGGAGCCGCGGACGGTCAGCTCGCGGCCGTCGAGGCGGATGGGGGAGGCGAGCGCATGGAGAATGCGGCCGGCCAGCTCGTCCACCTCCTCGGCGGTGTCCGGGCCGGTGGTGAGCGCGACGAACTCGTCGCCGCCGAGCCGGGCGACCATCTCGCCGGGCGCGGTGGCGCAGCTCTGGAGCCGGTCGGCGACCTCGACCAGGAGGCGGTCGCCGGCGGCGTGGCCGAGGCTGTCGTTGATGGCCTTGAAGCCGTCGAGGTCCAGGTAGCAGAGGCCGAAGCCGATTCCCTCCTGGGCGGCGAGGGCCTTCTCCAGACGCTCGAAGAACAGCGTCCGGTTGGGCAGCCCGGTGAGCGCGTCGTGAGTGGCCTCGTAGCGCAGGCGCAGATTGAGCAGCCGCCGCTCGGTGGTGTCCTCCATCAGTGCGAGCTGGTACTCGGGGCGGCCCTCGGAATCCCGCAGCAGCGAGACGGTGAGGTTGGTCCACAGCACGGTGCCGTCGTTGCGGTAGTACGCCTTCTCGACCCGGTAGTGGTCGCGTTCGCCGCGTACCAGCTCGTCGTAGTACTTCCACACCTGCGGCGAGTCCTCGGGGTGGACCCACTCGTTCACCTTGTGGCTGCGGACGTGGTGCTCCAGCCCGCCGAACATCTTGGTGAGGGTGTCGTTGATCTCCAGGATGTTGCCGTCCAGGTCGGCGATGCCGATGCCGACGGCGGCGTCCTTGAAGACCGCGCGGAACCGGGCCTCCGTGGCGTGCAGGGCCTGTTCGGCGTCCGAGCGGGCGGTCAGCGCCGAGCGGGCGATGGCCTCCTGCTCGGCGAGCGTGCGCTCGCGCAGGGCCCCGGTGAAGCCGGCGGCGAGGGTGTGCTGGATCCGGGCGCAGCGGGCCCGGCCGTCCTCGGTGGACAGCGCGCCGGGCCCGGTGCCGCCGCAGTACAGGACGAGGTAGGAGTCGACGACGCCGAGTGTGGAGCTGAGGGCGTCCGGGTCGGTGCAGTGCGCGTCGATGAGGGCTTCGCCGATCCGCTGGGCGGGCGAGGCGTCGAAGGGGTGGGCGTGCAGGATGCCGTTCAGCTCGCGTGCCAGGGGCAGCAGATGCTGTTCGAACTCCGGCCGGGTGAGAGAGGTGGCCGTCAGGGGGAAGATGGCGCGGCTCCAGATTCTGGCGAATCTCCGCAGCCGGCCTTCCGGACCGTCGGGTTCCGCGTCCGGTTCCCCGGACGCCTGGGCGGGAATGGTCACGCCTTGCGCCCAACCCCTGCGAAGCCCGAGAAGGCGTACGGGTCTTCCTGCTCCGGCGCCTGCGGGGTGTCGGGCCGCCATTCGGGCATCGACACGAGCCCCGGCTCGACCATCTCGTAGCCCTCGAAGAACTGGCCGATCTCCTCGCGCGAGCGCATGATCAGCGGGTTGCGGATGTTCTGGTAGACGCCGACCGTGCCGGCCGCCTCCTCCTTGGGCAGCGGGATGCCCTCGTACGAGGCGTGGGTCAGGACGATCAGGCTGCCGGGGGCCAGTGACTCGCGCAGCTCGGCGACCGCGCCGCGCGGGTCGTCGGCGTCCTCCACGAAGTGGAGGACCGCGACCAGCAGCAGCGCCACCGGCCGCTCCAGGTCCAGCAGCCCGGTGATCTCCGGGTTCGTCAGGATCTCCTTGGGCCGGCGCAGGTCGGCGGCGGCGATGACCGCGCGGTCGTCGCCCTCCAGGACGGCCCGGCTGTGGGCGACGGCGACCGGGTCGTGGTCGACGTAGGCCACCTTGGCCCCGGGGTCGGCGGCCTGGGCGACCTCGTGGACGTTGCCGAAGGTCGGTATGCCGGAGCCGATGTCCAGGAACTGGTCGATGCCGGTGCCGACGGCGTAGCGGACGGCCCTGCGCATAAAGGCGCGATTGGCCTGCATGATCTTGGGAAGGCCCGGAAGGAACTCCATGGCCTTGCGCGCGGCTTCCCGGTCCACCTCGAAATTGTGCGATCCGCCCAGATAGAAGTCGTACATGCGAGACACGCTTGGCACCGAAATGTCAATGCCCTGCGGTGCCCAGGCGGGACGCTCCATCGATGTCTCCAACAAGTCGCCACGGCGATCCGGCCATGTTCATGGTCAGTGTTGACCAGAGGCTACTGATCGGCCGCCAAGAGAGCGAGTGGAAACGGAAATTAGCGATCCGTTATTGGTCACACTCCGGTGGCATCTGCGGCCGGTCCGTCGCTGCGCGTATGCGAACAGCGACGGACCGGCACTCCGGACGCCGTTTCCCTGTGATTCGCGGCCACTTGGGGCTCCTGGGCGGTGTGTCCTTGTCGAGCCGGAAGAGTGTGAAGCCCGCACTGTCGGTGAGCGCCTGCCCGAGCTTCTTGCCCTCCTGAACCGCGAGTTGACCGGCCTCCCCGGGTTCGGCCGCCTCCCCCTCCGCGTCGGCCCCGGTCCGTATCCTCCGCCGACGGATCCGTACCCACTGCCGGCGGGCTGCTTCCGGTGCCGGTGCGGGGCCGCGCCGTTCATGGCCCTGGGTACGGGTCGCCGACGGGGGCGCGTTCAAAGGAATGCCGAGAAGAATTCGGCGACGCGACGTCCAACGGTCAAACACGAATGGCCCATTAACCGCACGATCAGGCGAATCAACGGCAGGTATCGCGTGTTCCCCGGCGGCGTGGATCATGCTCGCGGACGTGTACGGATCACGCATCGCGCGGCTCACGACGGTCGCCGCACTTCTCTGGCTGACAGCGGTACCGCTGCCCGCCACCGCCGACAGCTGCGCGGTGGCCACGATCGGGCAGGGAGACGGCAGTTCGTCGGTCGCCGTGGCGGGCGACGGGGACTGTGTCGCGGTCTCAGAGCCACCACCACCGCCACCACCGAAGCCGCCACCCCCACCGCCGCCTCCACCTCCACCGCCGCCGGTGGTCGCGGAACCACCACCTCCACCACCTCCCCCGCCGCCACCGCCGCCGCCGGTGGTCGCGGAACCGCCACCTCCACCTCCGCCGCCACCGGTGGTCGCGGAACCACCACCTCCACCTCCGCCGCCTCCTCCCCCGCCACCGGCACCCGCGCCTGCGCCGCCATCGAAGCCCTCGCCGTCCCCGGAGCCACCGGAGCGGACCGAGCCACCGCGCCCCCGGCCCGTCGCGCTGCCGGCGTACCGCAAACCGGCCCGCAAACAGCCGCGGAGCGGACCGTCGCTGGTGTCCCTGACGCTGCTCATCACCGCCCCGGCGGTGTTCGCCGTTGCCGTGCTGCGGCCGCGGTCATCCCGTTGACCAGGAGAGACGCATGTCCGAATGGCTCGTCCTGAGCATTGCCATGGCGTCCGCCTGCGCGGTCGTCCTCACCATCGCCGTCCTGAACAACCGGCGGATCGGGGATGACGACGACCCGTCCGAGACGCCCGACGTCATCGAGTACATGACGATGATGATCGGCGTGGTCTACGCGATCGTCCTGGGGCTCGCCATCGCCGGGGTCTGGGAGGGACGCAGCGCCGCCCAGGAGTCCGTCCGCATCGAGGCGCAGGCGCTGCACGAGGTGCAGGCGCGCGCCTCCGTCTACCCGGTGGAGGTCCGCGACCGTATCCGCGCGGACGTCGACGCCTATGTCAATCATGTGGTGCACGACGAGTGGAAGGTGATGTCCGAACACAACACGCTCACCGAGCGCGGCACCGAGTTGCTGGACAAGGTACGGGCGGACGTCACCGACTACGCGCCCAGGACCGATCACGAGGGGCAGGCCTACCAGCCGCTGGTCGACCAGGTGGCGGCTGCGGACGACGCGCGCAGCACACGCGCGCAGAACGCCGGGGCGACGATGCCGGGAGTCGTCTGGTTCGGGCTGATCATCGGGGCGCTGGTGACCGTGGGGCTGATCTTCGCCCTCCAGATCCGCAGAACGTTCCGCGAACTGCTCCTGGCCGGCCTGTTCAGCGCGTTGATCGCCTTCCTGCTCTTTCTGATCTGGGACTTCGACGCGCCCTTCGGCAGGGGCATCTCGGCCACCGCGGACCCGTTCCTCGCCATGTTCCCGGGGGCCGCCCGCTGAGTCAGCGCCCCCGGCCCGTGAGCCGACCGGTGAGCCGGCCGGGGGACACCGCTGACCCATTCGCCGGACCCCGATCGCGTGTCGGGGGGACCCCTCCTAGCGTGTCGGGCATCGAGGTGCATTTTTCCTGCTATGTGGAAATTGGTTCCGCAGCTGCCCCTCGGGGAACCCGGAGGATCCACCATGCGCGCGATACGTGTCGCACCGCTCGCCCTGCTCGGCGCCAGTGCCCTGACGCTGCTGGCCCCGGCCGCCGCCCACGCCGCGCCGGACGGGGCGACCAGCACGTTCAACCCGACGATCGCCCCGTCGGTCATCGCACCCGGCGGCCGGGTCACCCTCGGCGCCGGCGGCTGCACGGGCGAGACGACCGTCTCCTCGGGCATCTTCGACACCACCACCATCCCGAGCGGCTCCACGACGGCCACCGCCACCGTCGACACGGACGCCCGCCGGGGGGCCGTGTACGCGGTGACGTTCGCGTGCGGCTCCACCGGCACCTCCCGCAACGTCAACCTGACGATCACCGGCGGCGCCACGAGCACCCCCACCCCCAGGCCCACCACCGTTCCCACCGCCAGCTCGACGGCGCTCATCCCGGGCGGCGTGCGCGGCGGCCTCGGCGGAAGCTCCGGCTCCACCGACACGGTGGAGGTCGCCGCCGGAGCGGCCCTGGTGGCCGTGGCGGCCTCGGGCGCCCTCTACTTCGCGCGCCGCCGCACCGCCGACCGCCGCCACTGACCGCGAGCATGCGGCGCACGACAGTCGCCCCGGGTCCTGATCCAGGACTCGGGGCGACGGGCGTATCGGGCCGGGCGGGAGGTTCGACGCCTTAGAACGCCGCATGGCTCGTCGTCCGGCGCCGGACGAGGAAGACCGCGCCGCCGACGGCCGCCGCGGCCACCAGACCGCCGCCGACCTGCATCTCCACGGAGCTCGGCCCCATCGAGCCGCCGAGCCCGCCCTGCGAGGGGTTGCCGGCGAGCACGGTGAACTTGTGCGTCGCGATCCGGTCGTTGTCGCTGCACTTCACGGAGAGGTGGTACTGACCCGGCGTGGTGTTGTTCCGGACCCGGGCATGGGCGTAGTTGGTGCCGTCACCCGGGGAGAGGGTGGTCGTCGGGAACGCGTTCGACCAGACCTTGCCGCCGTGACCGCAGCCCTGCGCGGTGATCTTGAGCGTGCCGCCCTGGTGGACGGAGTGGGGGTTGACGGCGACGTTGACCGGGCCGTTGGTGGCGGCGGCCATGGGGGCCGCCAGCCCGACGGCCGCGAAAGCGGTCGCGGTGACCGCGAGAGCGCGTGAGACACGCATCGTGTGAACCTCCAGCGGGAAACGCCCCCGGGGGCTTGTCCCCCGGGCTGGATCGACGAGAACGCCTCCCATGACGAACACTCACCAGCGGACCTTCGGCTCGCACTTCGGCGTTGCTCCACCCCGGTGACGCGACACGCCGTACGAAAACCCGCGGAACTGACGGAGCCGCAGGTCACGGGCCGTCAGAACTTTTATCTGCTCATTACTCCGATGGGCAGGCATCCGGCAGGGGCCCGGCAAGGGGCCCGACCCCGCCGCCACCCGTTCGCCCCTCTCTGATCGCCGCCCGGACCCGACGCCCTTAGCGTTCACAGCGTCGCGACGAAGGGAGAACCATGGGCCGGGACTACGCTGGCGCCGAGCGGACCAGACGTGTGCCATGGGGTGCGGTCGCCCTGGTGCTGCTCAGCGGCCTCGCCCTCATGCGCAACGGCACGGAGTTCGGGGAGGCGGGCCCCCCGCAGCCCGCGGCGGCCGCCTCGCTGGACCTGGGCAAGGACACCGCGGGACCGCCGGTGGAGGGCGAGGCGGCGCAGCCACTGCCGTACGCCCCGGCCTCCCGGGTGAAGGTTCCGTCCATCGACGTCGACGCCCCGGTCATCGACGTCAACCTGGACGCCAACGGGTGGATCGACGCCCCGCCCGCCGAGGACCCCAACCTCGCCGGCTGGTACCAGAACGGCATCGCCCCCGGCCAGCGCGGCACCGCCGTGGTCGTCGGCCACGTCGACAACATGTCCGGGCCCGCGGTCTTCTACGGCCTCGGCTCGCTCCAGAAGGGGCACCGGGTCGAGGTCGCCCGCTACGACGGCCGGGTCGGGATCTTCGAGGTGTACGGGGTGGAGGTCTTCTCCAAGAACGACTTCCCCGGCCCCCGGGTCTACGGCGACACCGGCCACGCGGAGCTGCGGGTCATCACCTGCGGCGGGGGCTACTCCAAGGCGGGCGGCTACGACGGCAACGTGGTGGTCTTCGCCCGGCTCGTCGACACCCGCTGACAGCGGGCGCTCCCGCGCGACGGTGCCCCCGGCAGCCTCGGGTTCCCGAGGCTGCCGGGGGCACCGTCGCGCGCGGACGCGTTCCCGGCTCAGAGGCGGCGCGGCACCGTGATGCGGTAGCCGGAGTCCAGCAGCCGGGGAAGGTAGCGGCGCAGGGCCGCGACGCTCTGCGAGCGGTCGCCGCCCGCGTCGTGCGAGAGGACGACGACGCCGGGCGCCGCTCCGTCCAGCACCCGGCGGACGATTCGGCCGGTTCCCGGCGTCTTCCAGTCGAGCGTGTCCACGGTCCAGGCCATGGGCTCCATGCCCAGCTCGGCCCCGATCTCGAAGGAGTTGCGGTTCCACGCGCCGTAGGGCGCGCGGTACCAGAGCGGCGGGGCCCCGAGCGCCCGGTCCACCACCTCGCTGGTGCGCCCCAGTTCCTCGCGGATCGCGGGGCGGGAGAGCTTCGGGATCAGCGGGTGCGACCAGGAGTGGTTGCCCACCACATGCCCGTCGTCGGCCATCTCGCGCAGCAGGTCCGGGTTTCCGTCGGCCATCTCTCCGCAGACGAAGAACATGGCGCGGACCCGGTGCTCGCGCAGGGTGGCCAGGATGTCCGGGGTGTAGAGCGGGTCGGGTCCGTCGTCGAAGCTCAGGACCATCGAGTGACCGATCTCGGGGAGATGCTCGAAGGGCCGGACGCGCACGGGCGGCCTGGCCGGTCCGAACCTGGGCGGGGTATGCGCCGTCATCGGTTCGAGCCGGTACGGGGAGGGCCGGCCCCGGACGTGTCCCGGAGATCCCGCGGCCGCGGTGGGCGGGGTCTTCGCGGCGAGTGCGGAGCGAGCGGGCGCCGAGGCCGGATCGGCGGCGATCAGGTGCACGGCGGTGGCGGTTCCGAGGCCGAGCGCGACCCTCAACAGGGTGCGGCGCTCGGGTCCGGTGTGATCACTTCTCATGGCCAACTGCTCGCACGGCCGGACGTCCGTTCCCGCCGCCGACACCGGCCACCGACCGTTTTGTACACGATCGACGCAGTATGTTCATCTCCATTCGGGTCGGTCGGCGTCCCGGAGCCTCCCCTCCGGGACGAGCCGATAGCCTCGGAGCCGTGACAGAGCAGCAGCCTCACCGGTTCGAACGCGGCACGGACGGCCCCAAGGTGATCGTCGCGGGGCTCGACGGCTCCGATTCGTCGATGCGCGCGGCGGCCTACGCCGCCGGACTGGCCCGCCGGCAGAACGCCATGCTGGCCCTGGTGTACGTCCAGCCCGTCATCACGGCTGGTGCGGCGCTGGGCGTGCCGGTGAGCGACACCACGGGCGAGGTCGCGGAGGACCTGGTCACCGAGATCCGCGAGGCGACCGAGCGCTTCGGTGACGCGTGGGACATGCGCTGGGAGTTCCACACCTTCCGGGGCGACCCGTACAACGGGCTGGTGACGGCGGCCGACGAGCTGAAGGCGGACGCGGTGGTGGTCGGGGCGTCGGAGTCGGCCGGGCACCGCTTCGTCGGTTCGGTGGCCGTGCGCCTGGTGAAGGCGGGGCGGTGGCCGGTCACCGTGGTGCCGTGAGGAACGTTCACTTGCCCATGAGGAGCCCGTCGCTCTCCGCTCCGCGCCCGAGGACGACGGTACGGATACGGTCGCGGACCTCGCGGAGGTGCTCGGCCCCGTCGCCGAGGGAGGCGTTGAGGTTGACGGCGCGCCCGGTGCCGGTGTCGTACCACTGCGGGACGAACTCCGCCTTCTTCACCGTCCAGCGCTCGCCGGGCTCGGCGGGCGGCGCGAAGGTGAAGCGGCCCATCGAGCTCTGGTTGCCGCGCGGGTCCTGGACCCCTTCGTAGTTGATCATCGCTCCGGCGATCTGGTCACCCATCCCGTAGACCACCCAGGTGCCGTTGACCTTCTCGTACGCCTGCGGCACATGGGCATGGGTGCCGATGATCAGGTCGATGTCGGGGCGGCCCCCGTCGGCGGACGCGGTGAGCCGCCGGGCCAGCTCCAGCTGGGTCGCGTCGGGCTCGTCCTGCCATTCGGTACCCCAGTGCGCGGAGAGGACGACGACGTCGGCGCCGGCCCGCCGGGCCGCCCTGGCCTCCTCGATGATCCTGCGCTCGTCGGTCACGTTGACCGTCCAGGGCCGGTCGGCGGGGACCGGGATGTCGTTGGTTCCGTAGGTGTACGCGAGGTGGGCAACCTTGGCCGCACCCTTCCCGGGCCCGGCGGGCAGGATCGTGGGCCGGGCGGCCTCGGCGGCGGTGCGGGCGGAGCCGGCGTGCCGGATGCCCGCCCCGTCCAGCGCGCCGAGCGTGCGCGAGACCCCCTCGGCCCCGTCGTCGAGGGTGTGGTTGGAGGCCGTGGAGCAGGAGTCGAACCCCGTGGCGCGCAGGGCGGTGGCGACCTCGGGCGGCGACTTGAAGCTCGGGTATCCGGTGTAGGGGCCGCCCTTCGCGCCGTACACCGTCTCCATGTGGCAGAACGCCAGGTCCGCGGCGGAGACGACCGGGGCGACGCCCGCCAGCATCGGGGCGAAGTCGTAGCCGGCGCCGCCCGCGTCGACGGCGGCCCGGTCGATCACGGAGGAGTGCGGCAGGATGTCGCCCGCGGCGAGGAGCGTGAACGGGCGGGGCCCCTCGGCGTCCTGGCCGCCGGCGCCGCGGGCGGCGGGGGGCCCGCTCGGCGCGGGGGCCGGGGACTGCTGCCCGGTGCAGCCGGTGGCCGCGGCGAGCAGGAGGGCGATGGCGGCCGCGGTGCCCGGTCGGATGCGCTGCGTCATCTGCTCGACTCCATGTTCGGATGATTACGACCATCCGACTACACAGATCTTCATACCGGATAAGCAAGGAGCATTGCCGCATACTTAGCTGAACTGGTCGTACCGGCCGACCCCGACGGCCCTTCGACCGTTCACCGCACCATTCGCCGCACTGAGCGACCGCTCGTCGCACGCCTCGGCGCACCGCCTGTTCCCGCGCCGCCGAATGCGTTCGTATACGCCAAGTCGGCAACGAGGCCGCCAGGGGCCGCGGCGGGAGAGGGCGTTCATGAAGACCACCACGACGACCGACGAGCGGACCCTCGCCGAGTTGCAGCGGGAACACGGCCCCGCGCTGTTCCACTTCCTCCTCGGTCTGACCTTCGGGGACCGGCAGCGGGCCGAGGACCTGGTGCAGGAGACCCTGGTGCGCGCCTGGCAGCACCCCGAGGCCTTCGACGCGCCCTACGCGTCGATGCGGCCGTGGCTGTTCACCGTGGGCCGCCGCCTCGCCATCGACGCGCGGCGCTCCCGGCAGGCCCGTCCCGTCGAGGTCAGCGACACCGTGCTGGAGAGCACCCCGGACGCCCTGGACACCGCGGACTCGGCCGTCCGCGCCCTGGACGTCCGGGAGGCGGTCCGCACCCTCAGCCCCGAGCACCGTGCGGTGCTGGTGCAGATCTACTTCCGCGGGCTGAGCGTCGGCGAGACGGCCGAGGCGCTCGGCATCCCCACGGGGACCGTCAAGTCCCGCTCGTACTACGCCCTGCGGGTCCTCGCGCGGACGCTGCCCGGCTACTCCCGCAGGTCCTCCGCCCGGAGCAGCGCCAACAGGGCGGAGGCCTCGGCCACCTCCACGTAGACCCGGGCGCAGCCGTCGCAGCCCCGGAGGTGGCGGGCGACCCTACAGGTCTCCTCGGCGTCCAGGGCGTCCAGGACGTACGCGCCCAGCAGCAGGCGCACATGCCCGTCGTCGCCGGGGTCGACACTCATTCACTGCCTCGCATCTCCTGGGCGATCCTCCCCTTCTGCCCACGCGGGGCGCCCGCCCCCGGTTCAATGCTGCGTGAAGCCCGGCACCGAGCAAGGAAAGAGGCGAGACGGGATGCGTCCCGAGGATACGGATGGGACCGGTGGGAACGACCTCCAGGTACCGATGACCTGGCTGTCCACCGAATATCTCGCCGACGACCTGTTACGGACCGGCGATCTGATGGAACCGACGACCCTGGAGTTCCGGGCGGGGCGCGACGCCCTCGCGCTGACGATGTTCCTGTGTGGAGTCCCCCGGGACGCTCCCGCCCGCCGGGCCCTGCCCGGGCCGCGGGTGGACGAGCTGCGGAGCCTCACGGCGTACGGGTGCACCTGGCGCGCCTGGATCCGCGAGCGGCTGACGGAGGCGGGTCGGAACACCGAGCCCGGTGACCCCGATCTGGCGTTGGCGCGGGCGGCCTGGCGGTGGCTGGAGGAGACCGAGCTGCTCGCGGCGGACCTCGACGCGATCGGCCCCGGGTCCTGGGAGACCGACAGCCAGGAGGTCCGCGTCTGGACGCCCGCCTGGCAGTTGGGGCTGCCGCTGGGACATCTGGCCGTCCACCTGTGCTGACCCCCTGCTTCAGGAACCGTGCACCCCGGCACGGTACTTGGGCAGCCGCAGCGTGATCTTCATGCCGGCCCCGACCCCGGTCTCGATGACCAGGCCGTAGTCGTCGCCGTAGACCTGGCGCAGCCGCTCGTCCACGTTGAGCAGCCCGATGCCGGTGGAGGCGCCGCCCTCGCCGCGCAGGATCTGCCGCAGCCGTTCGGGGTCCATGCCGGTTCCGTCGTCCTCGATGACCACCTCGGCCTCCGAGCCGGCGTCCAGGGCGCTGATGGTGATGCGGCTGCGGGTGGCCGCCCCTTCGAGGCCGTGCTTGACGGCGTTCTCCACCAGCGGCTGGAGGCACAGGAACGGCAGCGCGACGGGCAGCACCTCGGGGGCGACCTGAAGCGTCACGGCGAGGCGTTCGCCGAAGCGGGCACGGACGAGGGCCAGGTACTGGTCGATGGAGTGCAGTTCGTCCGCCAGCGTGGTGAACTCCCCGTGCCTGCGGAACGAGTAGCGGGTGAAGTCGGCGAACTCCAGCAGCAGTTCACGGGCCTGTTCGGGGTCGGTCCGGACGAACGAGGCGATGGCGGCAAGCGAGTTGAAGATGAAGTGCGGGGAGATCTGCGCCCGCAGGGCCTTGATCTCCGCCTCGATGAGCTGGGTGCGGGAGCGGTCCAGCTCGGCCAGCTCCAGCTGGACGCAGACCCAGCGGGCCACCTCCCCCGCCGCCCGGGCCAGTACCGCCGACTCGCGCGGGGCATAGGCGACCAGCGCGCCCAGGACCCGGTTCTCGACGGTGAGCGGAACGGCGACGGCCCAGCGCAGCGGGCAGTCGAGGTCGGCGCAGCCACTGTCGAAGGCGGTGCGGCGGCCGTTGTCCAGGAGCACCTTCAGGTGCTCCATGACGTCCTTGCCGTGGTGGTGCCCGGCGCCGTCCCAGACCAGCACCCGGTCCCGGTCGGTGAGGCAGAGGGCGTCGGTGCCGAGGAGGGAGCGCAGTCGGCGGGCGGCGCGCCGGGCGCTCTCCTCGGTGAGGCCGGCCCGCAGCGGCGGGGCGGCCAGCGAGGCGGTGTGCAGGGTCTCGAACGTGGCGTGCTCGACGGGCGTGCCGACGTCGCTGGGGCGCAGCGGTCGGGCGGTGCGGCGGCCCACCAGATACCCGGCGGCGAGCAGCAGCACGGCCGGCACCACGACGAGAACGGCGATCGCGGCCCCGGTCATCGTT
This sequence comes from Streptomyces sp. NPDC026589, assembly GCF_040638385.1. Taxonomy (NCBI): domain Bacteria; kingdom Bacillati; phylum Actinomycetota; class Actinomycetes; order Kitasatosporales; family Streptomycetaceae; genus Streptomyces; species Streptomyces sp. NPDC026589. Next base: position 263,487 of record NZ_JBEZYG010000008.1, read on the forward strand.
CCCGCCCCGCGGCGGACCGCGCCGAGGAGAGTGCCTCGGGCAGGTGGAAGCGGGTCATGGCGGCGTTGGTGCCGGGGGGTATCCGCCCCGGTGTGGCGAGCGAGACGAGGATCATCGCGAGGAACCCCACCGGGACGGACCAGACGGCGGGCCAGGCGAGCAGGGCGTGCGGCCAGCCCGGCGGGCGTACGGCTCCGCTGACGGTGACGGCCACCGCGACGAGGGCGGAGCCGCCGCCCAGCAGGAGCCCCGCCACGGCCCCGGGCGGGGTGAGCCGCCGCCACCAGATGCCGAGGACGAGCAGCGGGCAGAAGGAGGAGGCGGAGACGGCGAAGGCCATGCCCACCGCGTCGGCCACCGGTACCCGGCTCACCAGCAGGGAACCGGCGAGCGGTACGGCGATCGCGAGGACGGTGGCGAGCCGGAAGTGGCGTACCCCGCGCGAGGGCAGGACGTCCTGGGTGATGACTCCGGCGACGGCCATGGTGAGCCCGGAGGCGGTGGACAGGAACGCGGCGAACGCCCCGCCGGCGATCAGCGCCCCGAGGAGGTCGCCGCCGAGTCCGCCGATGACGCGGGCCGGCAGCAGGAGGACGGCGGCGTCCGCGTCTCCGCCGTACCGCAGTTCGGGCGTGTAGAGCCGGCCGAGGGCTCCGTAGATCGGCGGCAGCAGGTAGAAGAGGCCGACCAGGGCGAGAACGGCGACGGTGGTGCGGCGGGCGTCGCGGCCGTTGGGGCTGGTGTAGAAGCGGACGACGACGTGCGGCAGGCCCATGGTGCCGAGGAAGGTCGCCACGATCAGCCCGTAGGTGGCGTACAGCGGATGGTCGGCGCGGAAGACGGCGAGCTGTTCGTCGAAGCTGACCCGGGGCCGGCCGTCACCCTGCCAGGCGAGCACCAGGAAGAGGGCGGGCACCAGGAGCGCGGTGAGTTTCAGCCAGTACTGGAAGACCTGGACGAAGGTGATGGAGCGCATGCCGCCGGCGGCGACGGCGGCGGTCACGACGGTGGCGACGAGGACGTCGCCGAGCCAGCCCGGAGCGCCCGTGAGGATCTTGAGCGTGAGGCCGGCGCCCTGGAGCTGGGGCACGAGGTAGAGCCAGCCCGCGCCGACGACGAGGGCGCTGACCAGTCGGCGGACCTGCCGTGATTCGAGCCGTCCCTCGGCGAAGTCCGGCAGGGTGTACGCCCCCGAGCGGCGCAGCGGGGCGGCCACGAAGACCAGGAGCACCAGGTATCCGGCGGTGTAGCCGACCGGGTACCAGAGCATGTCGGGGCCGTGGACGAGGACGAGCCCGGCGACGCCGAGGAAGGAGGCGGCGGAGAGGTACTCGCCGCTGATCGCGGCGGCGTTGAGGCGGGGCCGCACGGTGCGCGAGGCGACGTAGAAGTCGGAGGTCGTACGGGAGATGCGCAGGCCGAAGCCGCCGACGAGGACGGTGGCGAGGACGACTAGGGCGACCGCCACCCAGGACGCCATGTGGTCGGGGGTGCTCACGGGGCGGGGCGGCCCTCCACCAGCCGGGCGAAGTCGCGTTCGTTGCGCTCCGCCCTGCGGACGTACCACCAGGCGGCCAGGGTGAGCGGCGGGTAGGTGGCGAAGCCGAGCACCGCCCAGACGAGGGCGGAGCTGTTCAGCGCGGCGAAGAGGAGCGGCAGGGTGCCCGCGACGAGGGCGAGGACGCCGAACACGGTGAGCCCGGCGCGCAGCTGGCCGCGCATCAGCGATCGCACATAGGCGCCGCCGAGGGCGGTCTGCTCGTCGATCTCCGACTGGGTGCGGTAACGGGGCAGCGGGCGCACCCGCCGCGGCTCCCCCGTGACCACTTCACGCCGGGGCGATGGCTCTGCGGACATGGGCTCGGAGTGTAGGCGTCGGCGGGCCGTGATGGGAAGGGTTCGGCGAAGAACCTCCCAGGTCAGCGGCCACCCTGGCGCATGAGGAGGTCGCGCAGGGCACGGGTGTGGCGGCGGCTGACGGCCAGCTCCGCCTCCCCGATGCGCACGCTCATGCTGCCCGCGTCCAGGCGCAGTTCGTCGATCCGGCCGAGCGCCACGAGGTGGCGGCGATGGATCCGGACGAAGCCCCGGGAGCGCCACCGCTCCTCCAGGGTGGTGAGCGGGATGCGGACGAGGTGGCTGCCGGTGGCGGTGTGCAGGCGGGCGTAGTCGCCCTGGGCCTCGGCGTACGCGATCTCGTCGATGGGGATGAAACGGATGACGCCGCCCAGCTCGACCGGAATCTGGTCGCCCGCACTGTCGTGGACGGGCGCGGGCCGCTCCCCCACCTGCTCGGCGACCCGTCGGACGGCTTCGGCGAGGCGTTCGCGGCGGACCGGTTTCAGGACGTAGTCGACGGCCTTGAGGTCGAAGGCGTGGACGGCGAAGCCCTCGTGCGCGGTGACGAAGACGATGAGCGGGGGCGCGGCGAAGCCTGCGAGGAGCTGGGCGACGTCGAGGCCGGTGAGACCGGCCATGTGGATGTCGAGGAAGACCACGTCGATCGCGGACGGGTCGTCGGGGCCCGCGTCCACCGCGCCACCGATGCGGCGCAGCGCCTCGGTCGCGCCGGTGGCTCCCTCGGCGCTGCGGACACGGGGGTCGGCGCGCAGGAGGTAGAGGAGTTCCTCCAGGGCGGGTTGTTCGTCGTCGACGGCGAGTACGCGCAGCATGAGGCCGGAGTTTAGGGGGTGCGGGGCGGATCGGGGCCGGGCGCGAACGAATCCCGGGTGGTACCCGTACCGCCGCACGCGGCAAACACGGACTCACTTCAGGAACTTGGAGAGCCTGCGGTCCGCGAGCGGCTTCCCGCCGGTCTGGCAGGTGGGGCAGTACTGGAGCGAGGAGTCGCTGAAGAAGACCTCCAGGATGGTGTCCCCGCAGACGGGGCAGGCCTCCCCGGTACGCCCGTGGACCCGCATCCCGGTCTTCTTCTCGGCCTTGAGCTTTCCGGCCTCCACCCCGCTGGAGCGGGTCACGGCGTCCTTGAGCGTGGTGCGCAGCGCGGTGTACAGGCGGGTGACGTCGTCCTCGCCGAGGTCGGCGGTCCGTTTGAACGGGGACATCTTCGCGACGTGCAGGATCTCGTCGCTGTAGGCGTTGCCGATGCCCGCGATGAGCGACTGGTCGCGCAGCGCGCCCTTGATCTGGCGGCGCTCCCCGGCGAGGAGCGCGGCGAACGCGTCGCGGTCGAAGGCGTCGGCGAGGGGGTCCGGGCCGAGGCGGGCGATTCCGGGGACGCCCATGGGGTCGTGGACGAGGTGGACGGAGAGGCGCTTCTTGGTGCCCATCTCGGTGAGGTCGAAGCCGTCGCCGTCGGCGGTGATCAGGCGCAGGGCGAGGGGTCCCTTACCGGGGCGGGGCGGGGTGGCGGGGAAGGAGTCCTTCCAGCGGAGCCAGCCGGCCCGGGCCAGGTGGGTGCACAGGTGGAGGCCGCCCGCCTCGATGTCGAGGAACTTGCCGTGGCGGGCGACCGAGGTGACGGCCGTGCCCTCCAGGGCGGTCAGCGGCGGGTCGTACGTCTTCAGGACGCTGATCGCCAGCGGGAGGACGCGGGCGATCTCCTTGCCGACGAGGTGGTCGTCGAGGAGGACCCGCAGGGCTTCGACTTCGGGCAGTTCGGGCATGGCTCCAGACTGCCGCAGCCGGTGGGCGGCTGCCTGTCAGGACACCGGTGCGCGGTCCGTGCCGGTGATGGCGGCGCCCAGCTCCGTGAACTCCTCCTCGACCGCGGCGGCGAGCCGGTCGAGGTCGGGCAGCGCCTTGCCGTCGGCGACCAGCCCCACGTGCACCCGGCCGCCGTAGCTGGTCAGGGCCACCGCCAGTGACTGGCCCCGGGCCAGCGGGGCCATGGGGTAGAGGGCGGTCAGCCGGCAGCCGCCCAGCGAGAGCGCGGAGCGGGGCAGCGGCACGCTGGTGACCAGTACGTCGAAGAGCATACGGGCGGCGTTGGCGGCCAGTGGTGCGCCGAACCGGTGGGCCAGCGGGGGCAGTTGGTCGGCCAGGACGGCGACGGCTCCGGCGCCCCTCAGGGGGCCGGCCGCCTTGTTGCGGTCCATCGCCGTCCGGACCGCCCGGAGCCGCCCGCGCGGGTCGGCCTCGGCGACCGGCAGGTCGAGCAGATAGGCGGAGAGCCGGTTTCCGGTGGCGGAGGGGCCGCCGGGCCGGCGGCGGGAGACGGGGACCAGGGCGCGCGGGTCGGCGGCGGACAGCGGTTCGCCGCGCCCGGCCATCCAGCGGCGCAGCGCACCGGCGACGACGGCGAGGAGGATGTCGTTGGCGGTGCCGCCCTCGGCGCGCCGGATCCGCTGGAGGTCCCCGGCGTCGAGGTCGGCGGTGGCCAGGCGGCGGGTGCCGCTGGAGGGTGCGGTGAAAGCGGTCGTGGAGCGCAGGTCGAGGCGGCCCGCGCGGACGACGGAGGCCCCCACGCCGAGCGCCCGGCCGACCTCGCCGATCCGGCCGAGGGCCATGCCCGCCATCTCCCGGGGGTCGGGCAGCCAGGAGCGGGGCGTTACGGCGGGGCGGCCCCGGGCAGCGGTGCGGGCGCTGGTGACGGCGGCGATCTCGTCGAAGATCCCGGCCCCGATGGCGACCGCCCGCATCCCGTCGGCCAGCGCGTGGTGCAGCTTGACCAGGACGGCGAAGGGGCCGTCCGCCGCGCCGCCGATGAGATACATCCGCCAGGGCGGCAGACCACGCCCGAGCGGTCGCTCCATCAGTTCGCCGGCCAGCCGGCCGGCCTCCGCCATGAAGTCGCCGTCGTCCACGACGACGCGCTGGACGTGCCGGTGCACGTCGAAGTCCTTGTCCACGGTCCAGGCCTTGCCGCCGACCGGCAGCAGGACGTCCCGTACGCACATGCGCAGCCGGGGGATGGCGGCGGCGCGGGTGCCGAGCAGGTCGAGGATCCGCTCCGGGGCGGCGCCGGGCGCCGGCGCGAAGACGGCGAGCGCGCCGAGGTGCATGGGGTGGGCGTCCGATTCGAGGTGCCAGAAAGCAAGATCGAGCGGGGCGAGGAGCTCGGTACCCAACGGGGGCCTCATGTCGTCGAAGGCGGCAGGGCCGGGGTGCGGCCGGTCCCGCGCAGTCAATCGTTCGCGGTCGATTACGGTCAAGTACAGACATGTTACGTATGGTTACGTCTCGGTGCGCGGTTCAGCGGGCCGGAATGAGGAACTCGCACCACACGCACTTGCCGCTGCCACGGGATTCCACGCCCCAGACGTCGGCCAGCCGGTCGACCAGCATCAGGCCGCGTCCCGACACTCCCGACTCCCCCGCGTCGCGGCGCCGGGGCAGTGCGCTGGAGCGGTCCTCGACGTCGACGCGCAGTCGTCGCTCGGTTCCGGCGAGCACCCGGATCGTCACGACGGCGCCGCCGTCGGTGTGCATGAGCGCGTTGGTGATCAGCTCGTCGGCCGCGAGTTCGATCTCGTCGGCCCGGTCCTTCGCTCCCCAGGCCCGGACCGCGGCCCGGATCATGTGCCGGGACGAACTCAGCGCCTCGGGGTCGTTCTGGGCGACGTGCTGCTGGAGCCGGCCGCCCGGCTGCGGGGCGTGCGCGGCGCGGCGGCGCAGCAGCAGGACCGCGACGTCGTCCTGGCCGCCGCGCTCGTCGACGGCGTCGCAGAGCTGGTCGGCCAGCTTCTGCAGGTCCTGGGGGCCGTTGGTGACGAGGGCGGTGAGGTGCTGCATGCCTTCGTCGAGGTCGAGGCCCGGCAGCTCGACGAGGCCGTCGGTGAACAGGACCATCGTCTGGCCGGGGTCCAGTTCGACCGTGCCGACCGGGTACTCCAGACGGCCGAACTCCGCCGAGAGGCCGAGCGGCAGCCCGCCCTCGGACGGCATCCTGCGGCAGCTCCCGTCCACGTCCCGCACCAGCGGGTCGACGTGTCCGGCGCGGACCAGCTGGACGACGCCGGTGGTGAGGTCGACCTCGGCGTAGGTGCAGGTGGCGAAGCGGTCGGTGTCCAGTTCATGGAGGAAGACGGAGGCGCGCGCCATGACCGTGGCGGGGCTGTGCCCCTCGGCGGCGTACGCGCGCAGGACGATCCTGAGCTGCCCCATGACGGCGGCCGCGTGGGTGTCGTGCCCCTGGACGTCCCCGATGACGGCGCCCACCCGGCCGCCGGGCAGCGGGATCAGGTCGTACCAGTCGCCGCCGATGTCCCGGCCGAGGCGGGCCGAGCGGTAGCGGACGGCGACCTGCGCCCCGGGCACGGCGGGGATCCGGCGCGGCAGCATCGCCTGCTGGAGACCCTCGGCGAGGTCGTGGTCCTGTTCGTAGAGCATCGCGCGCTGGAGGCTCTGGGCGATCGAGGTGCCGAGCGCCATCAGCAGATTGCGTTCGTCGGCGGTGAAGCCTCCCTTGTCCCGGTAGAGGAGGCCGAGTGCGCCGATCGGGCGGGCCTGCGCGATCAGCGGCATGTAGGCGGCGGAGGTGATCCCGAGGTGGCTGATGTTCCTCCACAGGATCGGGTAGGAGGCGGCGAAGTCGTCGGCGGACTCGATGAAGCGGGGGGCCAGGGTGCGCACCACTTCGCTCATCGGGTACTGCTCGTCCACCCGGGTGTACCGGGTGCCGGGGACGTACGCGCCCTCGGGGCCGTCGGCCACGAGGTGGATGCGGCCGGACTCCAGCAGGCCCATGACGAGGCTGGTGGCCCCGAGGTGGGCGAGCCCCTGGGAGTTCTTGAGGACGGCGATGACGTCCTTGACGGTACGGGCGTGGGCCAGCGCGGCGGTGGTGCCCTCGACCAGGCTGGTGCGCCGGCGGCGATCCTCGTCCAGCTCGCGCCGGGCGGTGGAGTCGGCCAGTTCCTGGGTGGCGTCGCGGACGATCCCGATGATGCGGTGCGGGCGGCCAGTGCCGTCCCGGCGGACGAAACCCTGGGTGTGGGTCCAGCGCAGCGTGCCGTCGCGGCGCTGGATGCGGAAGTAGGCGCCGTACTCGGTGCGCCCGCTCTTCAGAGCGTGCGAGACCATCCCGTCCAGACGCTGGGCCTCGTCCGTCGGCACGCGCGGCGCCAGCGAGGCCGGCCGGCCGTCGTACTCGTCCGCGGTCAGGTCGAACACGTCGAGGGCGGCCCGGTCCATGTGCATGAGGCCGGTGTCGAGATCCCAGTCGAAGCTGCCCATACGGTTCAGGGCGAGGCTGAGGTCCGGGTGGGCGGGCCAGTCGTCGGGGAGTGACAGGGCACCCGCTACCCGATCATCCATGTGGGCCACTCTGCCACCATTTATCCGATTCTTCTCGTCCGATGCGTCGACGGTTCCGTACGGGGCCGGGGCGGCGCCGTGCGGGCTCCGCCGACAGGGCACTCAGCCCCTGGCGCCCGGTCCCGTCAGCCGGCGAAGACGTCGTCGAGGCCCGCTTCCATGGGCACGTCCGGCTCGGCGGGCGCTTCCGGCTCAAAGGGACCGTCAGGCCCCGCGGGCTCGTCCGGCTCGGCGGGGAAGACCTGGGTCGGCTCCGGCGCGACGTCCGGGTCGCCCTCCTCCTCGTACTCCCACGGCTCCCCGGGCGGCGTGTCACCGAAGTCGTCGGACGGCACCGGGGGTCCGGGGTCCGTGGGCTCCGCCGGCTCGGACGGGGCGGTGTCCGGGGGCGCGGACTCGGAGGGGCGGCCCGGCGACGGGAAGAGCAGGTCGGCGTCGGGCTCGAAGGGGGGCGGGTCGTCCGGGGTGCGGTCGCGGCCGCCGCTGTCACCCATGGCCCGCTCGATCCAGGTGTTGTCGTCGGCGTTCACGATGATCAGGCTCGTGGCCGCCTTGACGCCGGGCTCGACGGCCACGATGCGCGCGGGATCGTAGCCGGGCCAGCGCTCCCCCCGGTGGGCGACCTTCCCGTCGGCGACCACGGGCGGGGCCAGCGGGTTGCCGCAGGCGCAACGGACGCGGGGCATCCCCCGGCTGTCGACCAGGACGGCGGTGCCCGCCTGGAGCACGGCCTGGAAGGCGGTGGCCGAGCCGGCGCCGTAGCCGTGGTTGGTGACCTGGGCGTCGGCGCGCAGGACGACCGGGGTGAGGGACTTCAGGTAGCCCGGGATCTGCACGGCCTCGATGCCGGACGCGTCGGCGAAGGCGCGCGCCTTGTCCTCGTCGTCGGCCAGGAGGGAGGTCTGCCGCTCGACGTCGCAGGCGGCGACCGACCGGGTGCCGCCGTAGAGCCCCGGTACGGCTCCGGAGACCGGATGGACCGTCCGGGTGGCGGAGGGCGGTTCGCCGTCCGGCGCGCCGGTGGGGGGCGGGGAGGCCGTCGCCCGCGCCGTGGAGGCGGTGAACGGGCCGGGGCCGGGGGAGGCGAGCGGCTGGAGGAGGACGTCCTTGGCCTCCGCGGTGCCCGTGGTGCCCTTCGCCGTACGGTCGTCGCCGCCTCCGCAGCCGGCGACGGCGAACAGCACTCCGGCGGACAGCGCGGCGAGCGCGGTACGCCGGTTACGTCTGGGTGAGCGCACAGAGCTCTCCTGCCTGTCCCTGGGGCACGGATGGGTGTCACCATCTGTGCCGCACCGAGCGCGATCCCGCAAGCGGACAGACAGCCACACCCCCTTCTTGAACATGTTCAATAAACCCTCTACTCTCACTCCCGGAACTTGAACACGTTCAAAGCAGGGCGTTCACAGCAGGACGTTCGAAGCAAGGCCTTCAAAGCAGGGGGAAGCCATGTCCGCACTGGTCAACGCCATCGTGATGCTGGGCATGCTCGTCGTCGTGCCGACGGGGCTGCGGCTGACCGAACGGCGGGAGCTGGACCGGATCCGGCGGCTCTGGCCCCTGTTCGCCGTGCCGGGCGCCGTCGCCCTCTGGCTGCCGCGGTCCACCGCGGCCACGGCGCTCGCCTGCTGCTACGCACTGGGAGCCGCCCTGCTCGCCCTGCACGCCCCGCGCCGGGCGGTCCGCGGCCGGGACCTCGACCCGGCGGGGATCGCGCTGCTCACCGCGCTGGTCACCCCGGCCGTCGCCGCGGTCGCCCTGGTCGCCGAACGGTCGGGGCACGAGCTGTTCGGGTTCGACCTCGGCATCCTGGCGCTGACCGTGCCGCACTTCCACTTCGCCGGGTTCGCCGCCGCCCTGATCGCCGGGCTGGTCTGCCGGGTCTCCGACGGCCCGGCGGGCCGCTTCGCCGCGCTGAGCGTGCCGCTGGGCACCCTGCTCGTCCTCGTCGGGTACTTCATCGGCGACTGGGCCGAGCTCGCCGGGGCCCTCGTCCTGACGGCCGGCATGTGGACGGTCGGCCTGCTGTCCTGGCGCATGGGGCGCGCCGGCGGCCGGGACCGGACGACCCGGCTCCTGCTGCTCGCCTCCGCCGCCGTCCTGGTGGCGACGATGCTGCTCGCGCTCAGCTGGGCGGTCGGCGAGGCGACCGGACTGCCCCACCCCACCCTGACCTGGATGGCCGCCACCCATGGCCTGGGCAACGCGCTGGGCTTCGCGCTCTGCTCGCTGCTGGCCTGGCGGCGCATCCGCACCGAGGAACCCGCCCGCACCGAAGGACCCGACCGCACCGGAGGCAGGACCGCATGAGCACCCTCACCTACCCGGAGGTCGGCGCGACCCGCCTCGGCCCGCTCCCCCGGGGCTACCACCACCTCCACCACCGCACCCGGATCGGCCGGGGCGCGGCGGACTTCGCGGCCGCCGGGGCGGCGGTGACCGAGTGGCGGATGCACCGCGCCTCGGGCGCGCGGGTGGAGGCCCCGGCGCGGCGCGCGGAGCCGGGCGGCAGCGTCCGGGTCTCCCTGGGCCTCGGGCCGCTGCGCTTCACGGCGCCCTGCGAGGTGATCTGGACGGCGTACGAGGAGGACGGCCGCACCGGCTTCGGTTACGGCACCCTCGCCGGGCATCCGGAGCGCGGGGAGGAGTGCTTCGTGGTGGACCTCGCGGATGACGGCACTGTGTGGTTCACAGTGCTGGCGTTCTCGCGCCCCGCGTCCTGGTACGCCCGGCTCGCCGGACCGCTCGTGCCCCTCGTACAGCACTGGTACGCGCGCAGGCTCGGCCGTACTCTGCGCCGGATCGTCGTGACGAGCTGACCCGCCCGGCCATGACCGGCAGGGCCCCTGGCCGCGTCCTGGCCGATACTGGCAGGGATGGAATGGTTCACCGCGGACGGCTACTGGCTGAGCCGACTGATCTTCCAGCGGGCTCTGGCCGTGGTCTATCTGGTCGCCTTCCTCTCCGCCGCGCTCCAGTTCCGGGCGCTGATCGGCGAGCGCGGCATGCTGCCCGTCCCCGAGCTGCTGCGGCGCACGCCCTGGCGGGCCGCCCCGGGGCTCTTCCGGCTGCACTACTCGGACCGCTTCTTCGCCGTCGTCGCCTGGACCGGCTGCGCCGTCTCGGTGGCCCTGATCGCCGGTCTCGACGGGCTGCTGCCGCTGTGGGGCGGCATGCTGCTCTGGGCGCTGCCGTGGGTGCTGTATCTGTCGATCGTCCAGGTGGGGCAGGTCTGGTACGGATTCGGCTGGGAGTCGCTGCTGCTGGAGACGGGGTTCCTGGCGGTCTTCCTCGGCACCGGGGACACGGCCGCGCCGGTGCTCGTGCTGTGGCTGCTGCGATGGGTGCTCTTCCGGGTGGAGTTCGGCGCGGGGATGGTCAAGATGCGCGGGGACGCGTGCTGGCGGGAGCTGACCTGCCTGGACTACCACCATGAGACGCAGCCGATACCGGGGCCGCTGAGCTGGTTCTTCCACCATCTGCCGAGGCCGGTGCACCGGGTGGAGGTCGCCGCCAACCACGTGACCCAGCTACTGGTGCCCTTCCTGCTGTTCACCCCGCAGCCGGTGGCGAGCGCGGCGGCCGGCCTGATGGTCCTCACCCAGCTCTGGCTCGTCCTGTCGGGGAACTTCGCCTGGCTGAACTGGCTCACCATCGCGCTGGCGCTCTCCGCGATCGACTGGACCCCTCTGGCCGGGCCGCCGCCCGCCCAGGTCTCGCCGCCCCTCTGGTACGAGGTGGTGGTCATCGCGGTGACCGCCCTGGTCCTCGTGCTCAGCTACCGCCCGGTGCGCAATCTGCTCTCGCGGCGCCAGGCGATGAACCGGTCCTACGATCCCCTGCACCTGGTCAACACCTACGGGGCGTTCGGCTCCATCAGCCGGATGCGGCTGGAGGTCGTGGTGGAGGGCAGCGCCGATCCGGTGGGGCGCGAGGGGGCCGAGTGGCGGGAGTACGGCTTCCGCGGCAAGCCGGGCGATCCACGGAGCCTGCCGCGCCTGTTCGCCCCGTACCATCTGCGGCTCGACTGGATGATGTGGTTCGCGGCGCTCTCCCCCGCGTATGCCCGCCCCTGGTTCGGGCCCTTCGCCGAGCGGCTGCTCGACGGCGACCGGGACACGCTCCGGCTGCTCGGGCACAACCCGTTCCCCGACGCACCGCCCCGGCAGGTGCGCGCCCGGGTGTTCCGCTACCGGTTCACCGGGCTCCGCGAGCTGCGGGCCACCGGATGCTGGTGGCACCGCACCTATGTCCGGGAATTCCTGCGGCCCGTCTCCCGGCCGCTGCCGCCGGAGCGGGAGGGCGGGGAGACGGGCCGCGGGACTCGCTGAGCGGTCAGTCGATGCCGGGCAGGATGTGCGGCTCGGCAAGGTCGTCCTCGTATCCGGCCAGCCTGATCGGGGCGGACCTGGCCCAGACCTCGATGTTCCGCAGCTTCTCGGGGCGGCCCGGCCGCCCCGCGTTCCGTTCGGCGGGGCGCATTTCGCGCTCGGTCAGTTCCGGTGTCGTCACCGCGCACTCCTTCGTGTCGCGTCGCCCGGGGCGCCGCCGTCGCCCCGGCGGCGATGCCGGGGCGCGACCGCCCCGCGCGGGGCAGGGATGGGATATGTCGGTCGCGGTGGCGCCGGTTCGGGGCGGAACAGCGGCCGGGTTACCGACCATGTCCCAGGACGGTCGAGGAACCTTCGTGGGCCCTTCGATGACGTCCGTTCGCCTCAGCCTAACCAAATGAGCACCACCGCGCTCGATAGAACGTGTGCGGTAGGTCACTTTCAGCCACCGGGTACAGCGAAAACCCGGCCCGGGGAACATCCTGGGCCGGGTTCTCGGCGGTCGCACGGGGCCGACGGGCCGGTTACGCCGTTCGGGTTACCAGTTGGCGGGGGCGTAGTCCTTGAGGAAGCAGCCGTAGAGGGCCTCGCCGCCCTCACCGCGCACGATCGGGTCGTAGACCCGGGCCGCGCCGTCGACCAGGTCGAGGGGTGCGTGGAAGCCCTCCTCGGCGAGGCGCATCTTGTCCGGGTGCGGGCGCTCGTCGGTGATCCAGCCGGTGTCCACGGCGGTCATCAGGATCCCGTCCTTCTCGAACATCTCCTGGGCGCTGGTGCGCGTCAGCATGTTGAGCGCGGCCTTGGCCATGTTGGTGTGCGGGTGGCCGGCGCCCTTGTAGCCGCGGCTGAAGACGCCCTCCATCGCCGAGACGTTGACCACGTACGCGTGGGTCGCGGCGGTCGCCGCCATCGCCGGGCGCAACCTGCTGATCAGGATGAACGGCGCGGTGGAGTTGCAGAGCTGGACTTCGAGGAGCTCGATCGGCTCGACGTCCTCGACCGTCTGGACCCAGCTGTTGGTGTCGTGCAGGTCGGGGACGAGGCCGCCCGCGTCGATCGCGGTGCCCGCGGCGATCCGGGCCGGCGAGGCGGAGCCGGTGACCAGGGCGAGGTCCGTGACCTCCTGGGCGCTGAGCCCTTCCTTGCGGGCGGCGGGCAGAGCCGCGACCCGGTCGACCGTGCCGCTGCCGAAGGTGCCGATGACCTCGGCGACGGGCAGTTCGCCCGCGGGCAGCGGGGCCGACTCCGCGTTGACCAGCTCGCTGTAGGCGCCCGGGGAGCGGCGCACGGTCTGGGCCGCGTTGTTGATCAGGATGTCCAGCGGGCCCTCGGCGGCGACCGAGTCGGCCAGCGCGACGACCTGGGCCGGGTCGCGGAGGTCGATGCCGACGATCTTCAGCCGGTGGATCCACTCGTCGCTGTCCGCCATCGCCTTGAAGCGGCGGATCGCGTCGTTGGGGAAGCGGGTGGTGATGGTGGTGTGCGCGCCGTCGCGCAGCAGCCGCAGCGCGATGTACATGCCGATCTTCGCCCGGCCGCCGGTGAGCAGCGCCCGGCGTCCGGTCAGGTCGGTGCGGGCATCGCGGCGGGAGCGGTTCTCCTTGGCGCACGACTGGCAGAGCTGGTGGTAGAAGGCGTCGACCTCGACGTACCGCGTCTTGCAGATGTAGCAGGACCGGGGCCGCTGGAGGACGCCCGCGATCTCGGCCCGGGCGGAGGAGGAGGGCAGCACGCCCTGCGTCTCGTCGTCGATGCGCTCGGCCGAGCCGGTCGCCGTGGCCTCGGTGACGGCACGGTCGTGGGCGGTCTTCGCGGCCCGGCGCTCCTGGCGGCGGCGCTGCTTCACGGTGCGGTAGATCCCGGCGGTGGCGCGGCGGACCGCGATGGCGTCCGGGTGGTCCACCTCGATCCGGTCGAGCTCGTCGAGCACGCTCAGGCAGACGGCCAGCCGCTCCGGGTCGATGCCGGGACCGAACTCCTCGATTCCGGGAGCGAGCTCCGGGCTGTCCTCTGTCACCGTCATTGCCGTTCCTCTGTCATCTTCTCGCCGCGGATCGTGGATCACCGCAGGCCGAAACACCCCGCCCAAGTTTGCCATGCGCGGGCCACTGCTCTGTTCGAGTGGAGTACGGGCGGCGTCCGAGCGGCCCCTGCGGAGGGGCGTGGGGGAGGACTCCGGCGGAGGGCCGCGGGAGAGCCCTGCGAAAAAAAGCGGAATCAGGGACGCATGACTTCGCGAGGACCGGGCAGACGACCGTCCGAAACATTGGGCAGCAGGGAGGGCGACACCATGACGGCGATGTCAGCGCGAGCCACCGGAACGACGACGCTGAGCGACAGCGACAGCAGGACCGGTGCGCGGACGGCGGACGTCACCAGCGGAGAGCTGCCGTGGGTCGAGGACGCCGGCAAGATCGCCCCGCAGGACGCGCGGGCCCTGTCGAAGATCTTCTTCGACCGGCTCCAGGTCCTGGAAGAGGGCACCCATGAGCACCAGTACGCGCGCAACACCCTGATCGAGATGAACCTCTCCCTGGTGCGCTTCGCCGCCTCCCGGTTCCGCAACCGCGGCGGCGACGACACCGAGGACATCATCCAGGTCGGCACGATCGGCCTGATCAAGGCGATCGACCGGTTCGACCTGTCGCGCGAGGTCGAGTTCGCGACCTTCGCCGTGCCCTACATCGTCGGGGAGATCAAGCGTTTCTTCCGCGACACCACCTGGTCCGTACATGTGCCGCGGCGGCTCCAGGAGCTGCGGGTGGCCCTCGCCCAGGCGAAGGAGCAGCTCTCCGCGGAGCTCGACCGCGACCCCACCGTCAAGGAGCTGGCCGCCCACCTCGACCTCTCCGAAGAGGAGATCATCGAAGGGCTCGTGGCCGCCAACGGCTACTCCGCCGGTTCCCTCGACACCCCCTCCGCGGACAGTGACTCGGGCCAGGACCAGCGGGCGTACGCCGATGTCCTCGGCGAGGCGGATCCGGGCATGGAGACCGTCGAGAACCTGCACACCCTGGCCCCGCTGCTCGACCGGCTCGACGACCGGGAGCGCCGGATCGTGCAGATGCGCTTCGGTGCGGAGATGACGCAGTCGCAGATCGGCGCGGAGCTGGGTGTGTCCCAGATGCATGTGTCGCGGCTGCTCAGCAGGATCGTCCAGCAGCTGCGCAAGGGCATGAGCGTCGAGGCGTGAGTCTGCCGGGTCCCTCGCTCGCATATGCTTCCTGACGAGCAGGCCGGACGAACCGCGCCGTCGGACGAGGGGGTGGAGGGTTGACCGAGTCGCCCCTGGGCACAGCGCCGATTCCTGTGGGCATCTCCGGAATTCCCTCCCAGCAGGTCGGCGCCTCGGAGCACATCGAGGCCCCGCTGTGGAGTCTGAACGCGTCGATCCTGCTCGTGGAGGACGACGCGGGTGACGCGCTGCTCGTCGAGGAGATGCTCACCGACAGCGAGCTGGACTCCGCCCTCACCTGGTGCAAGACCCTGGCCGAGGCGCGCGTCTTCCTGGGCGCGGCCACCACCCCGGTGTGCGTGCTCCTGGACCTGCACCTCCCGGACGTCCACGGACTGGACGCCGTGCGCCAGATCCTGGAGTCCGACAGCGACGCCGCGATCGTCGTCCTCACGGGTCTGGAGGAGTCCGGCACCGGGCTCCGCGCGGTCGCCGGTGGCGCCCAGGACTACCTGGTCAAGGGCCGCCTGGGCCCGGAGGTGCTCTCGCGCGCGGTCCGCTACGCCCTGCAGCGCAAGGAAGTGGAACGGGCCGCCGCCGCGCTGCGCGCCAACCGGTTGATCGCCCAGGAGAACGCCCGGCTGGAGCGCGGGCTGCTGCCCGTCCCCCTGCTGCGGGACGACCGCTTCCGGGCGCGCGCCCGCTGCGAGCCGGGGCGGGTCCACGGGCTGTTGAGCGGTGATTTCTACGACGTCGTGCAGACCGCGGACGGCACGGTGCACGCGGTGATCGGCGATGTCTCCGGGCACGGGGCCGCCGAGGCGGCGCTCGGTGTGTGTCTGCGGGTGGCCTGGCGCACCGCCGTGCTGTGCGGTACGTCCCACCCCGAGCAGATAGCCCTGCTGGAGGAGATCCTGGTCGCCGAGCGCTCGGACTCGCACGTGTTCGCCACCGTCACCTCGCTGGCGTTCCCACCCGGGCAGCGGCACGCGCAGGTCCTGCGGGCCGGTCACCCCGGCCTGCTGCTGCGTGAGGGCACGGACGTGACCTGGGTCGAGCCCGAGGGCGGCATGGCGCTCGGGCTGCTGCCCGGGGCCGGCCGGTGGCCGACGGTCGACATCCCGCTGACGCCCGGTGCGGGTCTCGTACTCTTCACGGACGGGCTCTTCGAGGGGCGCGACGGCCCCGACAGCCGCCTCGGCGAGGAAGGGCTGCTCGCGATGGCGCGGGCCAACGGGCACCTGCCGGCCCGTTCGTTCGTCGACGCCCTCGTCGCGGGGGCCGCGGAGGGAGCCGCCCCGTACGGCGGCCTCGCGGACGATGTGGCCGTACTGCATCTGGGCTGGGGAGCGGAATCCGATGAGCGGTGACCTGACGAAGAAGCCCGCGCCGGGCGGCCTCGCCGCGCGGCTGTCGGTGCAGAACTGGGTCCATCTCATACTCGGCGGATTCATCGTGGTCGTCTGCGCCTGTCTGGTGATCGGCGGGCTGGTGATGGCGCGGATCTCCGACCGCACGACCGAGCTGGTGGACCGCATCCAGCCCGCCAGATCCGCGTCCTTCCAGCTCCAGAACTCCCTGCTCGACCAGGAGACCGGGATCAGGGGGTTCGTGCTGACCGGCGACGACTCCTTCCTCGAACCCTACGAGGCGGGGAAGGCCGCCGAGCAGGAGCGCCTCGCACAGGTGCGGCGGCTGGTGGGCCCCGGCAGCCGGTACGCCGACGACCTCGACGCCATCGCCTCCGCCGCCGAGAAGTGGCGGCGCAGCAAGGCCGAGCCGCTGATCGCGACGGTCCGGGAGGGCGGGCCGAGCGAGGCCGCCACCTCCGCTCAGTTGCAGCGCAGCAAGGCGGACTTCGACCAGCTGCGGCAGGCGTACGGCGCCCAGCAGGGGCATCTCGCCGAGGCCCGTGACCAGGCGCGTGCCGACCTCGGCACGGCGCGCACCACCCGCGATCGGGTGGGGGTCGCGCTGGTCACCGTCTTCGTGCTGACCGTCGCGGCGCTGAGCCTGCTGCTCCACCGGGTGGTGGGCGTCCCGCTGAACCGGCTGCGCGCCGCGTCCGACCGTGTCAGGGCGGGGGCCTTCGGAACACGGATCGAGATCAAGGGGCCGTCCGACGTCCAGGCCGTGGCCTGGGCCGTGGAGGACATGCGGCGGCGGCTGGCCGACGAGCTGGCCGAGGCGCAGAGCCGCGAGGCCCTGCTCGCGGAGCAGACGGAGGAGTTGCGGCGTTCCAATTCGGAGCTGGAGCAGTTCGCGTACGTCGCCTCGCACGACCTCCAGGAGCCGCTGCGCAAGGTCGCGTCGTTCTGCCAGCTCCTGGAGAAGCGGTACGGCGAGGAGCTCGACGAGCGCGGCAAGCAGTACATCGCCTTCGCTGTGGACGGCGCCAAGCGTATGCAGGTCCTCATCAACGACCTGCTGACGTTCTCGCGGGTGGGCCGGGTGCAGGAGAGCTGGAAACCGGTCGATCTGGGCCGGGCCCTGGACCGCGCCCTGGGCAATCTGACCCTCGCGATCGAGGAGTCGGGGGCGGTGATCGAGCGGCCGGATTCCCTGCCCGAACTGCTCGGGGACGCGACCGCGCTCACCATGGTCTGGCAGAACCTCGTCGGCAACGCGGTGAAGTTCCGCCGGGAGGGCGTCCCCTGCCGGATCTCGGTCGCCTGCGTACGCGAGGACGAGGACTGGCACCTGACGGTGTCGGACAACGGGATCGGGATCGCGCCCGAGTTCGCGGACAAGGTGTTCGTCATCTTCCAGCGGCTGCACGCCCGTGACGAGTACGAGGGCACGGGCATCGGCCTCGCCCTCTGCCGGAAGATCATCGAGTTCCACGGTGGCCGGATCTGGCTGGAGACCGAACCGGGCGAAGGCACCCGTATCCACTTCACCCTGCCCGTGGCGCCCGAGGCGCCCACACACACCACGGCGGAGCTGCTCGCTCCCGCCCTGCTCACCAGCCAGCCGGGAGATCCTTCGTGAACACCCCTGTCCAGCCCATCGAGGTCCTGCTCGTCGAGGACGACCCCGGCGACGAGCTGATGACCCGTGAGGCCTTCGAGGACAACAAGATCCGCAACACCCTGCACGTCGTGCGCGACGGACAGGAGGCGCTGGACTTCCTCTACCGGCGCGGCGAGTACACCGAGGCCCCCCGCCCGGACCTGGTGCTGCTGGATCTGAACCTGCCCAAGTACGACGGCCGGCAGGTGCTGGAGCAGATCAAGGGCGACCCCGAACTCGCCCTCATCCCCGTGGTCGTGCTCACCACGTCATCGGCAGAGGAGGACATCCTGCGCAGCTACAAACTGCACGCCAACGCGTACGTGACGAAGCCCGTGGACCTCGACCAGTTCATCGCCGCGGTGCGCCAGATCGACGAGTTCTTCGTGACCGTGGTGCGGCTGCCCGGACGTGCGTAGGATCGGTCCGGATCTCCTGGAGTGGGATCGTTCGCCAGGGGTAGACGATTGGCGGAAAAGGTCTCCGACCTCACTGCGGCGCCCTGGCTGGAGCACATGAACGAACAGGTCACCTCCCCACCGGAAGACCCGGGTCAGGGGCTGGCTTCCGCCGAGGTACTGCTCAGCGCCGAGGTCTTCGACGGCGAGCCGGGCTGCATCGCGCTGGCGCGTGCGCTCGCCGACCGCTTCCTGACGCGACTCGCCGTGGAGTGCCTCGCCCCGATCGGCGAGCACACGCGCAGCGACCTGATGCTGGCCGTGAGCGAGCTGGTCACCAACGCCGACCGCTACAGCCACGGTCCCTACCTCCTGGAGTTGGAGGGCAACGCGCGGCTCATCAGCGTCACGGTGTACGACAGCAGCACCGCGATGCCCGTGCTGTACGCCCCGGACCCGTCCCGCCTCGGCGGTCACGGCATGGAGATCGTGGTGGCCCTGTGCGACCGGCTCACGGCCGAGCGGGTGCCGGTGGGAAAGCGGATCCGGGCGGAGTTCCAGCTCAGCACCTGAGCAGCACCTGAGCCCGGCCGGCGGCCCTCAGGCGTCGAGCACGGCGGTGGCCTCGACCTCCACCAGGTGTTCGGGGATGTCCAGGGCCGCGACGCCCACCAAGGTGCCGGGCGCTCGGGGCGTGGCGCCCAGTCGCGCGGCGGCCCGGTCCACCCCCTCCAGGAACGCGGGCATCTTCTCGGGCGCCCAGTCCACGACGTACACGGTCAGCTTCGCCACGTCGTCGAAGGTGCCGCCGACCGCGGCGAGGGCCGTGCCGATGTTCACGTAGGCCTGCTCGACCTGCGCGGCGAGGTCGCCCTCGCCGACGGTGGCGCCCTTAGCATCCCAGGCGACCTGCCCGGCGACGAAGACCAGCCTCGATCCGGTCGCGACCGATACCTGCTTGTAGGCGCCGATCTCCGGCAGTCCGCTCGGGTTCACCAGGGTGATGGCCATGCCGCCCGCCTCCTCGTCCTGGGGGGACCGTGCCCCCTCTTGCCACCGGACCGGCCGATTCCCGGTCACTTGTGGTTACTCGGGAACCGTAGGAGAGTCGCCGCTGACATGGAAGAACGCACTTTTCGGTGACGGGGGAACCTGATGGTGACCCAGCAGTTCAGCGGCTCGCCGTAAGGACGCGGATCTGCGGCGCGCGGACTCGCCGGCGCGGGAGATCTTCTCCGACGCGGCTCAGGCCACGTCCCGGCCCTCCGGCCGGCCGAACCAGTCCAGGCACAGCACCAGTGCGTCGTCGAGCGTCTCCGTGCCCCGGTACTCCGCCAGTTCGCCGAGCATCGCGCGCGGAACGGTGGCGGCCGGAAGCAGCCGTGTCGACTGGATGGCGCGGGCCAGCGCGCGTTCCCCATACGCCTCGCCGAGCGGCGACACGGCCTCGTAGACGCCGTCGCTGAGCAGCAGCAGCCGGTCGCCGGGCTCCACGTGGAACTCCTGGACCGTGTACTGCGACTCCTCGAACATCCCGAGCGGCAGCTGTGCTTCCAGTTCGATCCGGCGGACCTCCCGGCCGCGCTGCATCCACAGCTGCGGCGACCCCGCGTCGACGACGCCGACCCGCCCGGTCGCCAGCTCGAAGCGGAGCAGCAGGGTGGAGACGTGGGACGCGCCGCGGTGCTGGTCGTAGATGGCCTGGTCGGCGAGGGCCGCCTGGTCCGCGATGCCGATGCCGGCGCGGCGGGCGTTACGCAGGGCGTTGACGGCGAGATTGGTGAGGAGGGAGGCCTGTATGCCCTCGCCCATGCCGTTGGTCACCGCGAGGGTCAGCTCGTCGGCGTCGGCGGCCCAGTCGAAGTTGTCGCCGTGGATGGCGTACGCGGGCTCCAACTGGGCCCCGATCGCGAACTCGGCGGCGGTGCAGGCGCGGGCGGGCAGCAGCTGCCACTGCATCTCGGCGGCAAGGGTGAGGCGGGTGGTGCGCCGGGCGCGCTGGTACAGATCGGTGTCCCGCTCGGCGACGAGGATCTCGTGGCCCAGCAGGTCCGCCATGTGGGTCAGCTCGCCGACCAGCTCCGGGGTGGACAGGGCCTGGGGCAGCCGGACGGTGAGGATGCCGAGCCGTTCGCCCCGTACGGTCACGGGCAGGTGGTGGTCGACGGCGTCGTCGTGCCGGACCTGCTGCTCGCGGGGCTCCTGGCTGCCGAACGCCCGGCCCTCGGGGCTGTTGTGGAGGGACAGCGGCTCGCTGTCGGCATCGGGCCGGTCCAGGGATTTGAGGACCCGCAGACTGTAGTCGGCGAGGTGGAGCTCGACCGCGAGGGCCCCGTAGGCGCTGCTGAGCTTGGTGCGCAGGGTGGCCAGCAGGGCGTGCGGCGCGGCGGCCCGTACGGCGGCCTCGATGTCCGTTCTTCTGTTCACGGTCTCTCGCGCAATCTTCGTCCTGCGACGTGGTAGGGAGCGGGGCCGGGCTGACAAGCGGGCCTGACGGGTGACACAGTGGCTGAATGCCCCACCGAGGATTCCGCCCGAGCAGTAGCGAACAGGCGTCCGCAGACGCCGTCGCGGCCTCGGAGCTGCTGGAGGTGCTGTGGGGCCGGGGCCAGGAATCCGCCGCTTCGGGAACCGTATCGCCCTCCCAGCTTCGGGCCCTGCTCGTGATCGAGAAGCAGGAGGGCACCAATCTGCGGGCGCTGGGTGAAGCCCTGGGCTCGCGTGCCCCGTCCGTCAGCAGGCTCTGCGACCGGATGGAGGCGATGGGGCTGGTCCAGCGGGCACCCAGCCCGACCAGCCGCCGCGAAGTGGAACTGCGGCTGAGTATGCGTGGTCGCACCCTTCTGGAAGAGTACCGGGCCCTGCGCGCCGGCGAACTGAACGCCGTGCTGGAACGGATGGATCCCGCCGCCCTCGCCGCCCTCGCCGAGGGCCTCGCGGCCTTCCACGCCGCCGCTTCGGAGCGCCTTTCCCCGCAAAGGGATACGGCCGTCTCCCCACTCCGCGATGATGTCGCGGACAGCGCCTAGCTCCATCCAGCTCCTGCTTCCGCGTCCATCGGTTCTCCGCCCTTCGGCAGGCCGGCCGAGCAACCGTCGGGGATCAGATTGTTACCCGATGGAGAATGTTGTCAAATGGCAACTGTTACTTCTATCGTTACCCCGTACCCCGCCCCGACCAGGGACGGAACCATGTCGGCCCGTCCGGCGACACGGCTCTCCGCCCTTCCGATCCGCCCGAGGTGCCTTCCGTGCTTTCATCGCCCAACGAAGACAGAGCCGTCAGAATCACCACTCGGCAGGAGCGGGACGCTCTGGTCCTCACCGTGTCGGGTGACCTCGATATCGACAGCGTCGCACCGTTGGGCCTCGCCCTGACCTCGGCAGTCGGCGACGGCTCCGGCCCGGTCGTCGTGGACCTCTCCGGCGTCGGTTTCGCGGACTCGACGACGGTGAACGTGCTTCTCCAGGGACACACCGCGCTGGGCGACCGGCTGCGGCTGGCCGCCCCGTCCCCGTTCATGCGCCGCCTGATCGACATGATCGGCCTCGACAGCGCCCTGCCCGTCCTGCCGTCGGTGGACGCCGCCATCGACGCCGCACTGCCCTCCTGACGGTCCCGGTCCAGGGGCTGAGGGACGGCTACCGCCCCGCGGCCCGCTGCCCGGGCGACCGGTCGAACACGCAGTCCCCGCACAGCCCGCCGCCCGGGCAGCGCCAGTACAGGCAGCAGCTGCGCCGCCGGAACGCCGGACCGTGCGGGGCCCCGGTGTGGCGCAGCGCCTCGTCGTCGAAGAGCTCGACCGCCAGCGCGCGGGCCCGTGCGGCCACGTCCGGCCGGTCGTGGGCCCGCGCGAAGGCGACGAGTTCGCGCACGGCTCCGGCGAGCGCGGACCCCGCGTTGCCCCGCAGCAGCTGCGGGGAGATGGCGCCGTCGCGACGGAACGCCTCGGCCAGCGGGTCCAGATGCCCGTGCTGGACCACCTCGCGGATCCGGGCCGCCGTACCGGGCAGCTCTGCCGTCCCCGCGAGCCACAGGTCGTCCGGCGAGGTGGCCGACGGGTCCCAGTGGAGGGTGTCGGGCGACAGTGCGGGGATCCGCCCGAAGAGCGCGGCCGGACCCAGCGCGAGGGACCAGAGCCGGGCGGCGAGACCGAGATGGGCGATGGAGGCGGCGACCCTGCGCTCGGGGGCCGCGAGGCGTGCCGCGACCTTGTCGACACGCGCGGCGAGAGGGCCGCCGTCCCCCGCGTACGACTCCGCCAGCGGACGGTGCCCGCCGCCCGGCACCGGAGTGGTCCGCAGCGCGAAGAATCCCCCGACCGACGCCAGTAGCACCAGGTCCATGCCTTGTTCCCCCTCGGTTCCCGGCCCGCTCCCGTGACCTGCCGTACGGCCACCGGTGGTGCCGCCCTCGCCGCTCACCGTATCCGCCGGGCGAGAACTTCTGACGTCTGGGGACGAGAGGACTACCGTCGGGAGGAGGACGTCGGTCCGTCGGGCGTACTACTGGGGCAGTAGGCCGAAATGCAGTCTCAAGGACGACGACGCGGGGCCCCGGACGGGACATCGTGGTGTACATGAGCTCCCTTGCGTTGTCCGTGCTGCTGTCACTGGTCTCCGCGGTCGCCTACGCGGCCGGGGCGATCGTCCAGGAGCGCGTGGCCGCGACCGGTGACAACGCGTGGCAGGCCCTGCTGCGCAACGGTGTGTGGTGGGCCGCCGTCCTCCTCAACGGGACCGGTGCGGTCCTGCATGTGGTGGCGCTCGCGTACGGTCCGCTCAGCCTGGTCCAGCCGCTCGGCGCACTGACGATCGTCTTCGCCCTGCCGATGGCGGCCCTGTTCGTCGGGCGGAGGGCGGGGGCGACGGCCTGGCGCGGCGCCCTGATGGCGACGGCCGGGCTGGGCGGACTGCTGGCGCTCACGGGGAACGCCGAGCCGCACACACTGAACGGTCCCGAGCAGGCGCTGCTGGCCTCGGTGACGTTCGGGGCGGTCGGCGCGCTCGTCGTGCTCGCCCGTACGCTGCGCCGACCGGTCCTGCGCAGCATCGCCCTGGCCACGGGCGCGGGCGCGGCGTTCGGCATGGCCTCGGTGTTCACCAAGACCGTGGCCGTGGAGTGGACGTCCGGTTCGCTGCGCTCGGGCGCGCTGCCGCTGCTGGTGATCGCCGGGCTCGCGGCGGCGGGCCTGTTCCTTTCCCAGGCCGCCTACCGCGGCGCGGGCCTCACCGCTCCGCTCGCGACGGTGACGGTGGTCAACCCGGTGATGGCCGCCGCTATCGGCATCACGCTGTTCGGCGAGCACTTCCGCCTCGGCGCCCCGGGGACCGCCCTGGCCCTCTCCTGCGGAGCGCTGGCCGCCGGCGGCCTGATCATGCTGACGCGGGAGCGGCTGCGCACGGAGCACGCCCAGGAGCCGTCTACGGACGCTGCTTCCTCGCCGGCCCCGATCGTGCCGGAGCCGGCGTCGGGGCGGCTCCCCGTCACGCGGCTGCCGTCGCCCCTGCCGCCGGGGCAGGCGGTGCCGCAGCTGGAATTCGGCACCCCGGGCCCCCTCACGAAGCAGCGGCGACGCGGTGGAGCGACCCTGCGCCGCTCCCGCTCCGACCGGACGGTTCAGACCCTGACGCCGCCTGCCCGGAGGTAGGCGAGCGGGTCGACGTCCGAGCCGTAGCCGGGGCCCGTGCGGATCTCGAAGTGCAGGTGCGGGCCTGTGCTGTTGCCCGTGGAACCGGAGCGGGCGATGCGCTGCCCACCGGAGACCGACTGCCCCGCGCGCACGTGGAGCGCGGAGAGATGGGCGTACTGGCTGTACTTGCCGTCGCTGTGCCGGATGACGACCTCGTAGCCGTACGCTCCGGCCCAGCCGGCCGAGACGACGCGGCCCGGAGCCACCGACTTCACCGATGTCCCGGTGGGCACGGGGAAGTCCACGCCGGTGTGATAGCCGCTGGACCAGCCGCCGGCCTGCCGGTAGGGAGTGCCGGTGCCGGCCGAGACCGGGGCGCTGAAACCCGTGTGCTTCACGGCCCGCTCCGGAGCGGGCCGCTCCTTCTTCGGCGCTTCCTTCTTCGGCGCTTGCTGCTTCGGCGCTTGCTGCTTGGGCGCTTGCTGCTTCGGGGCCGCCTTCTCAGGGGCCCGCTGCTTCGGGGCTTCCTTCTTGGGCGCGGCCTGCGCGGGTGCTTCGTTCTTGGCTTCGGCCTTGCGCTGATCCGCCTTCTTCGCCTCCGGCGTCGCCGCCGGGGGCTTCGGGGCGGCCTTCCGCGCGGGCTGTCCGGAGCTCTTCCCCTCCCCCGCCTTCCCCGCCCGGCTCTGGTCGAGGCTCAGCCGCTGCCCGGGGAAGATCAGGTCCGGGTCGCCCCCGACGACGGTGCGGTTGGCCGCGTAGAGGCCCTGCCAGCCGCCGCGCACCCGCTGGGCGGACGCGATCCCGGAGAGGGAGTCGCCGCTGGAGACGGTGTACGAGTCGCGCTTGCCCGGCACATGGGTGGGCGTCGCCTCCGCGGGACGGGTCCGCGGCTGGCGGGGCGGCGCGCTCTGCGGCGCCGCGGCCCGGACCGTCCGGCTGCCCGCGCTCTGGGTGTCGGTCCCCGACTCCGGGGCGGCCCCTGGCGCGTCCCCGCCCCGGGTGAGCCCCGCCGGCACGGAACACGTGGGCCAGGCGCCGGGGCCCTGGCCGTCCAGCACCTTCTCCGCGACGGCGATCTGCTGGTCCCGGGTGGCGAGGTCGGCGCGCGGCGCGTACTGCGTGCCGCCGAAGGCCGACCAGGTGGAGCCGCTGAACTGCAGACCGCCGTAGTAGCCGTTGCCCGTGTTGACGTCCCAATCGCCGCTGGACTCGCAGGCGGCGACCTTCTCCCAGACCTCGACCGGCGCGGCTCCCGCCGACGCCGCGGTGATGAGAGGAAGCGCGATGCCCGCGCCGCTCGCCGTCACCGTGAGCGAGGCACGGTTGATCCGGCTCGGCTGGTATCTGCGGTGCCGTCCGTTCGCGGCCATACGTGGCTCCCCCACTGGCTTCGGGTCATGTCGCAAGGGGCAACGTAGGTCCGCACAGTGACTGATCACAAGCAAAACGTGATAGTCGGCCGCCCTCCGCCGGTCCGTGGCCGGATTCCGATCCCCGACCGTCCGGCCGACCTCAACTTCCGTTCCCCCCCGAACGCGTTCCGGTCCGACGTACTCCGCCCGAACGCGTTCCTCCCCTCCGCCGCTCCCCCGTCCGCCCGGTCCGCCCCGTCCGTCGCTCCCCTCCGTTCCCCGCTGCCCCTCCTGCTGCTCCGCGGCCGGACTCCTCGCCTCGCCCCGCCTGGACCAGATCGATGGAGAGCGCTCTCCGTCAGTGCTATAAAGGCGCTCATGACGGATGATCCGCGCTCGGCCGGAGCGCCCACCCTGGAGGACGTGGCGCGGGCGGCCGGCGTCTCGCGCGCCACCGTCTCCCGAGTCGTCAACGGGGTGCGCAATGTGGACCCGGTGATCCAGGAGGCCGTACGTCAGGCGGTCTCCGTGACGGGCTACACCCCCAACCGGGCGGCCAGGTCCCTGGTGACCCGACGGGCGGACGCCATCGCCCTGGTGGTGTCGGGCGCGGGCGTCGAGCCGGAGGCTGTCCGGCGGGACTCCGGCACCGGAGCGTCCGGGGGCGGCACCGGGGGCGGGCCCGGTTTCCGGTCCGGAACCCCGGCCTCCGGAAGGGACGAGGACAGCCACGGCAGTTCGGGCTCGTTCACCGCGCAGGTGTTCGCCGACCCGTTCTTCGGCCGGGTGGTCACCGGGGTGGTCGACTACCTGCGTCCGCGCGGGATGCACCCGGTGCTGATGTTCGCGGAGACCTCACGGGCCCGCGAGGAGGTGGTGGCGTACCTGCGACAGGGCAGCGCGGACGGGGCCCTGGTCGTCTCGACGCACGCCGAGGACCCGCTGCCGGGGCTGATCGCGGACGCCGGCCTGGCGGCCGTCCTGTACGCGCGCCCGGCGCGGCCGGTCCCGGTGAGCTATGTCGACCTCGCGCACCAGGACGGCGCGCGGCTGGCGGCCGAGCATCTCCTGAGCCGGGGCTGCCGCCGGATCGCGACGATCAGCGGCCCGCTGGACGTGCCGGCGGGCCACGCCCGCCTGACGGGTTTCCGGGACACCATGGCACGCCACGGGCACCCGTACGTCCCCGTCGTCGAGGGCCGGTTCACCCAGGAGAGCGGCGAGACGGCGATGGAGCGGCTGCTCGCGGACCATTCGGACCTGGACGGAGTCTTCGCCGCCAACGACCTGATGGCCCTGGGGGCCTGCCACGTGCTGCGGGAGCACGGCCGCTCGATTCCGGGGGACGTGGCGGTGGTGGGCTTCGACGACAGCAGCGCGGCCCTGGCCTGCCGCCCGCCGCTGACCACGGTCCGCCAGCCGGTGGAGGGGATGGCCGCCGAGATGACGCGCCTCCTGCTGGACCGCCTGGCCCGGCCGGACGCTCCGGTGACCTCCGTGATCTTCGAACCGGAGCTGGTGGTACGGGGCTCGAGCTGATCCGGGTGGAGCCCCGGGGCCCGGCGGGCGGGGGTACGCGGACATGGGCGAGGATGCCTGTATGACCTCACCCCCGACCGGGCCCCGTCTCCGGATCGCCGCCTACGTGATCCGGCGTCACCCCTGCCCGGCCCTGCTGGTGTTCGATCATGGGGACTGTCCCGGGGCCGGCACCCAGGTGCCCGCGGGCGGCGTCGCGCCGGGCGAGGATCCGGAGCGGGCCGTCCTGCGTGAGGTCGCCGAGGAGACCGGGCTGACCGGGGCCCGCGTCGTCCGGCGGATCACGGTGGACGAGCGGCCCCACCCCGAGACCGGGCAGCCCCGGCTGACCACCTTTCTCCTGCTCGACGCCCCGTCGGACGGGCCATCGGCGTGGGAGCACCGGGTTCGCGGCGACGGGTCCGACGCGGGGATGCGGTTCGCCTGCCGGTTCGCGCCGCTTCCCCTGGAGCACCCGCTGGCCGACGCCCAGGACGCGTGGCTGGGCATGGTGGACCCGCGCTGGACGACCTCGGGCAGTGCGGCCGGAAGCCCCGGCCCCGCGCGGGACCCGGCCCGCTGAGGCGCGGCGGCGACGCCGCCCGCGGGCCGGCCGACACGTTGGCCGACCCGCGGGCGGGGGACGCGCCACGCGGACATCCCGCGCTCAGCCCAACGGGGTGCGGTGGCGTTCCCGGACCGCCTGGACGGGCGTACGGGGCGGCGCGCCGGAGTCGCCCGGCCCGGGGCGGCTGCCGCCCCGGGTGAGGAAGTCGGCGAGCGGGAGCGTCGCGGCGCCCACGGTGACCGCGTCCGGGCCGAGGCGGCCCATCTCGATGGTGGTGCGGGCCGCCGCGTGGTGCAGGGCGTACTCGTTCGCGTACCGGCGGATGTCGGGCAGCAGGCGGGGGCCGATGAGCAGGCCCGCCCAGCCGCCGATGAGGATCCGCTCGGGCAGGAAGAGGTTGATCAGGTCGGCGAGGGCCGCGCCGAGGCATTCGGCCGTCTCGTCGAGCAGCGAGAGCGCCACCGGGTCCGGGGTGGGGCCGTCGCCTCCCGGGTAGGCGGCGGCGAGCAGGGCGGCGAGCGCCGTCTCGTCGTCGGCGTCCTCGGGCAGCGGGCCGCCCGCCTCGCGCCAGCGCTCGCGCAGGGCTTCCGCGCCCGCGTACGCCTCCAGGCAGCCGATGGAGCCGCAGCGGCACCGGCGGCCGCGCAACTGGACGGTGGTGTGCCCCCATTCGAGGGCGAGGCTCATACGGTCCTCGTCGAGGATGTCGCCGTGGTCGACGCAGGCGCCCACGCCCGAGCCGATGAGGGCGATGGCGGCGGCGCCGGCGCCCCGGCCGCCGCCGAACCACATCTCGGCCTGGCCGAGCGTCTTGGCGCCGTTGTCGATGAACAGCGGCACCTCGGGCGGCACGTCGACCGCTTCGCGCAGCAACTGCTCGAAGGGGACCGCGCGCCAGCCGATGGTCTGGCCGTGGACCACCGCGCTCCGGGAGCCGTCGGGCCCCTCGGGTCCGTCGCGCTCGATGATGCCGGGGACCCCGATGCCGATGCCGAGCAGCCGGCGCGGGTCGGCGCCCGCGTCGCGCAGCACGTCCGCCACGCCGGTGCGGACGTGGGCGACGATGCGGTCGACGTCGTAGCCGTGCTGGGCCAACAGCCTTTCGGTTCGGGCCAGTTCGGTCAGGGAGAGGTCGAACAGCTCGACGCGGACACGGGTCTCGCCGATGTCGATGCCGACGAGCAGTCCACCGTCCGGGGCGACGCGCAGCAGCGTACGGGGGCGACCGCCGTCCGAGTCGACGACGCCGGCCTCCTCCAGGAGTCCCTCGGCGGAGAGTTCCGCAACGACGTTGCTGATGGAACCTGAACTCAGCCCCGTGACCGGTCCGAGCTCCTGGCGGCTCAGCGGGCCGTCGAAATACAACCGTTGCAATACCCTCGCCCGATTGCCCCTTCGCAGGTCACGCACGGTCCGTCTGTTGCGCTCGGCCATGTTGCTCCTTCCCGTCCAGGAACATACCCCGGTCCCAGGCCTTGACGCGACCTTCCCTCACCTCTTAAATCACGTCATAAATTAAGTCATGGAGGCCGTTCGGTTCCCGAACGCAGCCATACCCGGAAAGGGGCCACCTCACATGCGTCATGTCAGAGCCGCAAGCGCCGCCACCCTCGCCCTCGCCATCGCCGTAGCCGCCACCGGCTGTGGCGGCGGGACCACCTCGGGCGGCAGCAACGAGTCGCCGAAGACCCTCACCTACTGGGCGTCCAACCAGGGCCCCAGCATCGAGGCCGACAAGGAGATCCTCACTCCCGAGCTGAAGAAGTTCGAGAAGGAGACCGGGATCAAGGTGAAGCTGGAGGTCGTGCCGTGGGCCGACCTGCTGAACCGGATCCTCGCCGCCACCAGCTCCGGCCAGGGCCCGGACGTGCTGAACATCGGCAACACCTGGTCGGCCTCGCTCCAGGCGACCGGCGCGCTCCTGCCGTGGGACGAGAAGAACTTCGAGGCCATCGGCGGCCGGGACCGCTTCGTCGACTCGGCGGTCGCCTCGGCCGGCAAGGAGGGCGAGCCGCCCGCCGCGGTGCCGCTGTACTCACTGGCGTACGCCCTCTACTACAACAAGAAGATGTTCGCCGAGGAGGGCGTCGAGAAGCCCCCGGCCACCTGGGACGAGCTGGTCGCGGCGGGCAAGAAGATATCCAAGGACGGCAAGTGGGGGCTGGGCGCCGAGGGCGGCAACCTCTCCAACAACATCCACCAGACCTTCGTCCTGGCCAAGCAGCACGGCGCCGACTTCTTCGACGGGGACGGCAAGGCGACCTTCACCTCAGACGGTGCGGTCGCGGCGGTGAAGCAGTACATCGACCTCATGGCCGAGGACAAGATCATCGCTCCGGGCAACGCGGAGTACGCCCAGAACCAGTCGCTCACCGACTTCGCCCAGGGCAAGACGGCCATGGTGCTGTGGCAGGCCGCCGCCTCCACCTTCGCCGCCCAGGGCATGAAGCCCGAGGACTGGGGCGCGGCCCCGGTGCCGGTCCCCTCGGGCGTCCCGGGCGCGGGCAAGCAGACCAACTCCATGGTCGCGGGCATCAACATGGCCGTCTTCAAGAACACCAAGAACATCGACGGCGCGAAGAAGTTCGTGAAGTTCATGACGAGCGACGCCGAGCAGAAGCTGCTCAACAAGGCCTACGGCTCGATCCCGCCGGTCAAGGCCGCCCAGGCCGACGAGGCCTTCGGGGCCCCCGACCTCAAGGTCCTGCGCGACACCCTCGCCACCAGCGCCGCCCCGCTCCCCCAGGTCCCGAACGAGTCGCAGTTCGAGACGGCCGTGGGCACCGCGGTCAAGGAGCTGTGGGCGGACGCCGCCGCCGGACGCCCGGTGACCACCGATTCCGTCAAGGCGCGCCTGGAAAAGGCCCAGCAGACGATGCAGCAGTGAGGCCCTGATCCATGACCGCCACCGTCACCACGAACCCCGAGGTCGACAAGTCGACCGGCAAGGGCACGAGTCGGGGCACCGGGGGTGCGCGCAGGAGACTGCCGCGCATCCCCGACCGGATCCGCCAAGGCGGACTGCCCTATCTCCTGCTCCTGCCCGCCGTCCTGCTCGAACTCCTCATCCACATCATCCCGATGGTCATCGGGATCGTGATGAGCTTCCGGCAGCTCACGCAGTTCTTCATCAGCAACTGGGGCGCGGCGCCCTGGATCGGCCTCGACAACTACAGCATCGCCGTCGACTTCGACGCGCCGATCGGTGAGGCCCTGCTCCACTCGTTCTTCGTGACCTGCGTCTTCACGTTCTTCTCGGTCGGGTTCGCCTGGCTGTTCGGCACCGCGGCGGCGATCCTCCTCCAGGAGACCTTCCGGGGCCGGGGCATCCTGCGGGCGATCTTCCTCGTCCCGTACGCCCTGCCGGTCTACGCGGCCGTCATCACCTGGGCGTTCATGTTCCAGCGGGACAACGGGCTGATCAACCACGTGCTGCACGACCAGCTCGGCATCACCGACGAGCCGTCGTTCTGGCTGATCGGTGACAACAGCATCTACGCCCTGATCATCGTCTCGGTGTGGAAGGGCTGGCCGTTCGCCTTCCTCATGCTGATGGCCGGGCTCCAGAACATCCCGCGCGAGCTGTACGAGGCCGCCTCGATCGACGGCGCCGGCATCTGGCAGCAGATCCGCCGGATCACGCTTCCGTCGCTGCGCCCGGTCAACCAGGTCCTGGTCCTCGTGCTCTTCCTGTGGACGTTCAACGACTTCAACACCCCCTACGTCCTGTTCGGGAAATCGGCCCCGGAGAGCGCGGACCTGATCTCGATCCACATCTACCAGTCGTCGTTCGTCACCTGGAACTTCGGCACCGGATCCGCGATGTCGGTCCTGCTGCTGCTCTTCCTGCTGGTCGTGACCGCCGTGTACCTGTTCCTCACCTCGCGCGGAAGGAAGGGCGCCGATGTCTAGCCTCACGCGGCCGACCCGCACCACCCGGTCGCGGGCCCGCTCGCCGATGGCCGCGCCGCAGTCCTTCCTCTGGACCCGCCGCATCGTCCTGACCCTGCTCGCCGGCTTCGTCCTGCTGCCCGTCTACGTGATGGTCAGCAGCTCGCTGAAGCCGCTCCAGGACGTGTCGGGGAAGTTCCAGTGGATCCCGTCCACGCTGACGATCCAGCCGTACTTCGACATCTGGGAGACCGTTCCGCTCGCCAAGTACTTCGTCAACTCGCTGATCGTGGCGGGCTCGGCGACGGTGCTGTCGGTGACGATCGCGGTGTTCTCCGCCTACGCGGTGAGCCGCTACCGGTTCCGGGGCAAGCGGGTCTTCACCGTCACGGTGCTGTCCACGCAGATGTTCCCGGGGATCCTCTTCCTGCTCCCGCTGTTCCTCATCTTCGTCAACATCGGCAACAGCACCGGCGTCGCGCTGTACGGCTCGCGCGGCGGGCTCATCCTCACGTACCTGACGTTCTCGCTGCCGTTCTCCATCTGGATGCTGATCGGGTACTTCGACTCCATCCCCCGGGACCTCGACGAAGCGGCCCTGGTCGACGGCTGCGGGCCCGTCCGCGCCCTCTTCCAGGTCGTCGTGCCGGCCGCCGTCCCGGGCATCGTGGCGGTGTCGGTGTACTCCTTCATGACGGCCTGGGGCGAGGTCCTCTTCGCCTCCGTCATGACGAACGACGCCACCCGGACCCTCTCCGTCGGCCTCCAGGGCTACGCCACGCAGAACGACGTGTACTGGAACCAGGTCATGGCCGCGTCCCTCGTCGTCAGCGTCCCGATCGTCGCCGGGTTCCTGCTCCTCCAGCGCTATCTGGTCGCCGGTCTCACCGCGGGAGCCGTGAAGTGACCCCCACCGGCGAGAGCCGTCCGTCGCCCCCGACCGAAAGGCAGCACGTGTCCGACCTCAACGCCCTCCCGGCGGACTTCACCTGGGGCGTCGCCACCGCCGCGTACCAGATCGAGGGAGCCGTGGCCGAGGACGGCCGCTCCCCCTCGATCTGGGACACGTTCTCGCACACCCCCGGCACGATCGACAACGGCGACACGGGCGACGTGGCCTGCGACCACTACCACCGGGTCCCCGAGGACATCGGCCTGATCAAACGGCTCGGCGCGGACGCCTACCGCTTCTCGATCGCCTGGCCGCGCGTCGTGCCCGGCGGCGACGGGCCGGTCAACAAGGCGGGCCTGGACTTCTACGACCGGCTCGTGGACGGCCTTCTGGAGGCCGGCGTCACCCCGTTCGCCACCCTCTACCACTGGGACCTGCCGCAGGCGCTCCAGGACCGGGGCGGCTGGACCGTACGGGAGACCTCGGAGCACTTCGCGGCGTACGCCTCCCACGTGGTGGAGCGCCTCGGGGACCGGGTCAAGGACTGGGCGACGCTCAACGAGCCGCTGTGCTCGGCCTGGATCGGTCACCTGGAGGGCCGGATGGCGCCGGGTCTCACCGACCTGACCGCCGCCGTGCGGGCCTCCTACCACCTGCACCTGGGCCACGGCCTGGCCGTGCGGGCGATCCGGGCGGCCTCCTCGGACGCCCGGGTCGGCATCGTCAACAACCTCAGCCCGATCGAGCCGGCGAGCACGAGCGGGCCCGACCTCGCCGCCGCCCGCCGCGCCGACGGCCACATCAACCGCTGGTGGCTGGACCCGGTCCTCGGGCGCGGCTACCCGCAGGACATGGTGGAGCTGTACGGGGTGGAACTCCCGGTCCGGCCGGGCGACCTGGAGACGATC
The DNA here is from genome assembly GCF_040638385.1 of Streptomyces sp. NPDC026589. Classification (NCBI taxonomy): domain Bacteria; kingdom Bacillati; phylum Actinomycetota; class Actinomycetes; order Kitasatosporales; family Streptomycetaceae; genus Streptomyces; species Streptomyces sp. NPDC026589. Next base: position 296,379 of record NZ_JBEZYG010000008.1, read on the forward strand.
GCCGCACCACTGGACTGGCTGGGGCTCAACTACTACTTCCGGCAGATCGTCACCGCCGACCCGGACGGGCCCGCACCCCACGCGAAGCAGGTCCCGGTCCCCGGCGCCCGGCTGACCCACATGGACTGGGAGGTCCACGCGGAGGGCCTGGAGCGGCTGCTGCTGCGCCTGACCGAGGAGTACGGCGTCCAGCGGATCTACGTCACCGAGAACGGCTCGGCCTACGAGGACGTCGTCGCGGCGGACGGCTCGGTCCACGACCCGGAGCGCGTCCGGTACCTGGAGGAGCACCTCGCCGCCTGCGCCCGCGCGGTCGACAAGGGAGCCCCGCTGGCCGGGTACTTCGCCTGGTCGCTGATGGACAACTTCGAGTGGGCGTACGGCTACGACAAGCGGTTCGGTCTGGTCCACGTGGACTACGCGACCCAGCGCCGTACGGTCAAGACCAGCGGACGCCGGTACGCTGAGCTGGTCCGGAAGCACGCGGAGCGGCGCGGACGGGCGACCGTCTGACCCTCCTTCACCGGCTCCTGCCGGCCCCTCCGGCCGTGGCGAATCCCTCGCCGCGGCCGGAGGGGTTTCGCGTCCCAGGACGGCATCAGGAGGGCATCAGGAGTGAGGGCATCAGGACGAGGGTGCGCACAGCCCTCCAGCTCCTTCGTCGGCATTCGGTCCGAGGGCGGGGAAGCGGTCATGTCGTACTCATCGACGTCCAGAAAGGCGCCGGTAGCGGCGAGAAACGCGATTGCCTCGCGGTCCAACGCCCAGCCGAGGAGAGCGTGCCCGTACCTCCCCCGCGGCTGCCCTGCCCCGTCATGCTGCTCGTCGTCGTTGAAGTAGCGCACAACCTCCAGCCGGGCTTCGAGGCCCGGTTCCTCATCGTCTGCTGCTCCGTTGAACTGCTTCATGAGCGCGGCTATGCGGGCGGTCTGCGGCCGGATGCGGTCCAGGACGTGCGCGACCTGTTCGTCGACGCGCAGGCCCGGTTTCCTGCACACGACTTTCCAGCCGGTAGGAGCGAGAGGCAGCCTCGAAGGGCTGTCACAGGGCGACCGTTGGCTCCTGGCAGGATTACCGAAGAGCTGGGCCTATGCGAAGGCGGCGGTGGGAAGCGGAGCGCGGAAATCCTCCCAGGAGAGATGGATGCCGTGCTCGCTTTCGAGGAAGCGGAGAAAGGCAGCGTCGGGAAGCTCCTCGCCGGAGTAATCGAACCCCGGCACCCCTTGCGCGTCGGCGCCTGCCGAATGGCGCACGCCGTGCTCGTAGTAGGCCAGGACCCGGCCGTCGACGGCATAGCCGATCTCGTGTTCGCCGTTCACACTGCGGAAGACGGTGTACGCGCGAGTGCCTTGCGACAGCGCCGGCAGGTGGGCAGGGGCACAGCTGGTGATGCTCTCCACCGCATAGGCCCAGCCGGGAACCGCGCCGGCGCGAACGAGTACCCCGGGATGCGAGAGGAACCCCGCCTCCGTCAGACGCGACACCAGGCTCTCGTTCTCCCAGTCGAGAAAGTCCAAGTCGCTCGGATGACCGTCCTCCGGCCGCATCTGGAGCTCGGCCACCACGTCATGGGACAACTCGTGGAGGTGATGCGGCTCCGCGCCCATCCGCACCAGCAGATCTTGCGGCCCGATGCCTTCGCACAGGGTGAAGGTGTAACCCAAGTCGTATGCGGTCGATATCCACCGCAACCCGTTCGCCACGTCCGCCCCCTCCTCGCCCCCGTCAACTCACCCCGCAACGTAGCCCAGTCGACGCGTGGTGGACAGCCGGTCCCGCGCCGGCCGCCCCGTCCGAGGCGGAGCCGGCAACGGCCCGATGACCTCCCACGCTTGATCAGTCACTTCATGACGAAGCACGCCGAACGGGCTTACGACCGGACGAGACTTTGCGGACACGACCTAAGGAGCCCACGGCCCCAGCATGTTCTTCATCGCGTCCGTCATCGCGAACTGCAGCAGCGGGCCGTAGGTGATCCGGCCGACGCCGAGGCGGCGGAAGCGGTCGAGATCGTGCTTGACCGGATGCGCCGTGGAGTTCACCGGCACGGAGACGGCGGCCGTCACCGCCGCGAGCAGTTCGTCGTTGTCCTGGATGCGCACGGGGTAGACGCTGTCGGCGCCCGCCTGCTCCAGGGCCCGCAGTCGCTCGATCGCCTCGTCGAGAACGGAGGAGGCGTCCTCCGCGTGCAGGAACAGGTCGGTGCGCCCGTTGATCCAGACCGGGACTCCGGCCTCGTCGGCCGCCGCGCGCAGGCCGGCGACGTAGGCGGCGTGCTCCCGCGTGCTCCGTACGCGTCCGCCCTCCGAGTGAACGGTGTCCTCGATGTTGAGGCCGACGCCGCCGACCTCGACGAGACCGGCGACGAGATCCGCCGGCTGCTGGCCGTAGCCGGCCTCCAGGTCCACGGAGACGGGGACGTCGACCGCGGCGATGATCGGCCTGACGGCGGAGAGCACCTCCTCGAAGGTCTGCCCCTCCTGGTCCGCGGCCCCCCGGGAATCGGCGAGCGGGTGGCTGCCGACCGTCAGCGCGGGGAACCCGGCGTCGGCCGCTGTCCGCGCCGACCAGACGTCCCAGACGGTCGGCAGGACGAGGGGCCTGTGCTCGGCGTGCAGTTGCTTGAGGCGTTGAGCGCGCTCAACGGTGGTATGAAGATCCATGCCGAGCACGCTACCTTCCGCGACGTGTTGACAGGGCGTGAACGCGAGCCCGTGGCGGTCACGGATGTCCGTGACCGCCACGGGCCCCCTCCGCGCCGACAGCGGGGATGGGACGGCGCGGAGGGCTCCTTGGCCCTGCCGGATCAGCTCCGGTAGACGCCGAACTCGTAGAGCGAGTAGCCCCACAGGGTGCCGCGCTCGGAGGTGCTCACGCGGACGTAGCGGGCGTCGCCCGCGACCTCGATGTCATCGATGCCGCCGTTGCCCGCCGTCTGGGTGTGAACGGTGTTCCAGTCCTGCCCGTTGTCCGAGGTCTGGACCGTGTACGCCTTGGCGTAGGCAGCCTCCCAGGCCAGCTGGACGTGGTCGAAGGAGGTGGTCGCGCCCAGATCGACCTGGATCCACTGCTGGTCGGCCCAGTCGCTGGCCCAGCGGGTGTCGAAGGAACCGTCGACTGCGTTGGCCGCCGGGCAGGGGCAGCCGACGCTGTCCGGCTGGAAGGACGAGGCCTCGGTGGGCTTCCCGGAGGCCAGGTTCACCCCGTCGACCCGGGGCGGCACCACCTTGAAGGACTTCGTCTCGATGCCGACGTTGCCCTTGCCGTCGGTCGACTTGAGGTAGACCTTCCAGACGCCGAGCCGGTCCGGTGCGGTGACCTCGAACGTGCCGTCACCCCGGTCGGTGAAGGCCGCTTCCGTCAACTGGCCACTGTCGTCGATGTACTTGGCGTTGACCAGCACCTGATGGGTGAGCGGGTCACCGTCCGGGTCGGAGACGGACGCCTTGAACGTGAACGGCTTGCCCGCCTGGACCGCGGAGGCGTTGTCGACGGTCATACCGCTGATGACCGGCGGGGTGTTGTCGCCGGAGGTGTCCGCGCCGAACGCCTCCTTCACCGCGTAGTAGGAGAGCCGCTTCTGGCCCGCGGGGAGCAGGTTGAACCAGACGCCGCCGAAGTCGTGCTCGGTCCCGTAGTGGAACAGCGTGGCGCCGAGCGACACCCCCTCGTGCCCGTCGACGCAGTCCCAGGCCCGCTGGTAGCCCTCGGCCTTCGCCACGTCGCCGGGCTCGTCCGGTACGCCGTTGGCGTCGTCCGGCACCTCCCACTCGCCGGCGGGCCCGCCCTCGGTGACGATGTAGGGCTTGTCGTAGCCGCCGTTCTCCCAGGTGTTCTTGATGTCGCAGACGGCATCGTAGGAGTTCACGGCGTACAGGTCGAGGTCGGGCGCGTTCTTCTTGTAGTACGGCCAGGCCCCGGTCCACGCGTCGGTCGAGGTGACCGGGTGGTTCGGGTCGATCGCGTGGATCTTCTTGGCGATCTCGTTGACGAACGTGGTGTAGGCGTCGCGCTGCTGCTCCAACGCGTCTCCGCTGTAACAGTTCTGCAGACCGAGCACCGACTCGTTGCCTACGTTCCACATGAGGACGCCCTCATGGTCCTTGTAGGTCTCCACCCACTTCGGGAACTCGGCGAGCATGTCGTTCTTGTACGCGGTGTCCGTCAGGTAGTTCACACAGCCGCCGCTGCCGGGCCCGCCGCCCGGTTGCAGCCAGAACCCGGCGATCACCTTGATGCCGTTCGCCGCCGCGGTGTCCAGCAGGGGCTCCGTGGTGGCGTCGGTGCCCCACGTACGGATCGTGTTGACGCCCATCGACTTCACGTCGGGCATGTACTGCCCGGCGTCCGCGACGGACGGACCCCAGGTCAGGCCCTTCACGGTGTACGGGGCGCCGTTCACGGTCAGCTGCCAGGCGCCCGGGGAGCCGGTCACCTTCACCACACTGCCGGCGGCCTGCGCGGCGGGTGCCGGAAGCGTGGCCGCCGCGGCGGCCAGGAGTGCGGCGACGGCGAGGCGTGCGGTGGTACGGCCCCGGGGGCGGGCCGGTCGTCGGAATCGGGACGTGATCATGGGGGGAGGGGCTCCTCACGGGAGTGCGGGTGGGGGGGTGGGGGTGGGAAACGTGGGGAAGAGCGGTGCCGGGGAGGCAGGCCGGACAGGTCGCGGGGTGACTGGCCGTGCCCCTTGGAGAGCGCTCTCCCTCATGGGCGCGGTTCGCCCATGAGGGAGGCGCGACGGGCAGGGTCAGGGCAGTTCGTAGTTCTCGTCCAGAACCGCGCCCTCACCCGGGTTGTTCTCGTCGTAGCCACGGGCGTTGCACTGGAGAGCACCGACGATGCAGTGGTCGACCAGGGCGTCGAGCGTGGCGTCGTCCCAGGCGTTGAAGAAGTCGTAGTGGAAGGAGTGGCCGGTGCCGCTGGCCAGCCTCACCTGCGACATGTCACCGTTGACCGGCCACGCCATCTTGAACTCGATCATCGGCAGGGCGACCGGGTGGCTCGTCGGGCAGACGTCCTGGTTGGCCCCCATCACGACCGGATAGGCCATGTGGGCCTGGTGGTCGGGCGTGTCCAAGTGCTTGCCGTCCCAGCAACTGGGCGCCTGCATGCGCAGGTTGAGCTGGGTGTCCCGGCTGGTCGGACAGGCTGCCGGGAAGTCGTAGTTGTGGTAGCTCTCCCCGCACTCGTACCCCTCGACCATCCCGGGGTGGTCGCGGAACTCCTGGGCGGTCTGTGTCGGGCTGCCGACGACGAACCGCAGCCCCTTGGGGAAGGGCCGTACGGTGCGGTAGTCGGTGACTCCGGCCTTGTAGTAGATGGTCTGGGGGCCGACCGGGCGGATCTCCTCGTTCCCGTTGTAGAGGGTCGGCATCCAGTAGGCGGACAGGTCGCCGGGCGCGAGGCAGGCGGTCCCGCCCGCGCTCAGGGACGCGGTGGTGCTGTTCGCGTTCGTGGTGTCGTTGCCCATGAACGTGTGGTCGTGCGAGGCGCCGGCCCGGCCCGGGTAGACGATCGGGTCGTCCGGGGCGGTGTGGGTGACCGAGCAGTTGGCCTGGAACTCGTGGAAGTAGCGGTGCGGCGGGATCTCGTCGGACGGCTCCACTCCTGTGACCGGCGGGTCGGCCGGTATGTAGCCGTCGCCGTCGGGGTCGTCCCCGAAGGCGACGGGCTTCGCCGGCGCCATCTTGTGGCCCTGCATGACGTGCGAGGCCGCCGCGGGCTTGCCGGCCGGGGGCGGAGCCGCCTCGGCGGCGGTCGCCCCGGCGTTCGTGATCGCGGTGAGCCCGAGCGTGACCAGCGCCAGGGCGGTCGCCACGATCAGGGCGGACACCAGGGTCGTTCTGTTGAGTCTTGTCACCATGGGGATACCTCCATGCCGCTCTTCATCCCTGCACATCGGGTGCACGGTGGGGGGAAAGGGTGAGCTGGACGGTGCAGCCGGGAAGAGACTCCGCCCCGCACGTCACGAGTCGGCGGACCCGCGGGCTTCGGGAGAGCGCTCTCCAAGGCGGTGTCAGTGTTGCGCCGGTGTCGAGAGGGTGTCAATAGCTGGTGAACGATGCGCTGAGCAACAACTGCTGGGCTTCGGGAAAACGCTCTCCCGGCAGACCCGCACGCGGAAGCGGCCCCGCACACCGGCGGGGCCGCTCACAGTGCCTTCGTTGAGCCGACGGGATCCGGCGACCCCGGGCCGCTCAGGGCCCGGCACCCTCACCCGCCGGCAGGAGCCGCTCCACCGGGGAGGACGGCGGAACGGCTCCGCCGGATCACGCGGTGTGCAGGGTCAGCCCGTACCGGTTGAGGATCTCGTTGACCGGCTGGTGCCAGGTCTCCCCGCCGCCGGAGCAGTTGCCCCAGCCGCCGGAGGTGACGCCCTGGGCCTGGTCGCCGCTGATGAACGAGCCGCCGGAGTCGCCCCCTTCGGCGCAGACGCTCGTCTTGGTCATCTGGTGCACGGCGCCCTGGCTGTAGTTGACGGTCTCGTTCTTGGCGAGGACCCTGCCGCAGTGCCAGCGCGTGGTGGAGCCGGAGCGGCAGATGGACGCGCCGATCGGCGCCTCGTTCGAGCCGCGGACCAGTTGGTCGGAGACGGTGCCCCAGCCGAGGACGACCGGCACGGTCCACCAGCCGTTGGCCACGTTCACCCAGGCGTAGTCGTTGCCGGGGAAGGACGAGCCCTGGAAGTTGCCGATGGCCGAGCCGTCCCAGCCGCGCACGGACTGACCGGCGCCGCCGCAGTGCCCGGCGGTGACGAAGCCGCCGTGGACGGAGAAGCCGATCGAGCAGCGGACGTTGCCCGTGTAGTACGGGTCGCCTCCGACCGTTCCCGCGGCGAAGGTCCGCGGCGCTTCGGCGGTCGTCTCCACGGTCACGGGTCCGGCCTCGCGGGCCTCGGCGACGAAGGAGCGGACATCGTTGTCACGCTGCTCGGACGCGACGACGTTCACGACGACGCTGCTGGTCGCCGGGTCGACGTGCCAGCTGCTCACGCCGGACGGGGCGGACAGGGCGTCGATGCGGGCCTTCGCCGCGTCGAGCCGCTTCGCCGAGTGCTCGACGAGCCGGACGTCGGCGCCGGCGGCCCGTACGGCCTCGGCCTTCTCGGCGTTCGTGACGGCGACGACCAGCTTGCCGGCCCTCGCGTCGAACCAGGAGCCGCCGAAGGCGGAGCCCGCCGCGCGCTGCGCCGTCGGCTCCAGGGCGGTGGCCGCCTTCTCGTCGGCGAGCCTCGCGACGGCCTCGCCCTCGGTGAGGCCGAAGTCGCGCTGCATCGCGGTGAGCAGGGCCGCGGAAGCGGGGGCCTCCGCGGACTCGGTGGGGGCGGCGGAGGCGGACGACGGGCCGGCGGCGGCCCAGCCACCGAGGAGCAGGAGTGCGGACAGACCGGTCCGCAGCACTGTTGCGTGTCTCAAGGGAGTGACCCTTCCTGTTGTTCCAGCGACGTGGGGTGGAACGGGAGGCGTCCGGGAGCGCATGCCGGTCGTGCCGCTTGAGAGCGCTCTCAGATGTGCCGTCCCGGACTGTAGCGGAGTTCGATAGTCAGGTCCATGCCAATGGAGACGATGGGTCGGAAGAGGTGCGCTTGGACGCCGGGCACCGGGTTGAGTAGGCGTACTCATCCGGCCCGCAGGCACTCGTCCTACTGTCACAGGAACAGCGGACGGGGCCAGATGGAGGAGCTGATCATGACCGGATCACGCCGCAGACGGTGGAGAGCCGCACTGACCGGCACGCTGGCGGGTTCGCTGGTCGTGCTGGTGGGCGCGTGCGGAGTGGTCGACACCGATGACGATCGCCGGGCGGCGGAGGAACTGGCCGAGAAGCACTTCCCGGGGCAGCTCAAGGCGATCGGAGCACGCACGCTCTTCCCGGGCTCCGGCGGCTCGGAGGTCGCGTTCGCGGTGACCGACGACCGCGACGCCGTGGTCCGGCTCCGCATCGACACGGACAGGGCCGACGAGGGCACGTGCGACCGCGAGGACTGCGCGGGCGTCCTGGCCGAAGCCGTGAAGCGCGGGCGACAGCAGGCCGAGGACTTCCGCACGCTCAGGGGCGCCTTCGACGCCTGCGGTTACGAGGTCGTCGCCCTGGGCCCGACCGGCACCCCGCCCTACGTCGTGGCCGAGCTGACGAACGCCACCGTCGCGAAGGTGCTCGGCGAGATCGGGGAGTGCGTCCAACGCTGGGTCACGGCGAGCGGGGCCGACAGCGCGTTGGCGAGGGCTCAGGGGTCGTACGTGAACGTGGTCTCCCCCTCCGTCGCCGACCGGCGTCACCGGGGCGAGGAGTCGTGGCCCACCGTGATGCGGCTGACCCGGCAGGACCTCCTGGCCTCACTCACCGAGCAGGCCTATTTCTCGGCGAGTTACGAGATCGTGGCCGGCCGGGTGGACACGACGGGCAGCGCCCGGGTCGTCCGCCCGTTCCGGGAACGCCAGAAGTTCGGCGACACCGTGCAGAACGCGGTGAAGGAGCAACTGCGCGCCACCTACCCCCGGGTGGTCATGAGCACCTACCAGTGGATCTGGCGGCTGGAGCCGGGCCGCGTCGACCGGCAGACCGGTTACGTGCTGTTCTGCCCCGAGCCGGACGCGCGCGGGCAGTGCGTCAACAGCGACGACGCGGCCCTGGTGACCACGGACGAGCACGGCACTCCGGTGGGGAAGATCCGGCTCGTGCACGACGTACGCGAGGGCACCGGGATGCTGAGACTGCCGCCGTACTGAGGACGGGGCGCGCCCCGGGACCCCGGCTGTTCGCTCCCGGCGCGGGCGAGGGCGGTTCCCCGCGGGCTTCGCGGGGTGTGTCGTGGGATCGTGGCGCCATGACCATCGCAGTTCGCCCGGCCTCGGTGTTCGAAGATGTTCGCACCCTGGTCGGCCCGAAGTCTCCCGATGCCAACGTCTGCTGGTGCCTGAGCTACCGGATTCCGGCCAAGCTCAACACCGGGCTCCGCGGTCCGGCGCGGGGTGAGTACGCCGCCGGGCTGTGCCGTGCGGAGCCTCCGCCGGGGGTGCTCGCCTACGACGGCGACGAGCCGGTGGGCTGGGCTGCCGTGGCGCCGCGCTCGGACACCTCCTTCGCCCGCAGCCGGAAGATCCCGCACGTCGACGACCTGCCGGTCTGGTCCCTGTGGTGCGTCCGGGTTCGCCCCGGTCACCGCGGCAAGGGGATCTCGCACGAGCTGATCGCCGGTGCGGCCGGGTTCGCCCGCGCCCACGGTGCGCCGGCGGTCGAGGCGTACCCGCTCGACAGCGGTGACGCCAAGGTCGATTCGACGATGGCGTACCCCGGGATCCGGAAGAACTTCGAGCGCGCCGGGTTCACCCACGCCGCCGACACCACCTCGGTACTGGCCGGCCATCCTCGCGTCCTGATGCGGCTCGACCTGCGCGGGTAGCGGCGATCGTCACCCCCGCGGCACCCATGGCCGCAGCTTCTCCGGGTTGCGGACCACCCAGATCCGGGCGACGCGGCCGTCGGTCACGTCGAACGAGGCCACGGTCAGGACGACGCCGCCCCGCAGAGCCACCAGGCCCGGCGCACCGTTCACCGACCGCTCCAGGAGTTCCAGCCTCGGGGCCCGGTCGGCGATGGCGACCATGTACGAGGCGATGCGCGCGTCCCCTTCGATCGGGCGCAGGGCGGCACCGACCAGACCGCCGCCGTCGGCGGTCATCACGGCGGACGGGTCGAGGAGGTCGACGAGGGCCGCGATGTCCTTGTTCTCCCAGGCCTCCTTGACCCGCCGCACCACCTCCGTCCGTGTGTCCGCCGCCACCGGAGTCCGGGCGCCGGACACCCGTCGCCGGGCGGAGGACGCGAGCTGCTTGCAGGCGGCGGGGGTCCGGCCGAGTACGTCGGCGATCTCCGCGAAGGGATAGCGGAAGACATCGTGCAGGACGAACGAGACGCGCTCGGCGGGGGTCATCGTCTCCAGGACCACGAGGAAAGCCATGGTCACCGACTCGTCCAGGACCATCCGGTCCGCGAGGTCGGAGCCCCGGCCGCCGCCGCGCTCGACGGGGTCGGGCAGGGGATCGGGCAGCCACGCGCCGACATAGCGTTCGCGCCGGACCCGCGCCGAGCCGAGCACGTCCAGGCAGATGCGGCCGGTCACGGTCGTCAGCCAGGCGCCGGGCGACACGATCTCGTCCCGCCGACGCCGCGGCAGCGCGTACCAGCGCGCGAAGGCCTCCTGCACGGCGTCCTCGGACTCGGCGAGCGATCCGAGCAACCGGTAGGCCACATTGATCAGTCGGCCGCGCTCATCGGCCTGCCCCTCCGCGCCCGTCCTCACCGCCCCCATGCTCCGGCCCCCTCGCCTGACCTTTCGCCGGCCCGTGTCGTCGGGTTGGTGAGACCTTATCGATCGACTGCCCACGGGCGGAAAAGGGGCGTGGCATGGCCACTCCGATACCGGCACGGCGCGCGTTCTCGTTCCTTCGGATCGCGATCGCCCTGCAGACTCTGACGATCTTCCTCCAAGCGGTCTCCTCCGGACTGCTGATGACCTCGCCCTACGGGGAGACGCTGCACAGCGTCGGTGCGCGGGTGATGTACGGGGCGTCGATGCTGTACGTACTCGCGGCGGTTCTGGCCTGGAAGCCGGGCGGCGGCCCGTCCCGGCCCGTCCTGCACGCGTCGGGCTTCCTGGTCCTGGCCTCCGTCCAGGTCGCGGTCGGCATCGCGCACCTTCCGTCGGTCCATCTCCCCCTGGGAGTCCTGATGTTCGGGCTGAGTCTGCTCGCCCTGGCCAGGCGCTGAGGTCCGCCGCGACGGGGCGGGGGAAGATACGGCCAGGACCGGTCCGTGTCCGCGATGCAGTCACCCACGCGGATAAATGCCGACTACAGCTATCCTCCGTGCGGCAGACGCGGTACTGATCGACGCGAAGGGGCCGGACGACGGCATGGACGGGAACACCGGCCACAGTCACGGGCGTATCGTCGCCGCCCTCGACGGCGTGAGCATGCGCCGCCACACCACCGGCCAGCTCATCCTCGACAGCGTCGGCTGGACCGTCCGGGCGGGCGAGCACTGGGCGCTGCTCGGCCCCAACGGGGCCGGCAAGACCAGCGTCCTGCGACTCGTCGGCGCCACCGCCTTCCCCACCACCGACACGGTCGACGTCCTCGGCCACCGGCTCGGCCGCGTCGACGTGCGGGAGCTACGCACCCGCATCGGCCATGTCTCCACCTCCCAGCGCGTCCCGGGGGACCTCACCGGCCACACCATCGTCCTCACCGGCCACTCCGGCACCGTCCAGCCGCTGTGGAAGTCGTACGACGACGAGGTGCGCGAGCGTGCCCACGGACTGCTCGCCGAACTCCACGTCAAGGAGCTCGCCGACCGCCCGTACGGCGTCTGCTCGGGCGGCCAGCGCGCCCGGATCCTCATCGCCCGCGCCCTCATGGCGGATCCGGCCCTGTTGCTGCTCGACGAGCCGTTCAACGCACTCGATCTGCCCTCGCGCGAGGACCTCGTCGACACCATGCGTCATCTCGCCGTGAACCGGCCGGAGTTGTCGACGGTGACGGTCACGCACCACCTGGAGGAGCTCTCCCCGGCGATCGGTCACGCCCTGCTCCTGCGTGAGGGGCGCGTCCTCGCGGCGGGAGCGGTCGAGGACGTCCTCACACAGGAGCGCATGACCGCCTGCTTCGGCCGCCCCATCGAGGTGTCACGGCACGCGGGCCGCTGGCTGGCCCGCTCGGCCGGCTTCGGGTAGACGGGGCCCGTCCCGACCGCGTGCACGTGTGCGTCCGGCCCCGGATCCGCGTCGGCGGGGCCCACCACTGCCCGGACGGCGCTCGCACGCGGGCCCGGGCGTCAGGCTGCCCAGCTGGTTGAGGGCGGAGGGGGCCGGTCGCTGGGGCAGGGAGCCTCAGGGCTCCAGCAACGGCAGTCCGGCCGTACGCCACAGGTCGCGGAACCCGTACTCCACCCCGGGCCCTTCCGCCGTCGTACGCCAGACCCGAACCGTCGCCCCGCTCCCGGCGGGCCCGTCGAGGGGCGCCCAGCCCGGGTCTCCCTGCGCGGCGAACCCGGCCCAGGCACGGGTCACGCGCCGGGAGAGTTCCTCGTCGGCCGGGCCGGGCGGGCCGCCGACGAGGAAGTGGACGCTCTCCTCGTGGAGGTTGCCGACGGCGAACGGAATGTCCGCGCAGTGCCAGGCGCGCACCCGCCGCCCCACGCGGTCCCGGCGGCGGTCGAAGCGGACGAGGAAGGCCCGGCCGCCCGCCAGGGCGTGGGTCTCGGCGTAGGCGTCGGCCCGGTCTCCCGCTCTCCCATCCGCCTGTGTACGCCTCTGCCCGCGTACGCCACTGCCCGCGTAGGCGTCGGCCCGACCGCGACGGCTCCGCCCACGTGTGCGCCAGTGCGCCTATCCGGCGATCAGTTCGCGCACGGTGGCCATGTCGCTGAACGGCAGCAGTTCGCCCCGGACGCTCTGGTGCGGTTCGCTGCCCTTGCCCGCGATGAGCACGATGTCGGCCGGCCCCGCCTCCGCGAGCGCCGCGGCGATGGCCAGGCGGCGGTCGGTGATCCGCTCGAACGGCGTTCCGGCCGACGCGATGCCGGGGGCGATCTCGTCGAGGATGGCCTCGGGGTCCTCGTAGCGGGGATTGTCGGAGGTGAGGAAGCACAGGTCGGAGTGGTCGCCCGCGATGGTGCCCATCTCGGCGCGCTTGGTGGTGTCGCGGTCGCCGCCGCAGCCGAAGACGGTGATGACGCGGGCCCGGGCGAAGCCCCGGATCGTGGTGAGGACCTTGCTGAGGGAGTCCGGCGAGTGGGCGTAGTCCACGATCACCGAGGTGCCACTGGAGGTGTGGAGGCGTTCGAAGCGGCCGGGGATCTGCGGCATCCGCTCCAGCGCGTCGACCAGCCCGGCCAGACCGTGGCCGAGGAGGTGGCAGGCCGCCACGGTGGCCAGCGCGTTGGAGACCGAGAACCGGCCGGGCGAGGGGATCGCCGCCGGGTACTTGCGGCCGTCGTGGTGCAGCGTGAACCGGGTGCCCGAGGCGTCCACGGTGAGATCGCTCGCGCGGTAGTCCGCGTCGCCGTCCAGCGCGTACGTGGTCACGGCATCGGGCATCAGTTCCCGGATCCCGGCGCCCACCGGGTCGTCGGCGTTGACCACGGCGCGCCGGCACAACCCCTGGAACAGGCGGAGCTTGGCGTCCCGGTAGTTCTCCATGGTGCCGTGGTCGTCGAGGTGGTCCTGGGTCAGGTTCGTGAAGACGCCGACGTCGATGAACGTACGGTCCAGCCGGTACGTCAGCAGCCCCATCGAGGTGGCCTCCAGGACGACGCTGCCGGTGGCGCGGTCACGCATGTGCCCCAGCAGATACTGCAGATCGGGCGATTCCGGCGTGGTGAGCACGGAGGGGGGCATCGGGATGGGCTCGTCCCCGATGCGGCTGCCCGCGGTGCCGATCACCCCGACCCGGGCCCCCTCGGCGATCCGCAGCACCGACTCGGTCATGTACGAGACGGAGGTCTTGCCGTTGGTGCCGGTGATGGCGATCAGGTCCATCGCCCGGCCCGGTTCGCCGAAGTAGCGGGAGGCGAGAACCGCCGCGGCCCTGCGGACATCGGGGACGCGCACGGCGCACACGTCGCCCAGTGCCGCGGGCAGCGGCGGCGCCTGTTCGTCGACGAGTACGGCGACAGCTCCGCGGGCGACCGCCGGGGCGACGGCTTCCGGGCCGCCGGCGGCGTGGCCGGGCACCGCGGCGAAGACGGAGCCGGGGGTGACCCGGTCCGCGTCGAACGTCGCTCCGGCGGTGACGTCCGTGCGGGCGGGGGTTCCCCGCAGCACGTGGTGGTCCTGCCCGGCCATGAGGTCGCTCAGCTTCACGATGATCCCTTCGAGTGCGGCGCCGTCCGGCTGGTGCGGCCGTCGCCGGGAAGCGGCACGGGCGGGTGCGCCGTGGGCCGCGTGGTGCTGTGGAGCCGCTCGTGACTCTCTCGTCCGACGAGCGCCGGAGGCGACGGTGAGCTCCGGCGCTCAGCGGGCCGGAGTGGTGGTGTGCTGGTGCGGTGGTGTGCTGGTGTGGGTGAGAGGGCGGGCCGGTGCGGTTACGCCGGGGGCCGGGGGCGCCGGACGCTGCTGTCGGGAACCGCCGCGTGGACCGCTAGCCGTGGCCGTGCAGTGCGGTACGGCCCGTTCCGGGCGCCGCGTCCGCGGGCGCCGGGGGCACAGCCGCGCGGGTGGCGGCCGGGGGCAGCGCGGACACGGCCCGGTGCGGGCGGGTCCTCGGTTCGGCGCTGCGTCCCATGGCCCGAGTGTACGTGCGGTGGGAAGTGCCCCGGTCCGCCGCCGGGCGCTCCGTCGGCCGAAGACGGCGTGGGACGGCTCCGGGTGCGGCCCGACCCCCGGATGCGCGGCGAACGGGCCGCGACCTGCGTACGGGCCGGTCCGCGAGACCCGTCCCCGGCCCCGGAATCCGATCTTCCCTTTGCGGCCGGAGCGGGACCGGAGTGGAATTGCGTACAGGGGACAGTGGTATTCGGTACTCCCGGAGGAAAGGACGCGCCATGAGCGACACCGACTGGGGGGACGACGTCTACCAGCCCCAGGAACCCGAGGCCTCCGACCCCGACGAACAGCTCGACGCCGGGGACACGCTCATGGATCCGTCCGGAACCGGCGACCCGCTGGACGAGGGCTACGCTCCGCCGGACCGCCCCTGGGTCGTCGACGGCCTCGGCACCACGGCCAACGAGCGGCACACCGGCGAGTCCCTCGAAGCGCGGCTGACCAGGGAAGTGCCCGAGCCGGACGGTGCCGCCGGAGACGGCGTGGGCGATCTGGTGGACGGCGACGGCGAGCCGTGGGACGACGAGGTCGGCGTCGCCCGCGCGGGACGGCTGACCCAGCAGGCGGACGGAAGCGTCCCGGCCACCCTCACCGCCAGCGACGTGGGCATCGACGGGGCGGCGGCGTCGGCCGAGGAGGCCGCGATGCATGTGATCCCCGAGCCGGGGGACGACGACGCGCTCCTGGAGGCCGGTCCGGCGCCCGGAACCGGCCCCTCCGCCGGTGGCGGGGCCGCCTCGCCCTCGCCGTGAGCGGGCTGTCGGCGAGCGCCCGCCCTGAACGCGGCTGCCCCCGGGCCCCTGGTCCCCCGCCCCGAGCACACCACGCACCGCCGAAGGCGGCGGGCCAGTGGGGCACGGTCCGCACCCGCGTCATCCGGCCCAGGGGGGCCACAGGACCGTTGCCGGTGGTGTTCTCCATCCACGGCGCCGGCTGGGTCCTCGGCGACGACCGGACCCACGACCGCCTCGTCCGCGAACTCGCCGTCGGCGCCGGGGCGGCGGGTGTCTTCCCCGTCCACGACCGCGCACCCGAGGCGAGATACCCACCCGGGTGGAGCAGAACTACGCCGTGGGCCGGTGGGTCGTGGAGCACGGAGCGGAACACGGACTGGACACCTCGCGGATCGCCGTCACCGGCGACTCGGCCGGCGGCTGCACGGCGGCGGTGTTCGCGCTGATGAACAAGGAACGCGGGGGCATCGGCCTCAAGGCGCAGGTCCTGCTGGACCCGGTCACCGACGCCGACTTCAGCACCCCTGCGTACCTGCAGTTCGCCGAGGGCTACTACCTCACCCGCGACGGCATGAAGTGGTTCCGGGACGCCTACACCGGCAACCCCGCCCACCGCACGGAGGTGTGCGCCTCGCCACTGCGGGCCTCACTGGAGCAGTTCCGGGGCCTGCCCACCACGCCGGTCATCACCGACGAGGCCGACGTCCTGCGCGACGAGGGCGAGAAGTACGCCAACAGGCTGCGCGAGGCCGGCGTGGACGTGACGTCCGTCCGGGTGGCGGGCATGGTCCACGATTTCCTCCTCCTGGACAGCCTGCGCGACACCCGGGCCGCCAACGTCGCCCGCGGGCTCGCCGTCGACGCCCTGCGGACGGCCCTCCGCGACGGCTGAGGCGGAGAGGGGGCGGGCCTCCGGTCCGCGCCCTCTCCCGGGCGGGCCCCCGGTCCGCGCCCGGGCGTGCTCCCCCGGCCGGGCGCTCCCGGCGTGCGGTCGGGGACGGGACATGGGTTAGTGGCTGCGAGCGCTGTTCACCCTGGTCCCCGACCGCCGACCGTTCACCACCGGCAATCCACCGCCGTCCGTACACCGTCGTAGTGGAGTGCGCGCATGCCCGACGCCGTCCCCGGTCCCGTCTCCGTCCAGCCCGTCGTGGCGCCGTTGACCAGCGCGGCGCTGTTCCTGGTCGGCACGATCGAGCCGGGCGGCGAGAGCGCGGTGCTGGACGTGCTGCCGGATGTCGCGGCCGCCGCCCGGTCGCTCGGCTTCCGCTACCCGGACGCCGGTCTCGCCTGTGTCGCGGGCTTCGGCTCCAGCGCCTGGGACCGGCTGTTCGCCGGGCCGCGCCCGGCTCACCTCCACCCGTTCCCGGAGCTGCGAGGCCCTCTCCACCATGCCCCGGCGACCCCCGGCGACGTACTGCTGCACATCCGGGCCGAGCGGATGGACGTCTGCTACGCGTGGGCGGCCCAGCTGCTCGACAAGCTCGGCGGGGCGCTGCGGATCGTGGACGAGACGCACGGCTTCCGCTACCTGGACCACCGGGACCTGCTCGGCTTCGTGGACGGTACGGAGAACCCGGTGGGCGACGACGCCCGCTCGGCGGCACTGGTCGGGGCGGAGGACGACCCGGAGTTCGAGGGCGGCAGCTACGTCGTCGTACAGAAGTACCTGCACGACCTGACGTCCTGGAATGCGCTCTCCGTGGAGGAGCAGGAACGCGTCATCGGCCGCACCAAGTCGGACGACGTGGAGTTCCCCGACGACGAGAAACCCGCCGACTCCCACCTCGCGCTCAACACGATCACCGACCCGGACGGCACCGAACGGGACATCCTGCGGGCGAACATGCCGTTCGGGAGCTTCGGGACGGGCGAGTTCGGTACGTACTTCATCGGGTACGCCGCCGATCCCGACGTGACCGAGCGGATGCTCCGCAACATGTTCCTCGGCGATCCGCCCGGGACGCACGACCGCATCCTCGATTTCTCCACGGCGGTCACCGGTTCCCTCTTCTTCGCCCCCCGCGCCGACTTCCTCGCCGCTCCGCCGTCCCCGCCCGTCCTGACCCGCGCCGGGGACCGGCCGGAGCCGGTGCCCGCACCCGTCCGGCAGGAGTCTCTCGCGGCCGGGGCGGGCCACGGTTCGCTGCGCATCGGCAGCCTGCAAGAAAGCGCCCAGTGATGAACAATCTGCATCGCGAACTCGCACCGGTCACCCCGTCCGCCTGGGACGAGATCGAGGAGGAGGCCCGGCGCACCTTCCGCCGCCATGTCGCCGGCCGCCGCGTCGTCGACGTGTCCGATCCGGCAGGTCCGACACTGGCCGCGGTCGGCGACGGCCATCTGAACGACATCGATCCGCCCACCCCGGACGTGGCGGCCCGGGCCCGGACATCGATGCCGGTCATCGAGTGGCGGGTGCCGTTCACGGTGACCCGCCAGGCCGTGGACGACGTGGAGCGCGGCTCCGCCGACAGCGATTGGCAGCCCGTCAAGGACGCGGCACGCACCTGCGCGTTCGCCGAGGACATGGCGATCATCGACGGGTACGGGGCGGCCGGGATCACCGGCCTGCGGGACGGCTCCTCCCACGATCCTCTCCCGCTGCCGGCCGACGCGCGGGACTATCCGGTGGCGGTCAGCCAGGCCGTGACGCGGCTGCGGCTGGCCGGTGTGGACGGACCGTACCGGCTGCTGCTCGGCGCGGACGCGTTCACCGAGGCCGCCGAGACCTCGGACCACGGCTATCCGGTCAAGACACATCTGAGCCGCCTGGTGGACGGCGAGATCCTGTGGGCGCCCGCGGTCAAGGGCGGGGTGCTCCTGTCCACCCGGGGCGGAGACTTCGAGCTCTGCCTCGGCCAGGACCTGTCGATCGGCTACGCGGACCACGACGCCACGAGCATCCACCTCTACTTCCAGCAGGCCTTCACCTTCCGGATGCTGACACCGGAGGCCGTGGTCGGCCTGATCGCCTGATCCCCGGGGGCGCTCACCGGCGCGTGTCGGCGCGTGTCCGGGCGACCGAGCGCCCCCGTTCCGCCGAAGACCTGGGGGCAGCCATCAGGGACTCTGGCCGTATGACGCAGACGACTTCCGCGCACCACGAGGGCGGCACGGCATCGCCGGCCGCCCGCTTCGACCCCGTAGTCCGGGCGGCCGTCGGGCAGGGGCTGCTGGGCGAGGGCAGCCCGGTCGCCGGATTCATCGACACGGAGGGCGTACGCGCCTCCGTCGGCGACCTGCACGACGCCTTCGCCGCCACGCCCGAGGTGCTGCACACCTTCGCGGCCAAGGCCTGCTCCCTCGTCCCGGTGCTGCGGCTGCTCGCCGACTGCGGCATGGGGTGCGAGGTGGCGAGCCCCGGTGAGCTGCGGCTGGCCGTGGAGGCCGGGTTCGCCGCGTCCCGTGTCGTCCTGGACTCCCCCGCCAAGACCCGTGAGGAGATCCGGCTGGCGCTCGCCCTCGGCGTCGCCGTCAACGCCGACAGCCTCGACGAACTGCGCCGCATCGACGCGCTGCGCACCCCGGGCACCGCCTCGGTCCTCGGACTGCGGGTCAACCCTCAGGTGGGCGGTGGCTCCATCGGGCCGATGAGCACGGCGACCGACACCTCGAAGTTCGGGGTCGCGCTGCGCGACCCGGGGGCCCGCGAGGCCATCGTGGGGGCCTTCCGGGAGCGACCGTGGCTGACCCGGCTGCACGCCCACGTGGGCTCCCAGGGCTGCCCGTTGGAGCTGATCGCGAACGGGG
The DNA here is from genome assembly GCF_040638385.1 of Streptomyces sp. NPDC026589. Taxonomy (NCBI): domain Bacteria; kingdom Bacillati; phylum Actinomycetota; class Actinomycetes; order Kitasatosporales; family Streptomycetaceae; genus Streptomyces; species Streptomyces sp. NPDC026589. The sequence goes on from NZ_JBEZYG010000008.1 coordinate 315,192, forward strand.
TGGCACGGACGTACGAGCTGGCCGAGGAGATCAACGCGACGCTGGGCGTCCGACAGGTCACCAGCCTGGACATCGGCGGCGGCCTGCCGGTCAATTTCGCCGACGAGACCGTACGCCCCCGCTACGCGGACTACGTGACGGCGCTGACGGCGGCCGCCCCCGGCCTCTTCTCCGGCCGCTACTCCCTGGTCACGGAGTTCGGCCGCTCGCTGCTGGCGAAGAACGGGTTCATCGGGGCCCGGGTGGAGTACACGAAGGATGCCGGGGGCCGCCGGATCGCGCTCACCCACGCGGGAGCGCAGACCGCCACCCGTACCGTCCTCATGCCCGACGCCTGGCCCTTGCGGATCGGGGCGTTCGGCCCGGACGGCACGCCCAAGAGCGGCCCGCCGCTGGCGCAGGACATCGCGGGGCCGTGCTGCTTCGCGGGGGACGTGGTGGCGTACGGCCGGGAGCTGCCGGAACTGGCCGAGGACGATGTCGTCGTGCTGTACGACACGGGGGCGTACTACTTCTCCACCCCGTGGGCGTACAACAGCCTGCCCCGTCCCGCGGTGTACGGCTTCCGGGCGGGTCCGGGGCCGGCGGACGGTCCGGGCCACGACGGACAGGTGACGTTCGTGACGGTGCGGGACGCGCAGTCGCTGGACGACATCGCGGCGGAGAGCGGTCTCGCACACGCGGACGCGCTGATCGAACGGGGCGACTGAACGGGCGGGGCGAGGCAACGGGCGAGGCCGGTACAGCCGAGGCCGGCCGGCCGGGACGGACCGGCCGACCGGCCACCGGTCACGTCCCGGCGGGCTGCGGCTCGGGCTCCGGATCCGGCACGGGGTCCGGTCCGGGCGCGGGCGGCTGCGGGATCGGGTCCGGCGCGGGTCCGGGCGGCACCGGCCCGGGACCCGGCGGCACGGGCGGCGGGCCGGGTACCGGAGTGGGCGGGCCCGGTACGGGCGGAGGGGTCGGCGAAGGCGGTACGGGGTCGGGGTACGGGTGGGTCATCGCGATCCTCCACAACGGCACGAAATGGACAGATGAAGCTTTCCTCCACCGTCTCCCGGAGCGGCTGCCCGCGCCTGCCGAGTCCACACCCGCACCCGGCGACCGCGGCGCGAGCCGGTGTGTGCCGCACCGTCCGGAGTGGGCAGGACTCCGGCGAGCTGCCCGGACCTGGCCGGCTCCGTCCGGATCCGCGACCGGCGCCATCGATGCGAAAGGTGTCCCTCATGCCCCTGCCGAGCGTTCTCGCCGTCCACGCCCATCCGGACGACGAGTCCCTGTTCTGCGGAGGCGTCCTCGCTCAGCACGCGGCCGACGGCGCCCGGACCGCGGTGGTCACGGCGACCTGGGCGGAGGGCACGCACCGGGCCGCCGAGCTCGCCGAGGCCCTCGACGCCCTGGGCGCGGGCGCCCCACGACTGCTCGGCTACGCGGACGCCCGCGTGCCGGAGTCGGCCCCAGGCCGGCCCCGGTTCCTCGACGCGCCGCTGGACGAGGCCGTGGAGGCCGTCGTCGGCCACATCCGTGACGTCCGGCCGGAGATCGTCATCACGGTGGACGCCTACGGGGGCATGACCGGCCACCCGGACCATGTGCACGCCCACCGGGTCACCGCGCTGGCGGTCCGGGCCGCCGGCCTCCCCCGCTTCTGTCCGGGGTCAGGTGAGCCCTGGCAGCCGAGCGCCCTCTACCTCGCCACGCACCCCCGCTCGGCCGCTGTTCCGGTGGGCGGGCGGCTGGCCCGGACGGGAACCCCGGCCGACGCCCTGTACTGCTCGGAGGACGCCTGGATCACCACGACCGTCGACGTCGGCCCCTGGCTTCCGCGGAAACTGGCCGCGATCCTCGCGCACCGCAGCGAGGTGGACCGCGGAGCGGCACCCGGCCGGATCGCCTCTCTCCCCGTGGCTGTTCAGCGCGAGGTGCTGGGGACCGAGTGGTACATCCGCCGGGACCTCGCACCCCGCAACGGATCGGCCACGACGCTTACCGCGTGACGGGAAGCGTGCGGGGAACGGCGGCCGAAGGACCGCTCCGAACGCCCCCGCCACACCCGCACCGGTCCCAGGTCCCAGGTCCCAGGTATCAGGTCTCAGAACAGCTCGGGGTGGTTCCTGAGCTGCCGCTCCGCCTCCTGGACGAGCTCGGCCGGGGCTTCGGGCGCCTCGTCGGGGTGCCGCTGTGCCCACTTCGCCGCGTACGGGCAGAGCGGAACGACGGGAACGCCCTCGCGGGCGGCCATGGCGTAGAACTCCCGGACCAGCGCCCCCGCGACGCCCTTGCCCTCGTGCTCGGGCCGGACGACGGTGTGCACGGCCACCAGCGCGCCGGGAGCCGGGTCCATGACGAAGTACGCGATGGTCCCGGCCTGCTTGCCGTCCTCGTACGCCACGAGACTGCCGTGCTCCCGGTCGTCCCTGATCTCCACAGCTGCCTTCTCTGCCATGACTCCTGCTTTCTCGTTCGTGACCCTGGACGTCGCTCGCCCCGGAAACACGGACGGCGACCTCAACCGCCCGCGACGACGGCCTGCGGGCTCCGCTCCGTACGGGTCCCGGGAACCGGCGCCGAGGCGTCGGCTCCGAGCGCCACGATCCGGTTCTCCGCGTCCACGTGCACGACCCGCGGCACGAGGGCACGGGCCTCGGCATCGTCGACCTGTGCGTAGCTGATCAGAATGACCAGGTCACCGGGGTGCACGAGGTGTGCGGCCGCGCCGTTGATCCCGATGACGCCGGAGCCGCGCTCGCCCTCGATGACGTAGGTCTCCAGGCGGGCGCCGTTGTCGATGTCAACAATATGGACCAGCTCACCGGGGAGCAGGTCGGCGGCCTCCATCAGGGCGGCGTCGATCGTCACGGAACCGACGTAGTGCAGATCGGCCTGGGTGACGGTGGCACGGTGGATCTTGGACTTGAATATTGTACGTATCATCGAGGTACTCCTGGACGTAGGCTCCCTGCCTGCGTATTTGCAGGTCAAGGGCTGTTTCCTCACCCTACAACGAGTCGCATGTTCGGGTAGCGTTCCCCAGGTTTTTCAGGACTCATGCTGACCACTTGCTGACTTTCCTGATGCTTCGTCAGGTCGCATCGGGAGGGCCCACTAACCCTCCTGAGCTCCACCGCGACGACTCCGCAAGCCTATGCAGCTCTCCCCCGCGGGTATCCGTGATCACCGTCACCCCGACGAGCCGACAGGGGTTGCAGCCTGCACGACTCCCGGAAGGGCCGTGCGGCGCGGCAACCTAGCAGCTAATCACGGGGCAGCGAAGCCGCCGATTCTCGCGACCATGGCCACGGCCCGCCCGGCGACTCTTCGGAGCGGCACGGAACGGGCGCCATGAACCTTCGAGATCCGGCTGGACCCAACGCGATCCAACGCGGCGGCCAGCCTCAAGGAGCCCTCTTACCCATGGGACCGCAGCCGCACCCAGATGAAACCCGCACCGACAACGGCCGATCGCGCAGGCACCAGCCTGTCGAGCCTGTCCTCATAGAAACTGCCGAAGTCGCCACAATGCTCAGCATGTCCACCAGCTGGGTCTACAGGGAGGCGTCAAAACTGGGCTTGAAAGGATACAAACTCGGCCGAGGGAGGAATGCAAAGGTCCTGTACAAAAGGACCGAGGTCTTCAAATGGCTGGAGCAGCAGAAGATCCATTGAATCTTCGCTACTCGGCACTCACCGCCCCTCCAATCGTCTCCGCTCCAGAGCTGACGACCCGGTGCACCATGCGTCGAAGACTACATACGCGTAAAGGTATTCACACCCGCAGAGGAAGTGGCTACGCCGGCCGGGAAAACCCATCGCTCGGGCTAAGACCGTGTCCTATGTGGTGAGTCGGAGGAGTCGCTTGTAGCAGCAGAGGGCTGCGGCGAGGCCGAGAAAGGCCAGGTAGTTGCGGGGGTGGCGT